>JBEVHL010000534.1:0-7485 GCA_040511255.1 Mycobacterium sp. | reverse complement strand
CGCGAAGTGCGCCGCGACCGGATGGTCCGCGCCATCTGGGTGCTGCGGAAGCTGTTGCGCGAGTATGGCCGCAGACGTCACGACGCCGGTGAGCTGACCGCTGCTGACGACGTGTTCTACCTGACGGTCGACGAGCTGATCGCCCCGCCGCCCGATATCGCCGCCACGGTGGCCAGACGCCGCGCGGAACGCGACGCCCTGCGGCGACTCGTTCCACCGGAGGCGTTCAGCGGGGAATGGGCCCCGGTCGAGGCGACCAGCCGGGCCCTGGCCGTCGGAGAATCGTTGCACGGCATGGGAGTCAGCGAGGGGTGTGTCCGCGGCCGGGTCCGGGTGGTGCGGCCAGGCACCATCGACGCGCTTCAGCCCGGCGAGGTGCTGGTCACCAAAGTCACCGACATCGGATACACCCCGGCGTTCGCTTTCGCCGCTGCGGTGGTGACCGAGTTGGGTGGCCCGCTCTCGCACGCCGCGATCGTCGCCCGCGAATACGGTGTTCCGTGTGTGGTCAATGTGCAGGGCGCGGCCGACCGCCTGCCCACCGGTGCGTGGATCGAAGTCGACGGGGCGACCGGACGCGTGACGATACTGGACGAGCCATGACCACCTTGCTGATCGTTCCGACGTACAACGAGATCGACAATCTGCCGGTCATCGTGTCCCGGGTGCGCGGCGCCTGCCCAGATGTCGACCTCCTGATCGTCGACGACGGCAGTCCCGACGGAACGGGCCGGTGCGCCGACGACCTGGCACTCGCGCACCCGAACCGAGTGCATGTCCTGCACCGCACCACCAAAGACGGTCTGGGAGCGGCGTATCTGGCCGGGTTCGGCTGGGGGTTGGACCGCGACTATTCGGTGCTCGTGGAAATGGACGCCGACGGCAGCCACGCACCCGAACAGCTGGGCCGACTGCTCGACGCCGTCGATGCCGGCGCCGATGTGGTGATCGGTTCGCGCTATGTGCACGGCGGACAGATTCTGAACTGGCCACGGCGGCGCCTGGCGTTGTCCAGGATTGTCAACATCTACGCGCGGTCCGCGCTGGGCGTGACGGCGCAGGACGTCACCGCCGGCTTCCGTGCGTACCGGCGCGAAGTGCTTGAGACCATCGACCTTTCGACGGTGCATTCCAAGGGCTTCTGTTTCCAGATCGATCTCGCGTGGCGTGCCCTGGACAGTGGCTTCACGCTGGTCGAGGTCCCGATCACCTTCACCGAACGTGAGCACGGCGTATCGAAGATGAGTCGCTCCGATATCGGGGAAGCGTTGGTCAAGCTTGCCGGGTGGGGCATCCGCGGTCGCCCGGGCCGTACCCGCAGACCAGGTCAGGCGAACGGGTAGGGACCGTCGAAGTCACCGATCTGGCTCGTGTGGCTGACCAGCCCGTCGCGTTCGGTCCACAGGTGCAGCATGCAGGCCCGCGGGCCGATGTGGCTGGCTGATTCCGCTGACGGCAGCAGCCTCAGGTCGATTTCGGTGGCCGTACTGGGGCACGAACTGACCACGGTGTTGGCCCAGCGGGTCAGCATCGACCGGTGCACGTGACCACACAGCACGATCTCGATGTTGTCGAACCGCCGGACCACTGCGGCCAGCGCGTCACCGTCGAAGTAGCGGTATTGGTCCATGTATGGGATCCCGCAGGAGAACGGCGGGTGATGCAGCATCAGCAGCGTGGGCTTGATGGGATCCGCTGCCAGGGTGTCGTCGAGCCAGTCCAGTCCGGGGGTGTCGATGTGCCCGTGGTGCAGGCCGGGCACGGTGGAATCCAGTCCGATGATCCGCACCGGGTAATCGTCGATGCAGTAATGCAGCGGGCCGTCCTCGGGAAGATAGCTGTGGTCGGAGAACGCTTTTCGCAGGTTCTCCCGATCGTCATGGTTGCCGGGAATCACCAGGACCGGCATCGGCAGGTCGTCGAGAATGGCACGCAGAGCGTCGTACTCGGCGGGCTGTCCGGTGTCGACCAGATCGCCGGTCAGCAGCAAAACGTCCGGGCGACGATCCAGTGTCAGGATGTGCTCGACCGCTGTTGCGAAGCCGCCATTGGAGTCGGTGACGCCCTGGTAGAGCACCCCGTCGGGACGAATGTGTGGGTCAGAGAGTTGGGCTATCAGCACTACGGCGCCTCGCCGGGACAGTTCATCGGATAACCGTCACACGAAATGCACTCCCGCTGCACCTCTGCGCGGCGTCAAATACACAGGAAACTGGCAGTTTGTTGGCGCGATGTGCCGGGAATTCGCGCCCGATGGCGACCTCACCGTTGACGTCAGACCAACGCAACTCGTTCCTGGCTGCCCAACTCGGCTGGACCATGGACGCCTTCGACTACTTCATCGTCGTCCTGGTTTATGCCGACATCGCCAAGACCTTCCACATCTCCACCACCGAGGTCGCCTTCCTCACCACGGCAACGCTATTCATGCGGCCGGTCGGCGCCCTGCTGTTCGGACTCTGGGCTGACCGGGTGGGCCGACGGATCCCGCTCATCGTCGATGTCGTGTTCTATTCGACCGTCGGATTCCTGTGCGCCTTCGCGCCCAACTTCACCGTACTGGTGGTGCTGCGACTGTTGTACGGCATCGGGATGGGCGGCGAATGGGGTTTGGGCGCGGCGCTGGCGATGGAGAAGATCCCCGTCGAGCGGCGCGGGTTCTTCTCCGGTCTGCTGCAGGCGGGCTATTCGTTCGGGTATCTGCTCGCGACGGTGGCGTCGTTGGTGGTCATCGACTGGCTCGACCTGTCGTGGCGCTGGCTGTTCGGCCTGTCGATCGTTCCGGCGTTGATCAGCCTCATCATCCGATCCAGGGTGCGCGAGTCAGAGGTATGGGAGGCCGCGCAGGATCGGATGAAGGTGACCAGCACCAGAATTCGCGATGTCCTGGTGAATCCCGTCGTGGTGCGCAGGTTCATCTATCTCGTCGTGTTGATGACTGCCTTCAACTGGATGAGCCACGGCACCCAGGACGTCTATCCGACCTTCCTGCAGGCCGCCCACAGCGGCGGTGCGGGCCTGTCCAGCGAGACCGCGAAGCTGATCGCGGTGATCTACAACGTCGGTGCCATCATCGGCGGGATGGTGTTCGGCGGGCTGTCGGGGCGGTTCGGCCGCAGGTACACCATCGTGTTCTGCGCCGTGCTGGGCCTGCCGATCGTGCCGCTGTTCGCCCTGTCCCACACCGCGGCGATGTTGTGTCTTGGCTCGTTCCTGATGCAGGTGGCGGTGCAGGGTGCCTGGGGTGTCATCCCTGCCCATCTCACCGAGATGTCGCCGGATGCGATCCGCGGGTTCTACCCGGGCGTGACGTATCAGCTGGGAAACCTGTTGGCGGCGTTCAACCTTCCGATCCAGGAGCATTTGGCCGCCACACATTCGTATCCGTTCGCCCTGGTCGCGACCATCGTGCCGGTGCTGATCGCGGTTGCCGTGTTGACGTTCGTCGGCAAGGAAGCCACCGGTTTGCAGTTCGGCACCGACGAGACCGCGTACTCGGCGGCCCGTTGACGATTTACCCCGTGGTCAGCAGCGCGACGAGCCGAGCCGGGTCGGTGAACACCGACATGTGCCAGGCATCGTCGAGCACCCGCAGGTGACAGTGGGGGAGTCGATGCGCCATCGCGGCCATCGTCTGTGGATCGGACACCGAATCATGTTCAGCAGCAATCAGTGTCACCGGGCAGGTGATCGCCCCCAGGCGTGCTGACACGTCGAAGGTGGCGATCGCCGTCAGCGCCTGCGACCAGGCTTGGCGGTCGGCGTTGGCCAGCGTCTCGCGCACGTAGCGCACCACGGAACCGTCGGCGGCCAAATCGGCTGGACTGAACCACCGGCGCAGCGCGCTGTCGATGTCCACTGCGCCGCTCCGGACGTCGGCAGCGAGCGCGGCAAACGCCGGATAGGGCGTGTCACGGGTGCAGAGCAGGGTCACCGACGCTACGAGTTCTGGTCGCTGGAGCGCGATTTCGATTGCCACCTGACCGCCGAACGAGTGGCCTACCACATGCCGCGGGGCGGTCGTCTGGGCGACGATGTCCCGGGCGAAGGCGTGTTGCAGATGCGCCACTGGCTCGGCGGGCGGCACCAGCGCTGGAGCAGTCACACTGCCGCGTTCGGCCAGCGCGGGAATCACGTTGTCCCACACCGACGGCGTCAGCGGTGTGCCGTGCAATAGGAGCCAGTTCGTCACGCCCACCTCCTGCTGGGGCTCACACCCGAGGACGCCCGCATGTGTGCTGCTGGAGCCGTCATGAAATTCATGACGCCGTCGAAAGAACCTACCGCCCAAGCCATCCGGTCACAGTTGGGAAGCGCCGCCGTCGACGGCCAGTTCGGTGCCCGTGGTGTACGTGGCATCGAAGCCGAGGAAGGCGATCGCCTTCGCTACTTCCTCCGGATAGCCCAGGCGCTGCATGGGGTTGTCGGCCGCCATCTGCACAAGGAACTGCTGTGCCTGTTCGGCAGGCATGGAGCGTTCGAGGATGCCGGTGTCGATGGGACCGGGGGAGACCGCGTTCACGCGGATGCCCCGGCCGGCCAATTCGCGGGCGAACGTGCGGGTCATGGAACGCAGCGCGGCCTTGGTCGCGGAGTACACGCTGGTCGACGCGATGCCTTTGACGTCGCTGACCGTGGTGGTGAGCACCACCGCGCTGCCGGCAGGCATGAGCGGCAGAAACTTCTGCAACGTGAAGAAGGGCGCCTTGGTGTTGAGGTCGAATTGTTTGTCGTAGTCGGCCTCGCTGGTTTCTTCCACGGTGGCGACCAGGGTCGCGCCTGCGTTGAGTACCAGTAGGTCGACGCCGCCGAACTCAGTTCCTGCCCGCTCGACGAGTGAGTCGATGCCGGTGATGGCATCGCTTGCTTCGACGATCGCCGTGGGTCCCAGTGCGGCTTGCGCGGCGTCCAGCGATGCCGGGGTGCGGCCGGTGACCAGGACGCGGGCGCCACCGGTACTCAACAGCTTGGCGGTGGCCAGGCCGATGCCGCTGGTGCCGCCGGTGATGACGATCCGTTTGCCTTGGTAGTCGGTCATAGTGATTCCTTTTCTGTTGTGTTGGTTGTGGTTTCGTCAGAGCTGCGAGTCGCCGCCGTCCACCACCAGCTCGATGCCGGCCACAAACGTCGCATCGAAGGCCAGAAACGCCACCGCCGGCGCGAACTCGTCCGGCTGGCCGAAACGCTGCATCGGATTGCTCGCGGTGAACTCGGCCTTGATCTGCGCCGCCTTCTCGGGCACTTCCTTCTCCAGCTTGCCGGTGTCGATCGAGCCGGGGCTGATCGCGTTCACCCGAATCTTTCTGGGCAGCAGTTCCCGGCTGAGTGTCCGGGCCATCGAGCGCAGCGCCGCCTTACTGGCCGAGTACACGCTGAGCGCATCCCAGCCGGATTGGTTCGCCGTCGACGTCGTCAGCACCACGCCGCTGCCTTCGGCCAGCAGCGGCGCCAGTTTCTGCACGGTGAAAAACGGCCCCTTGGTGTTGATCGCGAACACGCGGTCGAACGTCTGCTCAGTCACCTCGTCGAACGGATCGAAGCTGCCGATGCCTGCGTTCACCACCAGAGCGTGCACGGCACCGAACTCGGATTTCACCCGTTCGGCCAGCGCATCGATTTCCGGCAGCGACGACGCGTCGCTCTGCACGGTGATCCCATCGGGGCCCAGCAGCCGGCCCGCAGTGTCCAGTGCCTCCTGGTGCCGACCGGTGACCAGCACGCGGGCACCGTTATCCACCAGGTACTGCGCGGCCGCCAGCCCCAGGCCGCTACTGCCGCCGGTGATCACCACGTTCTTTCCGTTGTATCTGCCATCGCTCATGCCTACGAGTCTTTGGCGGTCGGGAGCCGATGTCCAAGACCTGTTCGGCACTTCCCCATACCGAAACGGAATATCCACCAGCGGTGTCCGGGTTGGTCATGCCCATGAGGACCAACTGGTGAACGACCTCGGGACCGACCTGGAACTGAGACTGGTGCGGTATTTCACGGTCGTGGCGGAGCAGCGGAACTTCAGCCGGGCAGCCGCCGAACTGCACCTGGCGCAGCCGTCGCTGAGCCGCCAGATCCAACGGCTGGAGGACCGTCTTGGCGTGCGTCTGCTGGACCGCACGCCGCAGGGCAGCCTCCTCACCGAGGCGGGCAAGGCGTTTCTCCCGCAGGCGCTGGCCCTGTTGCACGCAGCGCGCCAGGCGGCGCTCACCGCCAGGGCCTACCGCCCGGCAGGCAAAGTCATCCTCGGCTACGTCGAGGATCTGGTGATCACCCCGGCCGTGCGCGAGCTCCGCAGCCGGCACCCGCAGGCGGAGATCACCACCCGTCACCTGGAGTGTTTCGATCAGCGGGCGTTCGCCGAAGGTCAGGTGGACGTCCTGGTGGTCCGAGACCCACAACCGTCCCCGGCCGACGGGACTCGGATGACTGTGCTCTACGAGGAGCGACGCGTGCTGGTGGTGTCGGCGGATCATCACCTGGCTGGGCGGGCGTCGGTGTCGCCGGAGGATTTCGTCGGCGACGCTTCCCTCATCTGCCCACACGGCGGGACCCGTCAGATCTACCCGACCGATGCCTACCGGCAGAACGACCCGGGCCCGATCTCGGCCGGGCCGGTCAACGAAACGTTCGAGGACAGGCTCGAACTCATTGCCAGCGGCCAGGCCATCGCCGTCCTACCGGTCGGCGACCGCCGCAGCTCGTTGCGCGCCGACCTGGCCTCCGTGCCGGTCGAGGGATTTCCTACTAGCAAGGTCGTGGTCGCCACCCGGGTCGGCGATGCGAACCCGCTGGTCGCCGACTTCGTCCGGGCCGCCCGGGCGCATCTCACCGGGGTGGTGGCGTAACTCGCCGTGCGAGAAGGCGTCGACTGCGGTGTGCTGAGGGGTAACAGCAGAGGGTGAACGGAGGTTCGTAGATGACAGTGGCGGAACTGGTGGCGCCGTTGGTCCGCGCGGCTGTGGGCCCGGATGCTCCCCTGGAGATCAAGGGCTGGGACGGGAGCCGGACCGGGACGCTGAATGCGCAGTGGGCGTTGAAGTTCAACAATCGCAGAGGATTGCGGCGGCTGCTGTGGGCCCCGAACGAGCTGGGTTTCGCCCGCGCGTATGTTTCCGGTGATATCGAGATCGAAGGCGACCTGCTGGCCGGCATGGAAGTTCTGGAGCAGATGTCAGATCCGACGCGCGGCCCCGGTGTCCGCGTCGACGCCGAGACCAGGAAGACCTTGGTGAAAGCCGCGCTGCGACTGGGGATTGTCGGGCCGCCGCCGAAGCCGCCGGCCGAAGAGGCGAAGCTGGCCAGGGGGCGCAGGCACAACAAGCTGCGCGACGCGGCCGCCATCAGCCACCACTACGACGTGGGCAACGACTTCTACCGTCTGGTGCTCGGTGAGTCGATGACCTACTCGTGCGGATACTGGGCGGCGCCTGAGGACTCGCTGTCCGACGCGCAATACGCCAAGTGTGACCTGGTGGCCAGAAAGCTGGGGCT
>JBEVHL010000533.1:0-4315 GCA_040511255.1 Mycobacterium sp. | reverse complement strand
GTCCCCGGTACTTATGCGGCCGAGGCGGAACTGTTCGGCCTAGGTCGGGCGATGGCCGCAGGTGGGCAGGCGGTGTTCGAGGTGGCCCCACAGGGCACCGCGGGTGAGAGCCCGGCCGAGGCATGCATGCGCGAAATGGAGTGGATGGCAAAGCTTTCCGACGATATCAGTCGCCCGGTGTCGTTCACGTTGATCCAGGCCGGCCATGCCCCCGACTTGTGGCGTCAGCAGTTGGACCGTGCCGAGAAGGCGCACGAGAACGGTATCGAGTTGTACGCGCAGTTCGCGGCCCGGCCGTTCGGCATGCTGCTGGGCTTCCCCGGTTACCACGCCTTCACCCATCGCCCCACCTTCCGGCGGCTCAAAGCGGAACTCAGCCGCGAAGAACTGTCGCAGCAGCTGGCGGATCCCGCAGTCAAGGCCGCCATCCTGGCCGAGGAAGATGTGGCGCCTGCTCCAGGAGTGCTGCTCGACGGGCTGTTCGCCCTGGCCCAGTACAGCGCCGACCGGCTCTATGCCATCGGCGATCCGCCGGACTACGAGCCGACACCCGATATGACGGTCGCGGCCATCGCCGCGGCCCGCGGTCAGGATCCGTTGTCGACGATGTACGACCTGATGCTCGGCTCGGACGCCACCGCCATGTTGATGCTGCCGTTCTTCAACTATGCGGAGGGTGACCACAGCGCGATCTACGAGATGATGCAGAGTCCGGCGGCAGTCTCCGGTCTGTCCGACGGCGGCGCGCACTGCGGCCTGATCTGCGACGCGTCCTACCCGACCTTCCTGCTGACGCACTGGGCAAGGGATCGGCACCGCGGACCGAAGTTCGACCTGGAATACGTGGTGCGCAAGCAGACCCTGGACACCGCAACGCTTTTCGGGTTGTCCGACCGTGGTGTGCTGCAGGTCGGCAAACGGGCCGATATCAACGTCATCGACATGGACGCGTTGACCCTCGACGTGCCGCGGATGGCCTACGACCTGCCCGCCGGCGGGCGCCGGCTCATCCAGGGTGCCAGCGGTTACGACGCCACCGTGGTCAACGGGGTGCTGACCCGCCGCCACGGCGTGGACACCGGCGCGCGGCCGGGCCGGCTACTGCGCGGGGTGCGCTGACGCCTACAAACTCCAGGCCAGCCGGAACTTTTCGGCCAGCTCCTCCGGCGGCAGCTCGCCATACTGCTCCTGCTCGTGGCGGCGGACCGCCACCAGCATGTTGACCGCCGGGTCGCCGAGAATGCCGCGTATCAGCGCCGAATCATCAAGGGCGGCAATCACAGCGGCCTGACTGTCGGGCAGCAGGACGGTGCCGGCTGCGGTCCGCTCGTCGTCGGTCTGGGTCGCCGGATCGACCGTGGTCTCGGCGGGCAGGACCGCGGCGCGTTCGATGCCGTCCAGGGCGAGACCGAGGATGGCGGCGGACGCGAAATACGGGTTGGCCGACGGGTCGACGATCTTGACTTCGACGTTGGCTCCGTGTGGGTTGCCCGGGCCGCCGACCAGAAAGCGCACGGCCGCTTCGCGGTTCTCGGCACCCCAGCAGGCGTACGCACCGGCCCAGTGCCCCGGCAGCATCCGCAGACCCGACAGGATGGACCCCGACAGGATGCCCTGCGCGGCGGGCAGGCCCGCCAGCACGCCGGCCACCGCGCTCTCCCCCTGCGAGGTCATGCCGTAGCGGCCGTCGCCGCCGGAGAACAGCGGGGTGTCCCCGATCAGTGAAAAGTGTTGATGCGCACCGGAACCGACGGCACCTGCAAACGGCACCGGCGACAGGCTGACCCGCAGGCCGTATTTGCGGGCCACCCGGCTGATGATGATGCGCAGCAGAACCAGATGGTCGGCCGCGGCCACCGGCGTACGGGGTCGCAGCGAAATCTCGAACTGGTTGAGGCCGTATTCGGGGTGCATCTGCTCGATGCCGACCCCGGCGGCGGTGGCGGCTGCGGTGACGTCGCGGACGAAGCCTTCGTGCTCCAGGAGGCCGGCCAGCCCGTACTGCGCCCACAGGTTCGAGGGCAATGCACTGCCGTCGGGTGCGACCAGGACGAACTCGATCTCGTGGCCGATCTGCGCGGCCAACCCGTGTTCGGCCAGTCGCTCCTCGATCCGGCCCAGCGTGCCGCGACTGCACATCGGCACCGGGGTGCCGTCCTGATGGAAGAACGAGCCTGGGGCCCAGGCCAATCCGTCGCCGATGATGCTCAATGCCGACAGGTCGATCCGGATCCGCTCGTCGCCCACGACGCCGATATCGTCGGTGATCGCGATACCGGTCTGGTCGATGGTGAAGCCGTGCCAGACCGGACTGGCGCCCAGGCCGGGTTCGGCGAACGCGTTGGCGCGATAGGTGGGAACGGTTTTGGCGTGCGTCAGACCGGCCGGGTTGACCACGGTGCCGACAATCGTGACGACGCCGTCGGAATCAAGCTGTGCGAGTGTGGCTGTCATGACAGCCATCTTGCCCTGAGACGGCTCAGCGCGCGGGAATGGTCAGCTTGCAGGTCTGCCCGAGGTCCAGGGTGCGCAGCACGCGGCCCATCCCTACCCACATGGCACACGACAGCGCCAGATCGGCCAGTAGCTCATCGGAGAACTCCTGGTGGCAGCGCACCCAGAAGTCTTCGTCATCGCGCAGTTTGGTGTGCTCGGTGGCGAACCGGTGGGCGAATTCGGCGGCGATGCGTTCCTGCTCGCTGTAGCCGGGCCAGGTCCGCCATTCCAGCGCGTGGTCGTACAGTTCCTCGTCCACGCCGGCAGCGGGACCGTCCTCGTCGCGGGTATTCACGCAGACCGCGCATTCGTTGTCCTGCGCGATCACCATGCGGGCCAGCTCGCGGACCCGCATCGGCAGCCGATTCTTGTTGTAGACCGCGTGACTGAAGCCACCGAGCGCCGCACCGATATCCGGCGATTTCACAAACCAGCCGGCCAGGTCGTCGTCCGCAAATTCTCCGATTCGGCTCATGGCCGCATGCTACTTGGCCGCTGCGATCGCGACGGTGCGATCGGCGTCATCGTCCCAAGTCCGCTGCACCATCATCCGCTGCGCGACCCGTTCCAGCGCGGCTTCGACGTCCACCCGGTCCAACCGGGACTCGAACTCCGCCGACCGGGCGAGTTGCTGCATGATCCGCGCGACCACCAGCGACGTCACGAAATCCACCTGCCGCAGTCCACGGCCGGTGGGCCAGTACTCGCTGCCGGTCCGGAAGGCGTAGCCGGTGTCGACGAGCCGGGTGAACGCGGGCTCGAGGATCTCTGCGGGCACCCGGAACTGCTCGGCGATATCGGTCAGCCGCGCCGACCCGGTGGCTTGGACGTACCGGTTGATCTGCATCAGCGCCCACAGCCGGGCGATGTCGAGCTCGCAGCCCGGATACCGGACGAAATTGCGCAGCCGGATGTCCGGGTCGTCGCGGAACAACCGGCCGATCGACATCTCCAGGATTTTCTGCGGGGACTCGGTGGTGTGCATGCCGAATGCCTCGCCGAGATCGACGGCGACACTGTCGGTCTCCTGCAGGGGAACCTCTTTGAGGAACAGCGCGACGATGAAGCCGATGACGGCGACGGGCACCGCGCAGATGAACACCAGCCCGAGCGAGTCGGCGTAGGCGTTGACGATGGGCGCGGCCATCTCGGTGGACAGCCGATGCAGGGCCGCCGGGGATTGTGCTGCTTCCGGCGGCGCGCCACCCGACGCCAGCGCCGGGCCGATGCGGTCGGCCAGGAAGTTGGTGAACAGCGAGCCGAAGATGGCCGCGCCGAACGAACTTCCGATGGTGCGGAAGAACGTCACGCCTGAGGTGGCGACGCCAAGGTCATCGAACCGCGCGGTGCTCTGCACGATGATGGTCAGCACCTGCATGCTCAATCCGATGCCGGTGCCGAGGATGAACAGGTAGATCGACTGCTGCCAGGTCGGCGTGCCGGCGTCCATGGTGGAGAGCAGGAAGAAGGCGACGGCCATGATCGCGGTGCCTCCCACGGGGAAGATCTTGTACCGCCCGGTGCGGCCCACGATCTGGCCGCTGCCGATGGAGGTGAGTAGCAGCCCGGCCACCATCGGCAGGGTGCGCAGGCCGGATTCGGTGGCCGAGACACCGTCGACGAACTGCATGAAGGTCGGCATGAAGGTCAGCGCACCCAGCATGGCGAAGCCGACGATGAAGCCCAGCACGCAGCACACCGTGAAGACCGGGTTGCGGAACAGCCGCATCGGCAGGATCGGTTGACTGGCGCGGCCTTCGGCCCAGATGAACAGGCCGATCGAGACCAGCGACAGCACGAACAGTCCGATGATCATCGG
>JBEVHL010000532.1:0-7011 GCA_040511255.1 Mycobacterium sp. | reverse complement strand
GGCGGCTCGGCCTGCTCGAGCTGCGCGGGTTCGAGATGCCGCCGCACTACCAGATGGCGATGGTGCAGTCGCTGCTGGTGCGGGCGCTGGTCGCGTGGTTCTGGGATGAACCGCTGCGGGCGCCGCTGATCCGGCACGAAGCCAACCTGCACGGCCGATATCTGTTGCCGCACTTCATCATCAACGACATATCCGACGTCGCCGCTGATCTGCGAGCACACGGTATCCAATTCGACACCAGCTGGCTGGACCCGTTCACCGAATTCCGCTTTCCGCGGATCGGCACGGCGGTGTTCGACGGTGTGGAGGTCGAACTGCGGGGAGCCATCGAACCGTGGAACGTCCTCGGCGAGGAGTCCACGGCGGGCGGCACTGCGCGCTACGTCGACTCGTCGATCGAACGCATCCAGGTCCGGGTCATCGGCGCCGACCGGCACCGGTATGTGGTGATGTGCAACGGCTTCCCGATGCCGCTGCTGGCCACCAACAAATCCGACATCCAGGTCGGCGGGGTGCGATTCCGGGCCTGGCAGCCGCCGAGTGCGCTGCATCCGACGATCACCGTCGACGGCCCGCTGCGCTTCGAGCTGGTGGACCTGTCCACCGGCACCTCCCGCGGAGGCTGCACATATCACGTCTCGCACCCTGGCGGTCTGTCGTACGACACCCCGCCCGTCAACGCGGTCGAGGCCGAGTCGCGGCGCGGTCGGCGCTTCGAGGCGACGGGCTTTACGCCGGGGCTGATCGATCTCGCCGACATCCGCGAGAAGCAGGCCAGGCTGTCCACCGACGTGGGCGCGCCGGGCATCCTCGATCTGCGTCGGGTGCGTACCGTGCTCCAGTGATGGCTCGCGGTAAGCCGTAAACCGTAAGGCTGCAGTTGGTTTCAGTACCGGTCTCAACAGAGAGTCAGGAGGTGGCTGTTGTCTGTTCCGCTGCCCGCTTCCGGAACGACTCTGGGAACCGACCGACACGATCCCGACCGGTTGGTGATCGGCTATCAGGCGGCACGGGCCCAGGAGTCGCTGTTCGACTTCTCCCGGGTGGCCTCCGCCGGTAACGGCTACGACGAATTCATCGACGCCGCAGGCGATGTGCGACCGTCCTGGGTCGAACTGGCCGCGGTGATCGGCGACCGCGGGCGCGCCGGTCTAGATCGGCTCCGCACCGTGGTGCGCGGCCTCGTCGAGAACGACGGCATCACCTATATCGAGGTCGACCGGCACGGCGACACCGTCACCAACGGTGACGGCGCAGCGTCACCCGGTCCGTGGCATCTCGACGCGCTCCCGCTGCTGATCTCGTCGACCGACTGGGACACTCTGGAAGCCGGCGTGGTGCAGCGGTCGCGACTGCTCGACGCGGTGCTGGAGGATCTTTACGGCGCCCGTCGCTCCATCACCAGCGGGGTGCTGCCACCGGCCCTGCTGTTCGCCCACCCGGGCTACCTCCGGGCGGCCAGGGGTATCGAGATCCCCGGCAGACATCAGCTTTTCCTGCACGGCTGCGATCTCAGCAGGTCCGCCGACGGCACCTTCCGGGTGAACGCGGACTGGACGCAGGCGCCGTCGGGGGCCGGGTACGCACTGGCCGACCGTCGCGTCGTCGCGCACGCCATCCCCGAACTGTACGAGCGGATCGGCCCCAGTCCCACTTCGCCGTTCGCCCAGGCCCTGCGCCTGGCGCTGATCGACGCGGCGCCGGAAGGCGCCGAGGATCCGGTGGTCGTGGTGCTCAGCCCGGGTATCTACTCGGAGACGGCGTTCGACCAGGCCTATCTGGCCAGTGTGCTCGGGTTCCCGCTGGTCGAGAACGCCGACCTGGTGGTCCGCGACGGCAAACTGCTGATGCGTTCGCTCGGGACGCTCAAACGCGTGGACGTGGTGTTGCGCCGGGTGGACGCCGACTACGCCGACCCGCTCGATCTGCGCAAGGACTCCCGGCTCGGTGTGGTCGGACTGGTCGAGGCTCAGCGTCGCGGGGCCGTGACGGTGGTCAACACCCTCGGTAGTGGCATTCTGGAAAGCCCTGGGCTGCAACGCTTCCTGCCCGAGCTCGCCGCAGAGCTGCTCGACGAGACGCCGCTGTTGGACACGCCGACGATGTACTGGGGTGGTATTGACGTCGAGCGTTCGCATCTGCTCTCGCACCTGGCATCGCTGTTGATCAAGCCGACCATCGGCGGCGACACCATCATCGGTCCCGCGTTGTCCTCGGCCGAACGCGAGACCCTGGCGGCGCGGATTCAGGCTTCGCCATGGCAGTGGGTCGGTCAGGAATTGCCGCAATTCTCTTCGGCGCCAACCGATTACCATCAGAGCGGGCTCGCCGCCGCGAGTGTCGGGATGCGGCTGTTCACCGTCGCGCAGCGAGGCGGGTACGCGCCGCTGATCGGTGGCCTCGGCTACGTGCTGGCCCAGGGCAACGCCGCCTACAAGCTCAATACCGTTGCCGCCAAAGATATCTGGGTCCGTCCGCCGGCCCGTGCCAACGCCGAGCGAACCCCGACGGTGCCGGTGGCAGAACTGCCCGCGATGACGCCCAGCGGTACCCGCGGGATCAGCTCGCCACGGGTGCTGTCGGATCTGTTCTGGATGGGCCGGTACTCCGAGCGGGCTGAGAACCTGGCCCGGCTGCTGATCGTCACCCGCGAGCGCTATCACGAATACCGGTACCGGCAGGACATGCAGGGCAGTGAATGCGTGCCGGTGCTGCTGGCCGCGCTCGGCCAGATCACCGGCACGGATGCCAAGGCCGGCGGCTCCTACGCCGAGACGGTGGCCGAAGCGCCGCACACGCTGTGGGCGTTGACCGTGGATCGGCAGCGCCCGGGCTCGCTGGCGCAATCCGTCGAGCGCCTGGGCCTGGCCGCGCGGTCGGTGCGCGACCAGATGTCAAACGACACCTGGATGGTGCTCGGCGCGGTGGAGCGTGCCCTGGCCCAGCAGTCCGACTTCCCGCTGGCCAATACCGACTCCACCCAACGGCATTCGGGACGCGTCGACGACACCCTGCTGGCCGCGGCGCACGCGCAGGCGCTGGCGGGCATGCTGGCGCTGTCCGGCGTGGCCGCGGAGTCGATGGTCCATGACGTCGGCTGGACGATGATGGACATCGGCAAACGCATCGAGCGTGGGCTGGGGCTGACGGCCCTGCTGCTGGCGACCATCGCGACGGTGCGCACTCCCGGGGCTGAGCAAACAATCACGGAGTCCGCGCTGGTGGCGTGCGAGTCCTCGGTGATCTACCGGCGGCGCACCCTGGGCAAGGTTAGTGTGGCTGCCGTGGCCGACCTCGTGTTGTTCGACGCGGAGAACCCACGCTCGCTGGTCTACCAGTTGGAGCGGCTGCGCGCGGACCTCAAGGCGCTGCCGGGTTCGTCCGGATCGTCGCGACCCGAACGGCTCGCCGACGAGATCAGCACCCGGCTGCGTCGTCTCGACCCGGCGGACCTCGAAGAGGTCAACTCCGACGGCGAGCGTGCGGAGCTGGCCGATCTGCTGACCGGAGTGCACACCGCGTTGCGGGATCTGTCCAAGGTCATCACCGCGACCCAGCTCTCGCTGCCCGGCGGCATGCAACCCCTGTGGGGACCGGACGAACGTCGAGTGGTGCCGTGACCGCGTTTCCCGACGGACCCACCCCGTCCACCGTCGGCAGCCGCTGCTACAAGATCACCCATCGCACCGACTATCGCTATTCCGACGTGGTGACGAGTTCATACGGCAGGGGCTTCCTGACCCCGCGCGACTCGGTGCGCCAGCGCTGCCTGACGCACGACCTGGTCATCGATCCGGAACCTGGTGACAGCTCCACCAGTCGGGACGTCTACGGCAACCTCAGTTCCTACTTCCACGTGACGCAGCGGCACTACGCCCTGAGCGTCGTCAGCAGTTCCGTCGTCGAGGTGGACCCGCCGCCGCCCGACATGTACGGCGCCGGTTCGGCGCTGGCACCGTGGGAGATCGCCCGTCCGGTCGGGGTCGAAGGCGCCCTCGCGACGGAGTTCACCCTCGACCTGCAGGCACCGGAGATCACCGACAAGGTCCGGGACTACGCCGCACCCAGTTTCCTGCCCGGGCGCCCGCTGATCGAGGTGCTCACCGATCTGAACGCCCGCATCTTCGACGACTTCACCTATCGGTCCGGGTCCACGACGGTTTCGACACAGGTCGACGAGGTTTTGGCGGCCCGCGAGGGGGTATGCCAGGATTTCGCGCGGCTGGCGATCGCCTGCCTGCGCGCCAACGGGTTGGCGGCCAGCTACATTTCGGGATATTTGGCCACCGACCCACCCCCGGGCAAGGAGCGGATGGTGGGTGTCGATGCGACCCATGCATGGGCTGCTGTCTGGACGCCGCAGAACCAATGGTTGGGGCTCGATCCCACCAACGACCAGATGGTCGACGAGCGGTACATCATCGTGGGCTGGGGCCGCGACTACGCGGACGTCCCGCCCTTGCGCGGCATCATCTATACAGATTCGGAGCGAAGCGTGATCGATGTGTCCGTGGATGTGGCTCCATACGACTCAGGAGTTATCCATGCGTGATTTCATCTGTCCCAACTGCGGCCAGCACCTGGCGTTCGAAAACTCGGTGTGTCTATCGTGCGGCAGCAAGCTCGGCTTTTCTCTCGACCAGATGGCGTTCCTGGTGATCGCCAAGGGCGAGGAGAGCGAGCACGGCGGCGCGGTCGACGCCAGCGAATACCAGCTGTGCGCCAATCTGCATCGGGCGGAATGCAATTGGCTGGTCCACGTGGAGCCGATCCGGCAGTTGTGCACTTCGTGCGCGCTCACCAGGACCCGCCCCAGCGATTCCGACACCAAGGCGATGGCGGCGTTCGCCGTCGCGGAAAAAGCCAAGCGGCGGCTGATCGTCGAACTCGTCGACCTCAAGCTGCCCATCGTCGGACGCGACGAGGACCCGAACTACGGGCTGGCGTTCGATCTGCTGTCCAGTGAGTTCGAGAAGGTGTTCACCGGCCACGAAGACGGGGTGATCACCCTCGATCTGGCCGAGGGTGACGACGTGCACCGTGAGCAGCTGCGGATCGCCATGGACGAGCCGTACCGCACCCTGCTCGGACACTTCCGGCACGAGATCGGGCATTACTACTACTACCGGCTGGTCGGCACCGCATCGCAGTACCAGCAGCGCGCGCAGGAATTGTTCGGCAACGCCGAGGCCGACTATCAGGCCGCCCTCGATCGGCATTACAGCGAGGGTGCGCCCCCGGGCTGGGAGAAGGATTTCGTGTCGTCGTATGCGACGATGCATCCGGCCGAGGACTGGGCGGAGACCTTCGCGCACTATCTGCACATCCGCGACACCTTGGACACCGCAGCGGCTTTCAGCTTCGCGCCGGCGTCGGCCACCTTCGAACGACGGAGTCTGGGACCCAGTGGCTTCGACTCGCTGATCGAGATGTGGCTGCCGCTGTCCTGGGCGCTGAACATGGTGAACCGGTCGATGGGCCACGACGATCTCTATCCGTTCGTGCTGCCCGCCAAGGTGTTGGAGAAAATGCGCTTCATCCACACCGTGATCGACGAAGTGACGTCGGATCCGGTCAAGCTGGCAGCGGCGGCCGGACACTAGCCACCAGGCTGCGGCCGGTGTCGAGAATCGTCTCGGCGATCGGACGTGGTTGCCAGCCAAGGGTTTCGGTCACCTTGGCGGTCGAGATCGACTTCGGTCTGCCGAGCAGGCCGGCCAAGGTGGCCAGTGGCGGGCTGAGCCGTGCGCCCAGGCGCACCGCCCAGTCCGGGGCCACCCGGGTGGGTACTGCGGCAGCGTCCTGGCCGAGGCCCGACCGCAGGATCGCGGCGATCTCCGGCATGGTCACCGGTGCACCCGCCGCGACGAGAAACCGTTCTCCGGCAGCGCCTGCGGCGGTCATCGCCCGGACGTGCAGTTCGGCGACGTCGCGAACGTCGACTACCGCGAACGAGGCGCGCGCCAGCACGGGCGGCTTCCCGTCGAGCAGCGCCTTGATCAGGCCGACGGAACTGGCATAGTCCGCGCCCAGGCCGGGTCCGAAGATGCCGACCGGATTGAGCACTGTCAACTCCGGACCGCCGGGATGGGTGGCCGCAAAATCCCAGGCGGCGCGCTCGGCCAGGGTCTTGGACTTGACGTAGCTGTTCGGCTGCTGCTCGGTGGCGGTCCAATCGGTCTCGTCGTATGGCAACCCAGATGCCTTGGGGCTGTAGCCGATTGCCGCGAACGACGACGTCATCACCACCCGCCGCACCCCGGCGTCGTGCGCGGCCCGCAGCACCCGTAGCGTGCCGTCCACCGCGGGCCGGATCAGGTCGTTCTCGTCTTTGGGCGCACTCGCGGGGAACGGCGATGCCACGTGCAGCACGTAGGTGCAGTCGGCGACGGCTGCGGCCCAGCCGCCATCCTCGGTCAGGTCGGCCACCGCGAACGTCAGCCGTGAAGTGTCGGCCCCCGCGTCCGCCAGCATGGCGCGGACCGCGGACTCCCGTCCCGGTGAGCGGATCGTCGTGCGAACGGGGTATCCGGCGTCGAGCAACGCCAGGATGGTGTGGGACGCCAGAAAGCCCGACCCGCCGGTGACCAAAACGTGGGTGTCAGGTGTGGTCATCGAAGAACTCCTTTGCCATCTCGATCAATTCGGCGGACACGTGGGCCTCGGTGTCGGCGTCACCGCGCTCGCGTGCCGCCCAGAGGTCGGCCTTGGCGGCGACATAGCGCCTGCGCCTTTCCAATTCGGCGATCTCGTCGCCGAGCCGCTGGGTGTGTCTGGCGAACAGTGCCCGTTGGTCGCCCGCGGCCGCCCCGCCCCGGCGCATGTTGTCCGCGTAGGTCCGCATATCGGCCACGCTCATCCCGGCACCGCGCAGACAACTCAACGACTCGATCGCCGATACCAGCGCGGGTGGATAGCGCCGGTGTCCGCTGCTGTCGTCGCGGGGCACCGGGTCGATCAGACCGATCCGTTCGTAATAGCGCAGGGCGGATTCGGCCAGGCCGGTGCGCC
>JBEVHL010000531.1:0-4860 GCA_040511255.1 Mycobacterium sp. | reverse complement strand
TGCACGAGCGCTGACGGACCGCCTACAGGCTGGCGGCGATCCTGTCGCCGACCTGTGTGGAGGACAGCTTCTGGTCGCCGCGGGTGGCCAGGTGTTGTTCGACGGCCTTGTCGACGCGTGCCGCGGCGTCGTCCTCACCGACGTGAGACAGCAGAAGCGCCACCGATATGATCGCCGCGGTCGGATCGGCGATACCCTGCCCGGCAATGTCCGGTGCGCTGCCGTGCACCGGCTCGAACATCGACGGATTCGTCCGCGTCGCATCGATGTTGCCGCTGGCGGCGAGGCCGATGCCGCCGCAGACCGCTGCTGCGAGATCGGTGATGATGTCCCCGAACAGGTTGTCGGTGACGATCACGTCGAACCGCCCGGGGTCGGTGACGATGTGGATGGTGGCCGCATCGACATGCTGGTAGGCCACCTCGACGTCGGGATACTGGCCGGCGACGTCTTGCACGGTGCGCCACCACAATCCGCCGGCGAAGGTCAGCACGTTGTTCTTGTGCACCAGGGTCAGGTGCTTGCGGCGCTGCCGCGCCCGCTGAAACGCGTCGTGCACCACCCTGCGCACCCCGAACGCGGTGTTCGTGCTGACCTCGGTGGCGATCTCGTGCGGAGTGCCAACCCGGATCGCACCGCCGGTTCCGGTGTAGGGCCCCTCGGTGCCCTCACGCACCACCACGAAATCGATATCGGGGTTGCCCGCCAGTGGACTGCTCACGCCCGGATACAGCCGCGCCGGGCGCAGGTTGATGTGGTGGTCCAGCTCGAACCGGATCCGCAGCAGCAGGCCACGTTCCAGCACGCCGCTGGGCACCGACGGGTCACCGATGGCGCCGAGCAGGATCGCGTCGTGGGCCCGCAACTCATCGAGCACGGAGTCGGGTAGCACCTCACCGGTGGCGTGGAACCGCCGCGCGCCCAGGTCGTAGCTGGTCTTCTCCACGTCGGGTAGCACCGCGTCGAGCACCTTGAGGGCCTCGCCGATCACCTCGGGGCCGATGCCGTCACCGGCAATAATCGCCAATCTCAAGACAGATCCACCACTTCCAGCATCTTGGCGTCGACCGCCTCGGAGATCGCGGCCCGCACGTCGTCGGGCACATCACGGTTCAGGCGCATCAGGATCGTCGCACCCGGGCCCTCGGCGTCCTCGCTGAGTTGCGCGGCGTGGATGTTGATTTCAGCAGCGCCGAGCAGCGTGCCGATCTTGCCCAACGTTCCCGGCTTGTCTACGTAGTTGATGATCAGATTGACGCCCTCGGCGCGCAGATCGAAGTTGCGGCCGTTGATCTGAACGATTTTCTCCACCAGCTGCGGCCCGGTCAATGTTCCCGCGACGTTGGTGACCGAGCCGTCGGAGTAGACCGCCCGCACGTCGACCACACTGCGGTGGTTGGGGCTTTCGGTGGCGGTGCTGATGCTTGCTTCCACGCCGCGCTCGGCGGCCAGCGCCGGCGCGTTGACGAACGTCACCGGATCTTCGATGACCGCCGAGAACAGGCCGCGCAGCGCCGAAAGCCGCAGCACCCCAACGTCTTCCGATGCCAGCTCGCCGCGGACCTGCACCGCCAGCGAGACCGGCAATTCACTCGACAGCACGCCGACCAGCAGACCGAGCTTGCGGACCAGATCCAGCCACGGGGCGACTTCCTCGCCGACGACTCCGCCACCGACGTTGACCGCGTCGGGCACGAACTCCCCGGCCAGCGCCAGCTTGACGCTCTCGGCGACATCGGTGCCGGCCCGGTCCTGGGCCTCTGCGGTGGAGGCACCAAGGTGCGGGGTGACGACGACCTGCGGCAGGTCGAACAGCGGGCTGTCGGTGGTCGGCTCGCTGGCGAACACGTCGATGCCGGCGGCTCGCACGTGTCCACTGGCGACGGCCTCGGCCAGCGCCTCCTCGTCGATCAGCCCCCCGCGCGCGGCGTTGACGATGATCACGCCGGGCTTGGTCTTGGCCAGCGCCTCCTTGCCGATCAGACCGGCGGTCTCCGGCGTCTTGGGCAGATGCACCGAGATGAAATCGGAGCGGGCCAGCAGCTCGTCGAGGGACAGCAGTTCGATGCCCAGCTGCGCGGCGCGGGCCGGCGACACGTAGGGGTCGTAGGCCACCACGTGGGTGCCGAACGCGGCCAGCCGGGCCGCGACGAGCTGTCCGATACGGCCCAGACCCACCACGCCGGCGGTCTTGCCGTAGATCTCGGTGCCCGAGAACGACGAGCGCTTCCAGGTGCGGTCGCGGAGCGACGCGTCGGCCGGGGCGATCTGGCGGGCGGCGGCCAGCAGCAGCGCCACCGCGTGCTCGGCGGCGCTGTGGATGTTCGACGTCGGCGCATTGACCACCAGCACACCCCGCGCGGTGGCGGCGTCGACATCGACGTTGTCCAGGCCGACACCGGCCCGCGCGACGATCTTGAGCTTGGGCGCGGCGGCGAGCACCTCGGCGTCGACGGTGGTCGCGGAGCGGACCAGCAGCGCGTCGGCCTCGCGGACGGCCGCCAGCAGCTTTTCCCGGTCGGGGCCGTCGACCCAGCGGACTTCTACCTGGTCGCCAAGGGCGGCGACGGTCGACTCGGCCAGCTTGTCGGCGATCAGTACCACGGGGAGACTCACCCGGCCAGACTAATGGGCTGCAATTGCCGGGTGGACGTCACCGTCGTCGGCAGCGGGCCCAACGGTTTGGCCGTCGCCGTTATCTGCGCCCGGGCCGGTCTTGGGCGGGTGTTCAGTCCCAGACCTGTCGGCGGCAATTACGACCCCTGCGCAAACCTCTCCGCGATTCTGATGACCGTTGATCCCCCGTTGTCGATTCCACCACCCGTCCAGGCGATGCTGTTTCACCGCGGCACTTACATGGGAAAAGCAACGATGAAATCGCACCCAGGGCCCCGGCGTTGTTGACTTGCGGGTCTGTGACCTGGGCTGACGGGTTTGGGCGACACGCCGTTCGCGCATTGCGGGCAGGCACGGGTGGCTCGAGGACGATGGAGTTCCTGACGCTTCATCGATCACTTGGAGTTGCCCGTGCCTGCCGGTTCAGTATCACCCGTGTCCTCGGTTGCCGAGGCGTTGGACCACTGGCGCGCCGGGGATCGCGTCGATCTGCTGCGCTCGGAACTGCTCGACGTGCTCGCCGCGGTGCGCGACCCCCGAGATCCGCGCGGTCGGCGCTACCCGCTGGCGGCGTTGCTGGCGATCGCGATCCTGGCGACCGCAGCGGGGATGCGCGGTTATGCCGGGTTTGCGACCTGGGCGCGCACGGTGCCGGAGGATGTGTTGAGCCAGTTGGGAATCCGGTTCCGTCGACCGAGCGAGAAGACGTTCCGATCGGCCCTTCAGCGGCTGGATCCCGCGGATCTGGATCGCCGGCTGGGCGCGTACTTCACCGCGGTGGCCGCAGCGCAGGCCACCCAGTCCGGGTTGCTGGCGGTGGCCCTGGACGGGAAGACATTGCGCGGCGCGCGGCGCGCCGGCGCTGCCGCCGCCCATCTGGTGTCGGTGTTCGCCCACCACGCCCGGCTGGTGCTCGGCCAGCTCGCCGTGGCCGAGAAGTCCAACGAAATTCCTTGTGTGCGAAAGCTTCTGAAGCTGTTCCGGCAGGTGCGGCTGCTGGTCACCGTGGATGCCATGCACACGCAGACCGCGACCGCGAAACTAATCTGCTCGACACTGAAATCGCACTACCTGATGATCGTGAAGTCCAACCAGCCCACGCTGCTCGCGCGCATCCAGGAGCTCCCGTGGGCCGAGGTCCCGGTCACCGCCACCGACGACGATCACGGCCACGGCCGCATCGAACGGCGAACGCTGCAAATCCTGACCGCCGCAAGAGGAATCGGATTCCCATACGCCAAGCAGGTTGTCCGGATCACCCGCGAACGCCTCGTGAGTGCCACCGGCGCGCGCACCGTCGAGGTGGTCTACGCGATCTGCAGCCTGCCGTTCGAACAGGCCCGGCCCGCGATGATCGCGACATGGCTGCGCCAGCATTGGGGCATCGAAAACCGCGTGCACTGGGTGCGGGATGTCACCTTCGACGAGGACCGCTGCACCGTGCGCACCGGCGCCGGCCCGCAGGTCCTGGCAACCGTGCGCAACAGCGCCGTCAACTTGCACCGGCTCGGTGGCGCCAACAACATCGCCGAGGCATGCCGGGTCACCGCATTCAGCAGCGACCGCGGCCTCACCCTCCTCACTAACCACCGAAAGACCAGGTCACAAGCGTGCTAGTCAACAACGCCGGAGCCCTGCTCGGTGACACCACTGATTCGGGCCATGAGCGCTGGCCGGTTTGCCGGGTCGGGTTGACCGAAACACGCGCCCGCCGCTTAGTTGCCGCCGTTGGCGCTGCTGCCACCCCGACGCGATCCGGTACATGCCACCCCTACAGTGAGCGGAATTCGTTCAGCCACGCCTCCTCAGATTCCGGGGTGACGTCCGGCATGATCAGCCCGCCCTCCATCGCCCAGCTCGGCGGAAAGTCGGCGACCGCCACAAGCATCGTCTTCGGATCCACGCCGGTCGCGTCGATGTAGGCGTCGGAGATCCGTTTCATGAGAGTGTGACGGACCTCGTCGGAGCGTCCGGCGCGAATGTTGCCCCGGATCACGGTTGGCGTGGCCTGCTTACCGCCGCTGTAGGAGCTTCCGCGCGGGATATCGGAGAAGATGACGTGTACCAACTCGACCGGTGCACCCGTCAGCTCGCAATGAGCCTGGGTGATCGCGTCCGCGATCTGCTCGCGCTGGTCCTCGTTCAACGTTCCGGCCGTGGTCACGCACTCGTAGAGGGGCATATTCCGACTCCATTCGGCATTCTTCGAGCCCATTCTCATCCATGCTGAAGAATGAGTATCTA
>JBEVHL010000530.1:0-10500 GCA_040511255.1 Mycobacterium sp. | reverse complement strand
GATTCGGCCTACGAGCGGCTGGCGGCGAAACTCGCGCCACCGCCGCCCGTCACGTCTGCACCGGCTCCCGCTCCCGCTGAGCTGCCGCCGGTCCCGCAGCAGCAGTGGCCGGTACCGCCGATGCCCGCGCCGGCCGACTACGAGGAGCCGAGCGTCTTCGACAAGATGATGAGCAATCCGGCGTTCAAGAGCGCGATGCGCTCAGCCGGTACCGTCATCGGCCGCGAGATCACCCGCAGCATCTTCGGCACCGGTCGGCGTCGCCGTCGTTGAGGCGATTTCGGCGCGCGTGGTGGCGGTGAGCGCACCCGAGCGCGCCGAAGTCACTGGTTACTGGCCGCCGAGCTTCTTGTACACCGCCCCGACGATCGGGGTGACGATGGCGCGCGGCGCGTATCCACTGGCCACCGACATCGCCTTGGAGGTCAGCCCAGGGACAACGCGCATCCTGTTGTGCGCCAACGCATCCAGTGACACCCGTGCGGTGTACTCGGTGTCGATCCACAGGAAGTCGGGGATCAGCTTCTCGACCAGCGACCGGTCGGCCGGGTCGGGCAGCTCGGTGCGCACCGGTCCCGGCGCGAGCACCGTCACGTGCACACCCTGGGCTTTGAGCTCACCGCGCAGCGATTCGCTGAAGGTGTTGGCGAATGCCTTGCTGGCCGCGTAGGTCGCGTTGTACGGGATGGGCGAATTGCCCGCGGCCGAACCGGAAATCAGGATGCCGCCGCTGCCCCGGGCGACCATCCCCGGCACTACCGCCAGCGTAAGGTCATGCACCGCAAGCACATTGAGCTGAACCTGAGCTTTCTCGCCGGCAGGGTCCAGGGTGGCGATGGGGCCGAACGTCCCGGTACCGGCGTTGTTGCACAGGATCGAAATCTGCCGACCGGCCAATTCGTCGGCCAGCTTGGTGCGCTCGGTCGGGTCGGCGAGGTCGACGGGGCGCACCTCGACGGCTACGCCGTACTGCTCGACGAGCCGGGCGGCCAGACTGGTCAGCACGTCCTCGCGGCGGGCCGTGATGATCAGGCTGTGCCCGCGGGCAGCGAGTTCGGTCGCCAATGCCTCACCGATGCCCTGGGAGGCACCGGTGACGACGGCGCGCGCGTCCGGATGTGGGGGAGGAACTGGCATGCGGCAATGGTAGACAACACGCTCTGCCGGTCTGGCGCGTGTCGCGTCTGGCGAGACGCGGGCACGGGCCGGATAGAGTGCCGGGCATGAGCAACCCCTCGGCGGGTTCGCGCATGTCCACCCGATCCAGGGTTGTCGCCTGGGCTTTGTGGGACTGCGGTTCCACGGGTATGAGCGCGATCGTCGTGACGTTCGTGTTCTCGGTTTACCTGACGGGTTCGGTGGGCGAGGGCATGCCCGGCGGCGCGTCACCGGCGAGCTGGCTGGGGCGGGCCTTGACCATCGCGGGGTTGACGGTCGCGGTGCTGGCGCCGGTAACCGGGCTGTGGGTGCAGGCTCCGCAGCGTCGCGGCCGGGCACTGGGCGTGCTCACGGGTGTGGCCGTCGCGATGACGTGCGCGATGAGCTTCATCCGCGACGACCCGTCGTATCTCTTCGTCGGCCTGGCATTGTTGGCCGCCACCGCGGCGTTCGGCGACCTGGCGAGCGTGCCCTACAACGCGATGCTCAAACAGCTCTCCACGCCGGAGAATTCGGGTCGCATCTCCGGATTCGGTTGGGCGTCAGGATATCTGGGCAGTGTCATCCTGCTGCTACTGGTCTATTCGGGTTTCATCGTCGGCGATGGCCCCACCCGCGGGTTCCTCGGTATCCCCGCGGCCGACGGTCAGAACGTGCGAGCGTCGATGCTGTTGGCCGCCGCCTGGTTCGTCGTCTTCGCGCTGCCGCTGCTGTTCACCGCGCACCACATGACGCCGTTCGTGGCGGAGCCGGTGGAAAAGGTCGGGATCCTGGGCGCCTACCGCAAGGTATGGGCGGACATCGTCCAGGAGTGGCACCGCGACCGGAACCTGGTCTATTACCTGCTGGCCAGCGCGGTGTTCCGCGACGGTCTGGCCGGTGTCTTCGCGTTCGGTGCGGTGCTCGGCGTCTCGGTCTACGGCATCTCGCAGGCGAACGTGCTGATCTTCGGTGTAGCGGCCAGCATCGTCGCTGCGATCGGTGCGGTGCTCGGTGGATTCGTCGACGATCGGCTGGGTTCCAAACCCGTCATCGTGGGCTCGCTGGTGGCGATGATCGCGGCGGGTCTGACCTTGCTGGGGCTGTCCGGTCCGGTGGCGTTCTGGGTCTGCGGCCTGCTGTTGTGCTTCTTCCTGGGCCCGACGCAGTCGTCGGCGCGCACGCTGCTGCTGAGGATGTCCGCCGATGGCCGCGAAGGCGTGGCCTTCGGTCTGTACACGATGACCGGGCGCGCAGTGTCGTTCCTGGCGCCGTGGCTGTTCTTCGTCTTCGTCGACGCGTTCGACGCCGATCGGGCGGGGATGGGCGGGTTGTGCGTGGTGCTCGCCGCAGGCCTGCTGGCGATGCTCGCCGTCAAGGTGCCGCGGCGGGAGCGCGAGCCGCGCCCAGTGTGACGCTGACGACGCTCAGACCGCCGTACCCGTCGGCATTTTCACAGTCGGCGCAGAACTAGCCCGCGGAGGTCTGATTGCCGGCCTCCTCCTCAGGGCTCGTTCCTCGCCCCGCATCGTCAGCCGGCGGAAGCACAAATCGTCAGGCCCGCACCTGAGCGCTGACGCACCTGGGCACCGTCCACGCTGATCGAGCAGGTGACTTCTCGGCCCACGTTGAGCACGGTGACGCTGGCCGCCGCGGAGGCGGGCGAGGACAAGCTGACCTCTCGACTCCACGGCAACACCACGTTGAACTCGGTCTGCAGCACCCCGCCCGCGTCGACGTAGGTGATGCTGATCGCGCGGCCCTGTCCGCTGACGGTGTAGTTCACGGTCTCCGTCGCACCGGACTCCGACGTACGTGGCGTCGGCACCGGAGGCACCGCCACGGTGCTGCTCGGTGTGGTGGTCGTGGTCGGTGTCCGGGTGGTCGACGGCGCGGCGGTACTACTGGGCTCCGGCATCGGGGGCAGCGGCTCGACCATGGTGTCTTGTTTCGACGAGCCGTTGGCGATCACCAGCGCGACCACCAGACCGATGACCAGCAGCACCGCGAGGGCGGCGACGATCCACAGCCACCGCGGCGACTTCGGCGGACCTGGCGGTGGCTCGCCGGGTTGGGCTCCTGGCTGCGGGTACTGGTTGGTCTGCGTCCAGTACGGCGGCAGGGCTTCGGTCGGGTTGGGCCCCGCCGACGGCACGTAGGCCGGATAGGAGTACTGACCCGAATACGCCGGGTCAGTCGGCCCAAGCTGCTGGGTCGGTTGCGACCACTGGGGCGCGTTGGGGTCGGTCCCGTCTGGTCGACGTCGATCGCTCATGCCCACCTCATCCCACTCACGCTACCTCCGCTTAAATTCGCGCCGCGTCAACTGCTGTGTTTACCTTTTCTCAGCTGGGTGAACGCCGGACCTAACTGTGCGTCAAGTCGATGACGAAATGTGAGGTCCCATGCCGCGGACGTTGGGCATCGAAGAGGAATTCCACCTTGTGGACCTCAAAACTCGTCGGCTGTCCGCCCGTGCCCCGGAACTGCTCGACCAACTTTCCGACACCTACGTGGCCGAACTGCAGGCCTGCGTGGTCGAGATGAACAGCAACGTGGTGAGCACGCTGGAGGACCTCCGCGGCGACCTGGAGAACCATCGGCAGGTGCTCGCCGAGAACGCCGCGCTGCTGGGTCTCGGCGTGGTCGCCGCCGGGGCGGTGCCGCTGTCGGTGCCTGCCGAAATGCAGGTCACCCCGACGGTGCGGTTCCGCCAGATGCTCGCCGACTATCAACTGCTGGCCCGTGAGCAACTCATCTGCGGAACCCAGGTGCACGTCGGGATCGAGAGCCGCGACGAAGCCGTCCGGGTGGCTCACCGGGTGTCGCCATATCTGCCGATCCTGCTGGCGTTGAGCGCGAGCTCGCCGTTCTGGTCCGACGGGTCGGACACCGGCTACTCCAGTGCCCGCACGCTGGTGTGGCAGCGCTGGCCCACCACCGGGCCGGCCGCGCCTGCGCAATCGGCGCAGGAGTACGACGCGCTGGTCGCCGACCTGGTTGCCAGCGGCGTCATCGCCGATATCGGAATGGTGTATTTCGATGTGCGCCCGGCGAGTTCTGCTCCCTCGCTGGAATTGCGGATCTGTGACAGCTGTCCGTCGATGGACACCATCGTGTTGATCGCCGGGCTGTTCCGGGCGCTGGTGGAGCGGGAGCTGGAGGCGATGCGGGCCGGGGTGCCCGCGGTGCAGATCTCCTCGACGATGGGCCGGGCGGCGTTGTGGCGGGCCGCGCGGTCCGGTTTGGAAGGCGACCTGGTCGACGTGCACGGCCCGGCGGGCCGACCCGCCGCCGACGTCGTCAACGATCTCGTCGCGTCGCTGCGGCCCCAGCTCGAAGAGGCCGGCGACTGGCCGTTGGTCAGCAAGTTGACCAAGGAAGTTCTCATCGCGGGCACCTCGTCGGCGCGCCAGCGCAGAGCCCTGCGCCGCCGCGGAAGACTGACCGATGTCGTCGACCAATTGATCGCCGAGACCTCAGGGCGGTGGCCGAACACCGCCGCTGCGGTGGTGCTGACCCCGAACCTGCTCTTCGGCTATCAACCCGACACGGTCTACGACAGCTACGACGAGGCGGTGGATCCGGACGGCAACCCCCGGCCGCGATACACCGAGATCCTCGACAGCGTCGCGAAGCTCGGGGTGACCTCGCTGCGGTCCCGCGAAAGCAGCATCGAGCAGGAACAGCGGGCGGACGGCATCACGTTCCGCGTCAGCGGGCAGACCCGCGCGCAACTGTTTCCGGTCGACCTGATGCCGCGGGTGGTGGAGGCCGACGAGTGGGCCACGCTGTCGGCCGGGCTCGGGCAGCGGGCGCGTGCCCTCAATGAATTCCTCCGCGATATCTACGCCGGACAGCGGATCATCGCCGACGGCGTGATGGAGGTGCAGGCCCTGGACCGGGCGCCCGGTTTCCGGTCCACCGGTCGACTCAGCAATGCCGCGGTCCGCGCGCACATCAGCGGCACCGACCTGGTCTGCGACGGTGCCGGCCGCTGGATGGTGTTGGAGGACAACCTCCGAATTCCGTCGGGCGCCGCCTACGCGATGGTCAACCGCAGGCTCGTCGACAAGCATCTGCCTGAACTGACCCGGCCGGCCGGGATCGGCGACGTCGAGGAGGTGCCGCGGCTACTGCTCGACACGCTGCGGGCCGCCGCACCGAAGGGTGCGGGCGATGACCCTGCCGTGGTGTTGCTGTCGGCCGGGTGGGACGACTCGGCGTGGTTCGAACACACCTTCCTGGCCGAACAGATGGGTATCCCGCTGGTACAAGCCGGCGACCTTTCTGTCCGCGGCGGAAAGATGCTGCGCCACAGCGGATCTGAGGCACACCAGGTCGATGTGGTCTACGCCCGCATCGACGAGGACATGCTGCTGTCGTCCACCGGCCACGACGGCGCACCCCTGCGGACGGGCATGTTGTCCGCGGTCGCCGCCGGCGCGTTGACCATCGCCAACGGGCTGGGCAACGGCATCGGTGACGACAAGGCCATCTACTCGTACGTGCCGGCGATGATCGAGTACTACCTCGGGGAAAAGCCACTGCTCGCGCAGGTGCCGACCTGGACCTGCGCCGAACGCACCCAGCGCGACTACGTGTTGGACCACCTCGACGAACTGGTCGTCAAGCCCATCGACGGGTTCGGCGGCAACGGGGTGCTGATCGGGCCCGACGCCTCGGACGAAGCGTTGACCATGCGGCGCCGCGAGTTGGCGACCCACCCGGAGCGCTACATCGCCCAGGAGGTCGTCGCGCTGTCCACGCATCCGACGTTCGACGGCGAAGGCATGTACCCGCATCACGTCGACCTGCGCGCGTTCGTGCATCTGCGCGCTGACGCCGAAGGCGACGTCACCGCCCTGGTGATGCCCGCGGCGCTGAGCCGGGTGGCCAGTCGCGGGTCGAAGATCGTGAACTCGTCCTCGGGCGGCGGCAGCAAGGACACCTGGATCATCACGGCGCCCGCGGCGGAGGAGAGCTAACGATGTGTGGTCTATGCGGAGAAATTCGCTTCGACGGACAACCGGCCGACGTCAACGCGGTGAACCGGATGACGTGTGCCATGGCCTCGCGTGGCCCGGACTCCGAAGGTGTGGTGGCACACGGCCCGGTCGCGCTGGGGCATCGCAGGCTGTCGATCATCGACCTGTCGGCGCGTGGAGAGCAACCGATGACCGACAGCGACCTGGGCCTGACGCTGGTGTTCAACGGCTGCATCTACAACCACGAGACGCTGCGCAAGGAACTCGAAGCCGCGGGCTACCGGTTCTTTTCGAACGCCGACAGCGAGGTGGTGATCAAGGCATTCCACAAGTGGGGGGTGGCCTGCGTCGAACGGTTCAAGGGCATGTTCGCCTTCGCGATCGCCGACCGGGAGACCGGCGTGCTGACGCTGGGCCGCGACCGGCTCGGTATCAAACCGCTCTACCTGGCGCAGACGTCGGGGCGCCTCCGGTTCGCCTCCACGGTCCGCGCCCTGATCGACGCCGGCGACGTCGACACCAGCATCGATCGCCAAGCCCTGCATCACTACATGAGCTTTCACTCCGTCGTCCCAGCACCGCTCACGCTGTACCGCGGGGTGCGCAAGCTGCCGCCGGCCACTGTCCGGGTGGTGCAGCCCGACGGCACATTTAAGGACACGCAGTACTGGTCGCCCGGATTCCGCCGCGACCCCGCCCGCGCCCTGTGGTCCGCCGAAGAGTGGCAGGAAGCGCTGATGGACGCGCTCCGGGTGGCCGTCGAACGGCGGATGGTCGCCGACGTACCGGTCGGGGTGCTGCTGTCCGGTGGCATCGACTCTTCGATTGTGGTGGCGCTGCTCGCCGAGCAGGGGCAGAAAGGCCTGGAGACGTTCTCCATCGGCTTCGACTCCGCGGGTGGCGAGGCCGGTGACGAATATTCGTATTCAGATCTGATCGCCAAGACGTTCGGCACCGACCACCACCGCATCCACATCGACTCGTCGCGGTTGCTGCCTGCGATCCCGAAAACCATTGCGGCGATGAGTGAGCCGATGGTCAGCCATGATTGCGTGGCGTTCTACCTGCTGTCCGAAGAGGTCAGCAAGTCGGTCAAGGTGGTGCAGTCCGGGCAGGGTGCCGACGAGATCCTGGCCGGCTACGACTGGTACCCACCGCTGGCCGATGTGCCGCGCTCTGAGACCACCGACGCCTACGCCAAGGTGTTCTTCGATCGCCGCCACGACGCGGTGCAGGAAATTCTGGCCCCGGACTACCGGACCGACAGCGATGTCAGCTACGACTTCGTGGCTGCCCACCAGGCCGCAGCCGGCGCCGATGACTCGGTGGATGCCGCGTTGCGGCTGGACACCACCGTGATGCTGGTCGACGATCCCGTCAAGCGGGTCGACACCATGACGATGGCCTGGGGACTGGAGGCCAGGGTGCCGTTCCTCGACCACGACTTTGTCGAACTCGCCGCCACCTGCCCGTCGGCGTTGAAATTGGCCGGCGGCGGCAAAGGTGTGCTCAAAGAGGCGTCCCGCAAGCACCTTCCGGCCGAGGTCATCGACCGCACCAAGGGCTATTTCCCGGTGCCGGGCATCCGTCATCTCGAGGGCCCGGTTCTCGACATGGTGCGCGACGCACTGACCAATGAAGCGGCGCGGGGCCGCGGGTTGTACCGTTCGGAGACAGTCAACGCGATGCTGGCCGCCCCGAACGACACCCGAACCACGTTGGGTTCAAATGCATTGTGGCAGCTGGCTGTGTTGGAGATGTGGTTGCAGAGCATGGAGGGCTAATCGATGGGGCAGCAGGTGCGCGCAATCTACGGCGCATCACTGTCCCCGGACGCGACGGCCTTCGCGCATATCGTCGATGACGGTGGTTATCCCCGGGCGGTGCAGCGCTTTCTGCGCGGCTGGCGGGCCAGTTCGTCACGCGATGTGGAGCTGCCGGTCGAGGGTCCCGTCACCCGGGTGATGCACTCGGCTGACGGGCACTGGCTGGCGTGCGAGGTGGCTCCTGAGGGCGGATCGCGGACCCAACTCTGGGTGGTGACCACCGACCCCGATGACCGCGACGCCCGCCGCATCGACGGGGCCGGGGAAGAATCCGAAGAAGGCACAGCGGAACTGATCGGCTGGGACGGCACGCAGGTGGCGGCCATCCTCACCGGTCAGGACGGCATCGGCAACTCCTGTCTGATCGACCCGGCCACCGGCGACCGCCTGGTGCTGGACCGGCGCTCGGCGGGCCGGTTGGTGGATTCCTGGGCCGGTGCGGCGCTGATCCGGGTGGGCCCGCGTGGCTACCGCGAGTTGCTCATGCTGCACGGTCTGACCGAAATCGCTTTGCTGCCATACGATCCGGGTTCTACGACCGACGCAGGCTTCATCCTGGACGACCACACGCCACGTCGACTCCGGTACGGAGCCGACGGTGACGAGACCAAGCTCTACCACCCGGCCAAGACCTACGGGCCCAACAGCACCGAGGGCTTCGTGCGGGCGTTGATCCGCAGCGACAACGGCTCCGACCATGCCCGGCTGCTGGAGGTGACGACCACGGAGGACGGCGTGCTCTATCACGTCGTGGCCGAAAAACCCGGCTATGAGCTCGAAGAGTTCGTGATCAGCGATGACCTGTCCACTGTGGCGATTCTGTGGAATATCAACGGCTGCAGTCAGTTACAGATTCTGCAATATGCTGACGGCACTTTGAGCGAACCCATCGAGCTGCCCGGCACGGTCGCGAGCCAACTGTCGATCAGCGCCGGCGGGTCGATGGTCGCGATGACCGTGGAAGGGCCGTCGCAACCGCGCACGGTCGAACTGGTGGACACCCGGTCGCGCGAGTGGGAGCCGGTCGACCGGGTGCCGATGTCCGGACCGTTGGCGGCCGCACCGACGTTGGACACCATCACCGCCCGCGACGGGCTGACGTTCACGGCGTGGCGGTACAGCCCACCACCCGGCGTCGAGGACCTCGGCGCACTGATCTATCTGCACGGCGGGCCGGAAGGGCAGTCGCGGCCCGGCTACAGCGAAGTCTTCCCGCTGCTGCTCGACGCGGGCATCACCGTCATCACCCCGAACGTGCGCGGTTCGGGCGGGTTCGGCAAGACGTTCATGCACGCTGATGACCGAGAGCGTCGGTTCGCTGCCATCGACGATGTCGCCGACTGTGTGAAGTTCCTGGTCGACCACGGCATGGCGGACCCCACCAGGATCGGTTGCGCGGGTTGGTCCTACGGCGGCTATCTCACCCTGGCCGCGCTGACGTTCCATCCCGATCTGTTCGCGGCAGGCGTCAGCATCTGCGGGATGAGCGACCTGAGCACCTTCTACCGCAACACCGAACCGTGGATCGCCGCTGCCGCGCACCCCAAATATGGCCACCCGATCAGCGATCGCGATCTGCTCGATCAGCTCTCGCCACTGCTCAGGGTCGACGCGCTGACCGCACCGCTGCTGCTCATCCACGGCGGCAACGACACCAATGTCCCTGTCACGGAGTCCGAACAGATGGCCGAAGCAGTTCGCGAACGCGGTCGCACAGTGCGTCATCTGGTCTTTCCCGACGACGGCCACGAGATCGCCAAACGGGAGAACCGTGCAGTTCTGGCGGCGGCGGTGAAGGAATGGCTTATCGCCGCATTCTCGCCCAGCTGGGCGACCTAACTCCGTAGCTAACAATTCACCGAACGTCGTCCCAAAGGACATGTTTGGGGATTTGTCGCATGGGTAAACCTGCTTTCGCGCTAACGGTGCGAACACGGATAGGGAGACCCAAACATGCGTGGTGGCGGAATTATCGGCGTGATCGTGTTGGTCTGGTTATTGATCGGCGTTTTTGCCTCGTACCAGCGGGGTTACTTCGAGAACACCCAAACCAATTGTGGTACTGCGGCTTCCATCGCGTTGACGGTGGTCGTGGGGCCGTTGAATTACGCGGGTGTGAATCCGAAAACGAACTGCAACGTGGACGTCCCCCAGCCCAGTCAGTAGCACAGAGCGCCAATCCTATTCACCTTATTGAACGGAGTAGTTCATGATCGTCCTCGGAGCAATCCTGCTCATCCTCGGATTCGTCCTGCACATCAGCATCTTGTGGACCATCGGCATCATCCTGCTGGTCATCGGTGCGGTGTTCTGGATCCTGGGCGCCACGGGTCGCGCCGTCGGTGGTCGAAAAGTCTGGTACTAGCCCGACTTGACGCCTTGACGATTTAACGATGACGGTCGCCCGCAGAATGCAGCGCGGCGACCGTCATCGCACGTAGCACTGTCCGCGAGCGCGCGGTGCCGCCGGCCGGCTTTCCCCCGGCCGGTTTTTTGGGGGAGGGGGTCGAGTTCATCAAGCCGCAAACCGCGTGCGCCATCAACCGGGC
>JBEVHL010000529.1:0-6422 GCA_040511255.1 Mycobacterium sp. | reverse complement strand
TGGCCACGTTGCCGTCTTTGATCGCGGCACTGGAAGAGGTGCGGGCCAACGGCTACGCCACCAATTACGAAGAGAGCGAAGACGGGGTGGGGTCGGTGGCGATCGCGCTGCGTGATGCCGGCGGCACCGCCAGAGCTGCGGTCGCCGTGGCTGTTCCGACCACCCGACTGACGGGCGCGGTGCGTAAGCAGATCGCGTCTGCGCTGGTCGAGCAGGGTAAACAGCTAATCCTCTAGCTCCGGTTGTCTGGCTTGAAGAAATAGTTGCCAGAGACTTGACGCTTCGACCGTGGTGAGAGTTACATACGTCACACAGCTTCTGTACAACAGACAGAATGTCTGACTGAAAGAAACTTGAATGGCGGTGGTCCACGAATGCGTCGGATGGACTTCTATACGGGCCTGGTGACTGCGGTCGTCGGCGCGGCAGCTCTCTGGGATGCCAGGGATTTGACGATGTTCGGCGACCACAACGTTCCCGGGCCCGGCTTCTTCCCGAAGATCCTGGCCGGACTGCTGGTGTTCCTCGGGCTGCTGCTGGCCGGAATTGCTTTCCGCGAGAAGCCCGCTGAGCCCGAGGTCGACGAGGACGCCACCTCGTCGCCCGCGCGCAGGATGCTGCGCCCGGTGGGGGTTCTCGTCGTGTTCGGGGTGATCGCGCCCCTGGTCGCCATCATCGGCTACATCCCCGCGATGGTCCTGCTGGTGCTGGTGGTGCTCTATGGCATCGAGCGCCGCCGCGATTTCCGGAGTCTGCTTGCCGCCGTGCTGATTCCGGTGGCCACCTACGTGCTGTTCGCGCACCTGTTCGCCATCCCGCTGCCCTCCGGGCCCCTGCTCCCCGCCTGACCGAGCTCCGCAGAAAGGAACTCCCTCTTGAACGCTCTGGAAAGCCTGGTCGACGGCCTCGGCACGGCGATGACCCCGATGAACCTGATGTGGGTGCTGATCGGCGTCACCCTGGGCACCATCGTCGGAATCCTGCCCGGCCTCGGCAACCCCGCCGCGGTCCTGGCGGTGCTGCTGCCGTTGACGCTGAAACTCCCACCCACCACCGGTCTGATCATGATGGCCGGGCTGTATCACGGCGCGAAGTTCGCCGGCTCGACCACTGCGATCCTGCTCAACATCCCCACCGAGACATCGTCGGTGGTGCTCTGCTACGACGGCCACCAACTCGCCCGCAAGGGCCGGGCCGGGCCGGCGATGGGGATGTCGGCCATCTCCGGCTTCGTCGCCAGCACCGTCGGCGTCATCGCCCTGACCTTCCTGGCCCCGATCATCGCGAAGTTCGCGGTGGCCTTCGGACCGCCAGAGTTCGCCTGCCTCATGGTGTTCGGGCTGCTGCTCGTCATCACCGTCACCGGTAAGTCGCCCGTCAAGGGCTTCATCTCGATGGCCCTGGGACTGTTGATCTCCACCGTGGGCGTCGATCTGTTCAGCGGCACCGAACGATTCACCATGGGCAACATCAACCTGTTCGACGGCGTCGAGTTCCTGGTGCTGACCCTGGGCATGTTCGCCGTGGCCGAGGTGTTGATGAACGTCGAAGAGCAGCGCGGCAAATCGCTGCTCGTCATTCCCAAGGGCATTCGAAACCTGTTGCCCACCAAGCAGGATCTGAAAGACTGCCGCGGTGCCATCGCACAGGGCTCCATCACCGGCTTCCTGGTAGGAGCGGTGCCCGGCGGCGGATCGACCATCGCGTCGTTCGTCTCCTACACCCTGCAGAAGAACATCTCCAAACACCCGGAGAAGTTCGGCAAGGGCACCATGGAGGGCGTCGCCGCACCGGAGGCGGCCAACAACTCCGAGGTCGGCGGCGCCATGGTTCCGCTGCTATCGCTCGGGTTGCCCGGCAGCGCCAGCACGTCGGTGATGTTGGCTGCGCTGCTGCTCTTCGGAATCCAGCCCGGACCAAGGCTTTTCGAGACCAACCCGGAGATCGTCTGGCCGGTGATCGCCAGCCTGTACCTCGGCAACGTCGCCCTGCTGGTACTCAACCTGCCGATGATCCCGCTGTGGGTCCGGCTGCTGAAGATCCCGTACTGGGTGCTCTACCCAGCCATCCTGGTGCTCGCGGTGGTCGGCGCCTACAGCGTGCGCGGTTCGATGTTCGACATCTACATGCTGATCTTCTTCAGCGCGCTGGGCTACGCCTTCCGTAAGCTGTCCATTCCGCCCACCCCGCTCCTGATGGCCTTCGTGCTCGGCCCGCAGGCGGAGAACGCGATACGACAATCACTGATCCTGTCCGACAACAGCCTGTTGATCTTCGTCGAGCGGCCCATCTCGGCGATCGTGCTCGGCATGGCAGTGATCGTCGTCGGCCTGGCCATCCTCAGCCGTCGCCGCGGTAATCGGTTGCCCACCAAGGACAGTGTGCTACCCGACGACGAGTTGCCCGACCCGATTCCCGACGATGTCGACCCAACCCCGACCCCAGCCCAAGAATCACAAGCAGCCCGAGCAACCCGAGAGGTAAATCAATGAACACCACCATCAAGCGCCTGGGTGTGCTCACTGCCGGCGTGGTCGTCGCGGTCAGCGCCGCGGCCTGCGGCACATCGACCAGCACCGTGGCCGGCGGCACGCCCAACAACGTGCAATTCATCGTCGACACCGGACCGGGTGGCGGCAGTGACCTGTTCGCCCGCCAGCTGATCAAGATCGCCCGCGACAACAAGGTGCTGACGGACAACTGGCCGGTGATCGCCAAACCTGAAGGCGGCGGACTTGGCGCGATGGCGTTCCTCAAGGGCAAACCGGGGGATTCCAACTTCATCTCCGCATTCACCTCGAAGTGGATCATCGCCGGGCTCAGTGCCAAGACGGCACCAGCGACCCTGAGTGAGCTCACACCGATCGTCATGCTGGCCGATGAGATCCAGGTGATCGCCGCGCCGGTGGACGCCCCGTTCAACACGATGGCCGAATTCCTCGAAGCCGCAAAGGGAAACCCCGGCGAGATGGTCCAGACCGGAGGTTCACCGAACTCCGTGGACAACCTCGTCGCGCTGGAGATCGAGAAGAACACCAACACCAAGTGGAAGTACCTGTCGTTCGAGGACGGGGCCCCGCGGATCACCGCCATGCTGCGTGGCGACGCCCAGATCGACATCGGCGCCATCCCGGACTTCGCCGACCAGATCGACGCGGGCAAGCTGAAACTGATCGGCGTCTTCGCCGACAAGCGGGTGCCGGACTTCCCGAACGTCCCGACCATCGCCGAGCAGGGCATCGACCTGGGCGAGTTCCCCGACCATCTGCAGTTCCGCGGCATCGCCGGGCCGCCCAAGATGTCAGCCGAGGCCGTGAAGTACTACCAGGACTTCTTCCAGAAGGTCGCCGCGACCGACGCCTGGAAAGATTATCTGCGCACCGAGGGCTTCAACTCGGAGTTCGTGGTCGGCGACGACCTGACCAAGCAGATCAACGACTTCACCGACGCCGCAAAGCCTCTGGTGGCCGGCATGGTCAACAACGGATGACAGACGTCGCCGAAAAGCCCTCCAAATCGCGATCTCTGGCGGATTTTTCTTCCTCTCTGACCACCCCGGGCATGCCCCCCGAGGTGGTACACAGTGCCAAACGTGCGCTGGTCGACTGGCTGGCCGCGACGTTGGCGGGCAGTGTCGAACCGGCCGCGGCCAAGCTGCGCGACGTGGTGGCCTCGGTGGCGTCTGATTCGGTGGCCACCATCGTCGGATCGGGCCAGCGCACCAGCGGCCCGTTCGCCGCCTTGGCCAACGGATATGCCTCGCACGCTTTGGATTTCGACGACGTGTTCAATCCGCCGGAGACCACCATCCACATCGGTTCGTGTGTGTGGCCGACCGTGATGGCGATCGCCGAGATGCGACCGCTGTCGGGTGCGCAGGCACTGGCCAGTTATGTCGCCGGGTTCGAGGTCGGCGCCCGGGTGGCGCGAGCTGCGGGTATTACCCACTTCGAAAGTGCTTGGCAGGTAACGGGTACCGCGGGTCACCTGGCCTCTGCCGCGGCAGGGGCGAGGGCCCTGGGATTGACCGGTGCGGCCACGGCGAATGCGCTGGGGATGGCCGCCGCGCAAGCATCGGGCATCCGGGAGATCTACGGTAGCGACGCCAAGGCGCTGCAACCCGGGCGGGCGGCCATGGACGGCGTCCTGTCCGCGCTGATGGCAGAGCGGGGCATGACCGCGCGGGATACGGCGCTGGAGGGGGAGCGCGGACTGCTGTCGGTCATCTCGCGTGCCCCTCAACCCGAGATCCTGGTCGAGTCGCTGGGTGAACAGTGGGCCGTACTGTCCAACGGGCACAAGCTCTACCCGAACGCGTCCCTGCTGCACCCGGCCATCGACGCCGCCATCGCCTTGACCAAGCATCCGGGATTCGCCAGGGACGCAGTGGCATCCGTCGAAGTCAGGATGTTGCCGTTCGCGGCGTCGGTGACCGGGATGAAGCGGCCGGGACCGGGTTCGGAGGCCCGGTTCAGCGCCGCGCACTGCGTGGCGTTCGCGCTGCAGGCTGGTTATCTGGGACTGGACAGCTTCAGCGCGGCCGCCGTCGCCGACCCGGAGGTCGCCCGGATGCGCGACCTGGTGACGGTGCTCGGCGACCCAGAGGTGGGCAAGCGCGGGGCGCGGATGACGATCCTCATGCGTGACGGCACCACGCTCGAGCACGTCGTGCACGCCAATCGTGGCACCCCGGACAACCCGCTCTCCGATGACGATCTGGACGCCAAACTGCGGTCGATCGCGGTGCCGCGCCTGGGCGTTCCGGGGACCAATGAGTTGTTGGCGCGGTGCTGGGACCTGGACGTCACCCGGCGGGCCAGCGACGTGCTGCGGCCGTTTCACCATCCCGACTGATCAGACCATTGCCGTTCGGGGGATCTTCATACCCAGCGTCAGCGCGCCTGCGAGTTCGCGGCTGGTGTCGTAGTCGAATACGACGTGGCCAGCCAGGACGTCGACGTCGCGCTGGTACCGCTGCAGTGGACTGTTCAGGAAATGCGCGCTGGCTCCGGACGCCTCCAGCAGAGAGGCGATCACGGCCCGGGACTCATGCACCAGGTGGGCCGCGGCGAGTCGGGCGTCGCCGCGGACGGTGCGGGGCACGGCGTCTCCGGTGCCGACGATGGTCTCGATCTCACCCACGGTGTCGTGCAGCAGGGCACGTAGCGCGCGCAACCGGACCCTGGCTTCGGCCAACCGGGCCTGGGCGATCGGCTTGTCCTTCTGCATGACGCCCTCGTACGCCAGCACCCGCCCGGCGACCCGCTCGGCGTACAGTTCGGCGACGCGTTCGGCGCTGCCGAGTGCGGGCATGGCCGCGAGCAGGGCGAGTGCGGGCACCATGGGCCAGCGGTAGGTCGGGCTGTCGTGCAGCCCGGCCCCGGGTGCGGTGCCGCCGTAGATGTCGGCCACGCGCACCAATCGGTGTTCCGGCACGAACGCGTCGGTGAGCACCACGTCATTGGATCCGGTGCCCCGCATACCGTCGGTGTGCCAGACATCGTCGATCGTGGCCTCGGACGCAGGCAGGAGTGCCAGCGCCGGATAGATCGCGTCGTCGGGGCCGCACAGCGCGCCCACGATGAGCCAGTTGCCATCCATCACCCCGGTGGCCCACGACCACCGGCCCGTCAGCCGGATGCCGCCGTCGGCCGGGACGCCGCGTCCGGTCGGTGCCAGCGGCGCGGGCGCCAGAAACGGCCTGGTCGTGAACGCCTCGGCTTGCGCCTGTTCGCCGAACAACGCCAGCATCCAGTTGTGCAGCGTGTAGAAGCCGATGGTCCACGCGCTCGACGTGCAGCCGTGCGCCATCCGCCGGACCGGGTCCAGGATGTCCCCGAAGGCGGCCTGTTGACCACCGAAAGTCTTGGGCACCAAGAGTTCTGTGAAACCGGACGCGGTGAGGTCGGCGATCGTCGCTGCCGGCAGCCTGCGCAGCTCCTCGGTCTCACGGGCGCGCTCGGCCAGCCGTCCGACGAATTCGTCGGTGATGACGCTGGGCATGCCGCGAAACTACCATACCTTTTGGTATGGAAAGCGGATCCCTCAGAAGCCGCCGGCCACCCGCACGACGGCACGGCCCGAGTACTTACCCGCCCGCACCGCGTCGATAACCTCGACCACATCCTTGACGTCGACGTCGTGGGCGATGTCGACCAGATGCTTCGGGGCCAGCGAGGAGCCCAGCAGTTTCCACAACTCGCGGCGCGGACCGATCGGCATCAGCACCGAGTCCATCCCGAGCAGGGCCACGCCGCGCAGGATGAACGGCATCACGGTGGTGTTCAGCGCGGGACCGCCGGTCAGCCCGCTGGCGGCGACCGCGCCGCCGTACTCGATCGCGCTGATCACGTCGGCGAGCGTCGCGCCGCCGACACAGTCGATGGCACCGGCCCACCTGGTCTTGGCCAACGGCCGTGGTT
>JBEVHL010000528.1:0-5282 GCA_040511255.1 Mycobacterium sp. | reverse complement strand
CTGCTGATGCCCCCGCCCGCACCGCGCCAGCGCCGCACGGGCCGTCTGGTGTTGATCGTGGGACTGTTGGTGGCCCTCGTCGTCGGTGCGATCGCGTTCATTCTCGGTGCGGCCAGTCAGCGCACGCCGACCGACGGCGCACCGGTCAGCATCACCACCGTGGTGCCCGATCCGTTGGACGGCGGCTGAATCTCGCTGAGCGAGAACGGGTTTGAGTCGGCCTCAGAGGTCGTTTGGCCCAATCCGAGCATTCCGTCGAGGAGTTCGCGCGCGGCGTCGAGGTGACCCAGATGACGCGCGGTCTCCTCAATCATGTGCAGGATGACGAACCGCAAATCAGTGATCTGGGCTTCGTCACCCTGGCCGTACCTCCTGGAACCAATGTGTCTCGGCGCGGCCGAGGTGCTCGATCAAACCCAGCGGCGTCCAGCCCGACGGCAGCACCGCTGTGCGGAGTTGAACTTCGGTCAGGCCGGCGATGATGTCGAGCGCCCGAACACGTTGCGCGTCGAGGAACGTCAGGAGAACTGCGGCCTCGTCGTTCGGCATCCCCGAATTAGACCAGCAGGCAGATGCCCGTGGCGACCGATGATGCGCCGAGAAAAAGGTCGCCAGGGGAGGCGGCAACGAACAAATCGTTAGTAATCTGTATTGCGTTTGATCGTGGGGCAGCTCCTGACCGCGCCACACCGTTCTGCCGCCGCGACCGTTGTTTGCTCAACCAGCTGCCTGGACCCCTACCCTGGGGGTATCAGTCCGCCCATCAGCCGCTCCGCGCGGCGCAAGGCGGGCGTATACCGGGGGGTTTGATGGGGCTGACGAAGATCGTTGCCGTCTCCGGGGTGTCAGCTGTCAGCTTCGGGATTTTCGCTGTCTGGCTGATCACCGGGTGGGGTGGCGAGCATACGGGTCGATTGGTCAGCGACCTGGGTCTTCCGCTGGCCGAACTGCTTGCTATTGCGTGTGCGGCAACGGCCGCGCGCGCTGGCGCGGGCAGAGACCGATGGGGGTGGAGTGCCCTTGCGGTCGGCCTGGTGGGCTACGCCGTCGGCGATGGCATCTGGGCCTATCACGAACTCTGGCGCGGTTACGAGTCGGCTCCCTTTCCCTCGGTCGGGGATGCCGGATATCTGCTCTACCCCATTGGGGCGTGTCTGGCGTTGCTGATGTTCCCCACCGGGAACCGCGATCAGTCCCAAGCCCGGCTGGCTCTCGACGGCGTGATTGTTGCGGGGTCGTTCTTCGTGATCAGCTGGGTGAGCGGACTGCGGGAATTGGTCGAGTCGGGGAGCGAAAGCGCCTTCGCTCATGCCGTTTCGCTGGCGTATCCGCTGGCCGACGTGGTGTTGATCACCGTGGCACTGCTGGTTCTCACCAGGGCGCGCGCGGGTCGGCGCGGATGGATGGGGCTACTGACCCTGGGCATCGCGCTGACCGGGCTGGCCGACAGCGCGTTCGTGCTACTCAACGTCGACGACGGCTACCAAAGTGGGAATCTGATCGACCTGGCGTGGTTCGCTGGGCTGTTGCTGATGGCGGTGGCCGCGTTGTTGGCCACCCGCGCACCACCGGCTGATCTCGCACCTCCAAGGCTCCCGCCGAATTTGGCGCTGTGGCTGATCTACGTACCGGTCCTGGTGGCCACTACCGCCACCGTGCTGTCCCTGGCGTCGGAAACGGGAAGTGTCACCTTGCTCGTCGGAGCTTTCGTCGTCATCAACTCCGTGCTGGCAAGGCAGTTCATCGTGCTGGCCGACAACCGCCGACTCCTGGTGAAGGCGGCAGAACAAGCGTTCCGCGACCCGCTCACCGGCCTGGCGAACCGGGCACTGTTCCAGGATCGTTTGTCGCACGCGGTGACGCTGCAGCAGCGGGATGCGCGTGAGGTGGCTGTGCTCTCGCTGGATCTCGACGACTTCAAGCTTGTCAACGACGCCCTCGGCCATCCTGCGGGGGACGCGCTGCTGACTGCCGTCGCCGATCGGCTACTCGTCAGCACCGAAAGTGGAGACACGGTCGCTCGCCTCGGCGGCGACGAGTTCGCCATTCTCATCGAGGACGGCACGGAGTCGCCCCTCGCCCGCGCCCATCGGGTGCTTGAGGCATTCGACCAGCCCTTCGTCGTCGATGGTCAGCAGCTCTATATGCACCCCAGCATCGGGCTTGCCTCAGGCACGGCAGAAGAGAACCCGGAGTCGAGTGCCGCCGCCTTGCTGAAACAGGCTGATGTGGCGATGTATTCGGGGAAACGCGCGCGTGCCGGTGGCGTACAGATCTTCAGTACCGACATGAATCTGATCGACATCGACGAACTCAATCTGCCGCGGGAACCGACCGGCAGGCACAGCGGCCGCGGGACGGCCGGAATGCAACTGCTGGGCCAGCTGCGGCAGGCAATCGCCGATGACCAATTGACCCTCGTCTACCAACCCAAGTTCAGCGTGTCGACCGGCGAAATCGTCGGAACGGAGGCGTTGGTGCGCTGGCCGCATCCGGAGCGTGGGCTGTTGATGCCGGATCAGTTCCTGCCACTGGTTCGTCAACATGGCCTGATGGGTGCGATCACCGACTGCGTGCTGCGGCGCGGTATCGCGGAGGCGACCACCTGGTACGCCGAAGGAGTCGGGGTGCAGCTCGCGGTGAATCTTTTTCCACCATCACTGGCAGACGCCGAACTGCCGGACCGGATTGCCCGGACTCTCGCCGAGCGCGGACTGCCCGCCGAATATTTCATGGTCGAGATCACCGAAGACATCCTCGTCGGGAACATCGACCGGGCGCGTCGCGTCCTGAACAGGTTGCGCGAGTCGGGAATTGGCGTCGCTCTCGATGATTTCGGGATCGGTTACTCGGCGTTGAATTATCTGCGGGAGCTGCCGATCGACCAGCTCAAACTCGACCGGCAGTTCATCGCTCCGATCCTGCACGACGATCGCGCGGCAGCCATCGTCCGGGTTGTCATCGAACTGGCCCACACCCTGGAGATGACCGTGGTCGCGGAGGGGATCGAGAATGCCGCCGCCGCCACCAAGCTCGCCGGCTACGGCTGTGACATCATCCAGGCCCATTTCTACAGCCCGCCGGTGTCGGGGGAAGAAATGCTCAGCCTGCTGACAGCGCGAACGACAGCGGGCGTTCCACCGCACCGCTCCTGAAGCGTTGGCCCGAGACCGTCGGACCGTGCTGGTGCCCCCACTAGGACTCGAACCTAGGACCTGCGGATTAAAAGTCCGTAGCTCTACCAACTGAGCTATAGGGGCGCGACGCATAGGATAGCGCCTGCCCAAACCGAGCCTCGTTTGAGGATTGGGCATCGTGTGTCCTAAGCTATCGAAGCTCCCGACGCGAAGCGTTGTGAACACCCCGGAGAGATTCGGATTAGGCCCCCATCGTCTAGTGGCCTAGGACGCCGCCCTTTCACGGCGGTAGCACGGGTTCGAATCCCGTTGGGGGTACGCAACGCGGAAACGCGGAGTGAAAGCAGTACGCAGGAAAGCAAGGCCCTGTGGCGCAGTTGGTTAGCGCGCCGCCCTGTCACGGCGGAGGTCGCGGGTTCGAGTCCCGTCAGGGTCGCCATTTCGGCGAGGTACGTGTGTGGTCCCCTCGGGGGCCAGTGCCTTCCGGCCAGGTAGCTCAGTTGGTACGAGCGTCCGCCTGAAAAGCGGAAGGTCGCCGGTTCGATCCCGGCCCTGGCCACTTCAGTTCGTTGCAGTTGGAGCCCGTTCTTCGCCGATAGACGCTCGGCCGGTTCACTCGGGCCTAAGCCCCCTGCACACCCTCTCCGACCAGTTTGCGGGGGTCGACCACGTCATCGAACGTCTTCTCGTCGACATCGCCTGATTTCAGCGCCGCCTCTTTGAGCGTCGTACCGTCGGCGTTGGCGGTCTCGGCGATCCGTGCGGCGTTGTTGTAGCCGATCACGGGCGCGAGGGCGGTAACCAGCATCAGTGATTCGCCTACAGATGCGTCGATGCGCGTGCGGTTGAGCTCGGTGCCCTCAATGGAGTATGTGCGCATCTTGTCGCACATGTCCCCGATGATGCGCATCGAGTGCAGGACATTGTTGATGATGATGGGGCGCATCGCGTTGAGCTCGAAATTGCCTTGGCTGCCGGCGAAGCCGACGGCGTTGTCTTCGCCGATGACCTGGATGCAGACCATCACCATCGCCTCGCACTGGGTTGGATTGACCTTGCCCGGCATGATCGAGCTGCCCGGCTCGTTCTGCGGGAGCAGCAGTTCGCCCAGTCCGCAGCGTGGACCCGAGGCGAGCCAGCGCATATCGTTGGCGATCTTCATGAGCGCCGCCGCGACGCCGCGCACCGCGGCCATCGCCGCGACCATCGCGTCGAGCGAGCCTTGCGCCGCGAACTTGTTGGGTGCGGTGACGAACCGCTTCTCGGTGAGTTCGGCGATCGTCTTGGCAATGTCGACCGAGAAGCCGTCCGGAGCGTTGAGCCCTGTGCCTACTGCGGTGCCGCCGCAGGCGAGGCGGTATAGCCCGTCCAGCGACCGGTGCACGTTCTCCATTGCGTCTCGGACCTGTGCGGCGTATCCCGACCACTCTTGGCCGACAGTGAGCGGCACAGCGTCCTGCAGATGGGTGCGGCCGGTCTTGACCACGTCCATCCATTGGTTCGCCTTGGCTTCGATCGCGGTCGCGAAGCGGTCCAGTGCGGGCAGCATGTGCTCGGTGAGCGCGAACACTGTCGCTATGTGCATGGCGGTGGGGAAGCTGTCGTTGGACGACTGGCCCATGTTGACGTGGTCGTTGGGGTGGATCGGCGCCTGTGTGCCCAACGTCCCGCCCAGCAGCTGAATGGCCCGATTGGCGATGACCTCGTTGAGGTTCATATTTGATTGCGTGCCTGACCCCGTTTGCCAGACGTAGAGCGGGAAGTGTTCGTCGAGCTTGCCGGCGATGACCTCGTCGGCGGCCCGGATGATCGCATCGGCACGCCATTGCTCGAGCCGGTCTGCTTTGGCGTTGACGATCGCGGCTGCCTTCTTGACATAGCCGTAGGCGTGGTACACCGCCTTGGGCATGTGGTCGTCGCCGATCGAGAAGTGTTGCAGCGAGCGCTGCGTTTGTGCGCCCCAATACCGGTCGGCGGGTACCTCGACGTCACCCATGGAGTCAAACTCCTTGCGGTGCCCGGTTGCGTCGATGCCAATGGGCATGTCCGTGATCGTTTCGTGTTTGGCAGTGTTCCTGGTCTTACTAGCCATCTGATGCTCCTGGCCTCGGAGGGGGTGAAGGTCTGGGGGAGGGTGGCCCGGGG
>JBEVHL010000527.1:0-3875 GCA_040511255.1 Mycobacterium sp. | reverse complement strand
CGTGCCGCCTGGGGCGATCTGGTGTCCAGCGGCGGGTGACGTTCCTGGCGTTCGCGTCCCGGAAACTAGAACGTGTTCTAGTATCGCGCCATGCGGTTCACCTTTGCGGAAGCCATGACCGACCCGTCGTACTACATCCCGTTGGCCAAGGCCGCTGAGGCGGCCGGGTATCACGCGATGACGATCCCGGACAGCATCGCCTACCCCTTCGAATCGGACTCGAAGTATCCCTATACCCCCGACGGGAATCGCGAATTCCTCGACGGTAAGTCGTTCATCGAATCTTTCGTGCTGATGGGCGCTTTGGGTGCAGTCACCTCGACGCTGCACTTCAACCTGTTCGTGCTCAAGCTGCCGATCCGGCCGCCCGCCCTGGTCGCCAAACAGGCCGGGTCGCTGGCCGCGCTGATCGGCAACCGGCTCGGGCTCGGCGTGGGCACCAGCCCGTGGCCGGAGGACTACGAGGTGCTGGGCGTGCCGTTCGCCAGGCGGGGCAAGCGGATGGACGAGTGCATCGAGATCATCCGCGGCTTGACCAGTGGCGACTATTTCGAATTCCACGGCGAGTTCTACGACATCCCGAAGACCAAGATGACGCCTGCGCCGACCGAGCCGATCCCGATCCTGATCGGCGGGCATGCCGACGTCGCCCTGCGCCGTGCCGCCCGTAACGACGGCTGGATGCACGGCGGTGGCGACCCCGAGGAACTGGACCACCTTTTGGTCAAGCTCAAGCGGTTTCGCGAGGAAGAGGGCCGCACCGGCGACTTCCAGATCCACGTCATCTCGATCGACGGGTTCAGCCTCGACGGGGTGAAGCGGCTGGAGGACAAGGGCGTCACCGATGTGATCGTCGGCTTCCGGGTGCCCTACATCATGGGCCCCGACACCGAGCCACTCGATGCCAAGATCCGCAACCTGGAGATGTTCGCCGAGCACGTCATCGCGAAGGCCTAGAGCTCGTCCCAGACTGCGGATCGCTTCTCCCGGTGGGCCATCGCGGCCTCACCGGGGTTCTTGGTGAATGTGCTCAGCACCTGGGTGCGGTTCTCGATCTCCTTCGCGTGCCGCAGACTTGGGGCGTCCAGCGCCGCGTTGAGGCCGATCTTGGTCTGCCACACGCCGTACTCGTTGTTGCCCGCGATCTCTCGCGCCTTGTTCAGCGCCGATGCCAACAGGTCGTCCTGCGGCACCACTTCGTGCACGAGGTTGATCCGGTAGGCCTCGGCGGCGTCGATGATGCGTCCGGTGAGCATCAGCTCACGGGCCACACCCGCGCCGACGATATGCGGCAACAGGTAGCTGGTGCCCATGTCCATCGACGAGAAGCCCGCTTTGATGAACACCGAACCGAACCGGGCGGACTCAGCGGCGATCCGGATATCGCAGTGCAATGCGTAGGCGAACCCGCCACCCACCGCGACGCCGTTGATCGCGGCGATGACGGGAATCGGCAGTTCGTAGAGCCTCGTCATCTGGTCGGCCAGCCGAACCTGCGAGTCGTAGGTGCTCTTGAGTTGTGTTTTGGCAGAGGCGGTCCACTGCTCGCCGGCCCCCGACAGATCGGCACCCGCACAGAAGCCACGCCCGGCGCCGGTCAGGATCGCCACCCGGTAGCGGCCGGAGCTGAGCTCGTCCAGCGCGGCATCCAACCCGGTCATCAGTGTGCCGTCGATGGCGTTGAGTTTCTCGGGCCGGTTCAGGGTGATGCGGGCGATACCGTCTTCGACCGTCACGAACTCCACAGCAGTCATGGGTGGACTGTAAATCACCGGCTTCTTCTGACTGCTCATGACCGTATTCACGACAGCGACTGGTGCCGGGCGTTACGGTGCCGGGATGGGCGGATATCGCGAAGTCTTCGACGCCAGCATCTCTGATCCAGCCAAGTTCTGGGCGCAGGCCGCAGAGGCGGTGACCTGGACCCGTGCGCCGGAGCGCATCCTCGACGACACCAATCCGCCGTTCTACCGATGGTTCCCCGACGCCGAACTCAACACCTGCGTCAACGCCTTGGACCGCCATGTCGCCGACGGCCGGGGGCAACAGGCTGCCCTGATCTACGACTCGCCGGTGACCGGGACCAAACGCACCTACACCTACGACGAATTGCTGGACGAGACAGCGCGATTCGCCGGTGTCCTGCGCAGCCTCGGCGTCGGCAAGGGCGACCGCGTGGTGGTGTACCTGCCGATGATCCCCGAGGCGATCATCACGATGCTGGCCTGCGCCCGACTCGGGGCCGTGCACTCGGTGGTGTTCGGCGGTTTCGCCCCGCACGAGCTGGCCATCCGCATCGACGACGCCCGGCCCACGGTGATCGTCACCGCGTCCTGCGGGATCGAGCCGTCGAAGACCGTCGAGTACAAACCGATGGTCGACGCCGCCATAGCTCGCTCCGAGTACCCGCCCCGGCATTGTGTTGTGGTGCAACGGGACCACCTGCGCTGTCCCCTGGACAGCGACCGCGATCTCGAATGGCACGAGCTGATGGCCAACGCCGAACCGGCCGACGCAGTGCCGGTGGCCGCGACCGATCCGCTGTATGTGCTCTACACCTCCGGCACCACCGGCAAGCCGAAGGGCATCATCCGCGACAACGGCGGACATGCCACGGCATTGATGTGGACCATGCGCCACGTGTACGACATGTCCCCGGGCGAGGTGTTCTGGGCAGCCTCCGACGTGGGGTGGGTGGTCGGCCACTCCTACATCGTCTACGCGCCACTGTTGCTCGGGGGCACCACCGTGCTCTACGAAGGCAAGCCAGTCGGCAGTCCGGACCCCGGTGCGTTCTGGCGGGTGGTCAGCGAGCACAACGTCAAGGTGCTCTTCACCGCACCGACCGCTATCCGGGCGATCCGCAAGGAGGATCCGGACGGCGCTCATATCGCCCGTTATGACCTGTCGAGCTTGCGGTATCTGTTCGTGGCCGGTGAGCGTTTGGACCCGGACACCTACCATTGGGCAACGGAGAAGCTCGGCGTCCCGGTGATCGATCACTGGTGGCAGACGGAGACGGGCTGGGCGATCGCGGCCAATCCGATGGGTGTGCAACAGTTTCCACTCAAGGCCGGCTCGCCCACCATGCCGATGCCAGGCTACGACGTGCGCATCCTGCACCCGGACGGGCAGGATTGCGCGCCGGGCGAAGAGGGTGCCATCTGCATCCGCCTGCCGCTGCCACCCGGAACTTTGCCGTCGTTGTGGGGTGACGACGATCGTTATCTGAGTTCGTATCTGGCCGAGCATCCCGGCTACTACCTCACCGGCGACGGCGGCTACCTCGACGACGACGGCTACCTGTTCGTGATGGGTCGCATCGACGACGTGATCAACGTTGCGGGACACCGCCTGTCGACCGGCTCCATCGAGGCCGTGCTGGCGACCCATCCCGCTGTCGCCGAGTGCGCTGTCATCGGAGTCGCCGACGACATCAAGGGTCAGGTCCCGCGCGGTCTGGTGGTGCTCAAAGCGGGAGCGTCCGGTGACGGCCTGTCCGCAGCATTGGTGGCCGCCGTCCGCGACGAGATCGGCGCCGTCGCGTCCTTCAAGATGGTGGATATCGTTCCCGCGCTGCCCAAGACGCGGTCGGGCAAGATTCTGCGCAAGACGATGCGAGGTATCGCGGCGGGTAAGGATGAGCCCGTGCCGTCGACCATCGAGGATCCCGATGTGCTCGACGCTCTGCGACCGGTCCTGCGACGCGGCTAGCCCCTGCGGGGCCATGGGTCGTCGTCTCCGAGGAGTTCTTCGGGGTGGTGGATGTGGTTGATGTCGGGTGGGCCGGTGCCGTCGGTCCAGGCGAGGCGGCCGTGGTCGGTGACGGTGGTGGTGTATTGGCCGTCGGCTTCGGCTTGGTTGTCGGGCCCGCA
>JBEVHL010000526.1:0-7144 GCA_040511255.1 Mycobacterium sp. | reverse complement strand
TCGACGGCACTGACCGTCAGCAGTTCCGAGGTCCAGGTGATACCGACCGCCGAGGCCAGCGCGGTGCTGGCTGCCGACGTCGAGGTGCCGGGGCCGAGATCGCGGGGGAGCAGCGAGATGGTGTCGCCCACCGTCACCACCTTGCCGAGCAGGGCCTGGCGCAGCGTGGCCGGGGAGACGGACCCGGCGGCGAGTTTTGATCCGGTCACTGTCACCGACCGCGCCCCCAACACGGTGACCGGGGCGATCACCACGCCGGCGTCTTCGCGCAGACCCGCGTTCGACAGCGTGACATCGTCGAGCAGGGCGGTCCCCGCGGGGACGCCCGCACCGGCCAGCGCCACCACCGCGGCGGTGGTGCGCGAACCCGTCAGCGACACCGCATCCCACTCGCGGATGCCCAAGGCGGCGACCGCTTCCGGGTGTAGGCGGATCACCCCGCGCCGGTTGTCCAGCGCCGACGTGTTGAGCCGGGCGGTCAGGCTCAGCTGGGTGGGCACGGCTAGCGGCCCGGCTTGCGCAGACCCAGGCGTGCCACCGACCGGCGGTTCGGCTGCGCCCGTCGGATGGCGCGGCGCTGTTTGGGTTTCACATCCCATGTCTCAGGTCGCGCGGCCACCCAGCGCTGGCTGTAGATCGTGAACGGCATAAGGCACAGATACCCGACGATGATCACCAACAGCAGCACGTACGGGAACAGCAGCAGCCCGGCCGCGGCCACCGCGACCAGGATCAGCAGGATCGGCGCGGCGTTCGGTGGCACGGAGATCGCCTTCAGCGCGACGGTCGGCACGCGGCTGACCAGTAACGCCGCGCACGCCACCAGCCAGGCGGAGACGAACCACGGCGAGGTCCACCAACCGTCACCGAACTGCAGTTGCGCGGCCAGTGGCGCGATGGCGCCGACGGCACCGCACGGCGCGGGCATCCCGGTGAAGAACTCCCGGGTGTACGCGGGTCGGGAATCGTCGTCGAGCAGTGCGTTGAACCGGGCCAGGCGCAGCACCACACACACCGCGTAGAGCAGGACGAAGATCCACCCGGCCCGGGAGTGCTCCAGCAGCGTCACGTAGATGACCAGTGCCGGTGCCACACCGAAGTTGACCGCGTCGGCCAGCGAGTCGATCTCAGCGCCCATCCGGGACTGCGCGTTGAGGGCGCGGGCGATACCGCCGTCGATGCCGTCGAGGATCGCCGCGGCGCCGATCAGGGCCAGCGAAATCCACGGCTTCTCGTCCAGGGCGAACTTGACCGACGTCAGCCCGGCGCAGATGGCCAGCACGGTCGTCGCGCTGGGCAGGATGCGCAGCCCCCGGTTCGGGGGCCCCTTCCGGTCGGCCTTGGATTTGCTCACGGCAGCTCGGCGAGCACCGTTTCGCCGGCCACCGCCCGTTGTCCGACGCTGACCAGCAGGTTGGACCCTTCGGGCAGGTAGGTATCCAGCCGCGAACCGAACCGGATCAGGCCGTAGGTGTCGCCGATGGCGACCTTGTCGCCGACCGCCACCTCGCACACGATGCGCCGGGCCAGCAGTCCGGCGATCTGCACGGCGACCACCTCGGTGCCATCGGGGCTGCGGATGACGATGCTGTTGCGTTCGTTGTCGGCGCTGGCGCTGGGCAGGTCCGCGGTGCCGAACAGGCCCGGCCGGTGCACGGCGGCGATAACCTCACCGGCGATCGGCGCGCGCTGGACATGGGCGTCGAGCACCGAAAGGAAGATGCTGATCCGGGGCACCGGCGCGGTGCCGCGGCCCAGTTCGGGCGGCGGGACGGCCTGTTCGATCAGGCAGATCTGGCCGTCGGCGGGCGCCACGATGACGCCGGGCCGGGTCGGCGGTACCCGCGGCGGATGCCGGAAGAAGGCCGCGTGGGCCCCTGCCGCCGCCAGGCCGGCGTTGCGCAGCCAGCGGTGTCGGTGTCCGAGCGCCGCCAGCGCGAGGCTGGCGCCGACGAACGGCAGTCCTGCGGGATGCATCGGGGGAACGGTGGAGCGGACCAGCTCCACCAGATGTGAAGCTTCGGACGTGCGGGGGCGTCTGGCCACGCGGCCATTGTATGTAGACGGCTAGCCCGACAGGTCCCACACCCGCACGGTGGCGCCCTCGTCGACCTCGGCGACGTCCTCGGCGATCTCCAGCAGACAGTTCGCCGAGGCCAGCCAGCGCAGGTGATGCGACGCCGGTGGCCCGTAACTGGTGACGGTGCCCGCCTCCGCGTCGAGCACGCCGCGCCGGAACTGCCGCTTGCCGCGCGGGGACGTCAGCTGCTCGGTCAGCACCGCGGTGCGTCGTGGACGTTGCGCGTGGGGAAAGGTCATCGCGGCGCGCAGTGCCGGCCGGATGAACACCTCGAAGGACACCAGCGCGCTGACCGGGTTGCCCGGCAGCGTGATGATCGGGACGCCGCCCACCCGGCCCGCCCCCTGGGGCATGCCAGGCTGCATCGCGACCTTGACGAAGTCCACCTGACCATCGCCGCCCAGCGCGTCTTTGACCACTTCGTAGGCGCCTGCGCTGACGCCGCCGGTGGTGATGATCAGATCAGCGTCACCCACATGCGCCGCGAGCGCCGCCCGGAATTCGTCGACATCGTCACCGGCCATCGGCGCCGCGACCACCTCGCCGCCGGCGTCCCGTACCGCCGCGGCCAGCATCACCGCGTTGGACTCGTAGATCTGCCCGGGCTCCAGCGCGGTGCCGGACGCGACGAGTTCGGTGCCTGTCGACATCACCAGCACCCGTTGGCGCGGCCAGACCGTCAGCTCACCGAGACCGAGCGCGGCAGCCAGCCCCAGCGCCGCCGGGGTGACGACCTGCCCGGCCCGCAACACCGTCGTCCCTGCGGTGACATCCTCACCGGCGTGCCGCAGGTGTTGACCCGCCTTGGCGGTGGCCCGGATCTCGACGGTGTCGGTACCGGCGTCGGTCAGCTCGACCGGCACCACCGCAGTCGCCCCGGTGGGCAGCGGCGCACCGGTCATGATGCGGTGCGCGGTACCGGGCTTGAGCGTCAATGGATCGGTGCGGCCTGCCGGAATATCCTCTGCCACAGGCAAAGTCACCGGATTCTCGGCGGAGGCGGCCGTGATGTCCGAGGCCAGCACCGCGTAGCCGTCCATCGCCGAGTTGTCGAAAAGCGGCAGCGACAACGGTGCGGCCACATCGGCGGCCAGGACCAGGCCCAGGGTGTCCGGCAGCGGCAGTGCGACCGCGGGCCGCGGCGTGATCAGTTCGGCGACGACGCGCTGGTGCTCTTCGACGGTGCGCATCAGACGGGAAACGTGACGCCGGTGAGCTCCTCGGAGACCGTCCACAGCCGCTTCTGCAGCGCTTCGTCATGCGACTGCGGGGTGGACTTCACCAGCTTGGGATACCCCATCACCTCACCGATGCCGTCAGGACCGTAATACTGCGCGCCCTGGGCCGACGGGCTGGTGGCCGCGAGGAGTGTTGGTAGCGCACCCTTCTCGGCGCTGTTGGTGGCCAGCGGACCGAAAAGCTTCCACACCGGCTGCAGCGGACCGGGCAGGTGGCGCATCAGTTCGGTATTGGAGAACCCGGGGTGGGCGGCCAGCGCGATGGTCGGCTCCTGCTTGGCGGCCAACCGGCGCTGCAGTTCGTAGGTGAACATCAGGTTGGCCAGCTTGGACTGCCCGTAGGCGGCCACCCGGTCATAGCTGCGGTCCCACTGCAGATCGTCGAAGTGGATGGCGGCACGGATCCGGTGCGCCACGCTGGCCACCGTCACCACCCGCGAACCCGGCACCGGTAACAGGTTCTCCAGCAGCAGCCCGGTGAGCGCGAACGGGCCCAGATGGTTGGTGCCGAACTGCATTTCGAAGCCGTCCTTGGTGGGCTCCCGCTTCGGCACGTACATCACGCCCGCGTTGTTGATCAGCAGATCGATGCGGGGGTAGGCGGATTTCAACTCTTCGGCGGCCGTGCGCACCGACTGCAGCGAGCTCAGATCCAGCGGCTGGACCTTGATGTCGGCGCGCGGACTGATGCCGGTGATCTTCGCCGCGGCGGCCTTACCTTTTTCCACGTCGCGCACCGCGATCACCACATGCGCCCCACTGGTGGCCAGAACTCGGGCAGTTTCATAGCCAAGACCGGTATTCGCCCCGGTGACGATGGCGATGCGGCCAGACTGGTCGGGAACATCGGCTTCGGTCCACTTGTTGGCGGTCATGGTTTTCAACGATACGGAAGGCGTACTGATGGATTTGCAGCTAGCCGGAAAAACTGCCCTGGTGACGGGGTCGACCGCAGGTATCGGATTGGCGATCGCCAAGAAGCTGGCAGCCGAGGGGGCTGCGGTGACCATCACCGGTCGCAGCCAGGACAAGCTCGACAAGGCGGCCGCCGAAGTGGGCGAATCCGGTGTGGTGCAAGCGATTCTGGCCGACCCGGGGACTGCCGAAGGTGCGGCCGCCCTGATCGCGGCGGTGCCCGAGATCGACATTCTGGTGAACAATCTGGGGATCTACGAGGCCAAGCCGTTCACCGAGATCACCGATGAGGACTGGAACTACCTCTTCGAGGTCAACGTGCTCAGCGGTGTGCGCCTGTCCCGGCATTATTTTCCGGCGATGCTGCAACGGAACTGGGGTCGGGTGATCTTCATCGCCAGTGAGAGCGCACTGATGATTCCCGGCGAGATGATTCACTACGGCATGACCAAGACCGCGCAGTTGGCCATCTCGCGCGGGCTGGCCGAGCAGACCCGCGGCACCGGCGTCACGGTCAATTCGGTGATGCCGGGGCCGACGCGTTCGGAAGGGATCGTCGAATTCATCCGGTCGGTAGTCGACGACAAGGACGCACCTGAAGCCGAGCGAGAGGCCGAGTTCTTCAAGAAGGCCCGGCCGGGGTCACTGATCGGCCGATTGATCGAAGCTGACGAAATCGCCTCTGTGGTGGCCTATTTGGCGAGTCCGCTGTCGGCGGTCACCAACGGCGCCGCCATCCGGGCTGAAGGCGGCCTGGTTCCGACGATCGCGTAGCTGACTCGCCTGGGACCATGGACACATGGGCCCTGAGATATCCCGCGCGGTCAGCCTGGTCGACCCCGCACATCCGCCGAGCCGCAAGGCCCCGCTGGTGTGGGCGCTCGGGGCGGCGATTCCGTGGGCAATCCTGGCGGTCGGGCAGCTGATCTGGTTCGTCGTCGACCAGCGGATCTGGTGGCTGCACGCGGCACTGGCCGGGGTGACGGTGCTCGGAGCGGCGCTGTTTGTCGGCGTGGTGCCACTGTGGCGCTACCGGGTGCATCGCTGGGAGATCAGTCCGCAGGCCGTCTACACCCGGTCGGGCTGGCTGACGCAGGAGCGCCGGATCGCGCCCATCTCCCGGGTGCAGACCGTCGACACCTACCGCGGTCCGCTGGACCGGCTGTTCGGCCTGGCCAACGTGACGGTGACGACGGCGTCGTCGGCAGGTGCGGTGCGCATCGTCGCGTTGGATTCCGACGTCGCCGACGGCGTCGCGGCGCGACTCACGGACATTGCGAATATCGGTGAGGAAGAAGGAACATGACCGCGCCCACCGCGGACTGGCGGCGGCTGAGTCCGCGGATGCTGCTGGTGCATCCGGTGCATGAGGTGCTGCGGCAATTGCCGCTGCTGATCGGCTCGATCGTCCTGGGCCGGGCGACCAACAATCCGCTGTGGTCACTGGTGGGGCTGGCGTTGATCGTCGGGCTCGGCGTCGCGCGCTGGTTCACCACCACCTATCGGATCGACGCCGAAGAGGTGCAGCTGCGTACCGGGGTGCTGCGGCGCAGTGCACTGACGGTGCCACGCAACCGGATCCGTTCCGTGCAGACCGACGCCCGGCTGCTGCACCGATTGCTGGGGCTGACGGTTCTGCGGATCAGTACCGGTCAGGAAACCAAGGGCGACAACGCTTTTGAGTTGGACGCCGTCGAAGCCGAACAGGCCACCCGGCTACGCGGAATTCTCCTGGCGGGTGCACAACCGCTCAGCCCGACAGCTGAGGCGGTGCCGGTCACCGAGGTGCTGCTGGCCCGCTGGGCCCCGTCCTGGCTGCGGTACAGCCCGCTGAGCTTCTCCGGGTTGGCGATGATCGTGGCCGCGGTGGGGCTGGCCTATCAGGCTGGGCTCGGGCTGGTGGTGCAGCGCTCGCACGCCGCGGAGTCCGGAATCGAGGCCGCGCAACGGTTCGGCGTCGCGGCCAGCGTGGCGGTGTTGGCGGCGGGTGTGGTGCTGGTGTCGGTGCTGCTGACCGTCGGCCGCTCGCTGCTGACGTACGGCAACCTGGTGCTGAGCCGTCGCGGTGACACCGACGCCGGGGCGCTGCACCTGGTGCACGGGTTGCTGCGCGTCCGCGAGCACACCTACGACACGCGCCGGTTGCGCGGCGGCACCCTGCGCGAGCCGCTGCTGGTGCGCGCTCTGGGCGGCGCCCGACTCGACGCGGTGATGACGGGTGTGGCCGGGGCGGGGGAGTCGTCGCTGCTGCTGCCGCCGTGCCCCGCCGCCACGGCACAGGGGGTGTTGACAGCGCTGGTCGACGCCCCGGCCCGCGACTGGGTGGCCACCGGGGCGCTGCAGGGCCACGGACCCGCCGCGGCGCGCCGGCGCTGGACCCGCGGGCTGATGCTGCCTGCAGTGGTGCTGATCGCCCTGGCCGCGCTGGCCGTCCGGTCCGGCGTCCCGGTCTGGGTGTGGCCTGCGGCGGCGGTGCTGACGGCGTGCTGCGCCTTACTGGCAGCCGACCGGGTCCGCGCGCTCGGGCACCGGGTGGACGGCAGCTGGTTGGTCACCCGCAGCGGCAGCGTCGAACGCCGGCGCGACTGCATCGAAACCCCGGGCATCATCGGGTGGACCGTGCGGCAGACCTGGTTTCAGCGTCGGGCAGGCGTCGCCACCCTGGTGGCGGCCACCGCGGCCGGGACCAAACGCTACGAAGTGGTGGACGTACCCGCCGAAACGGCCTGGGCCGTCGCCGCCGGTGCCTCGCCGTGGATAGCAGACAGCGCATGGTCTGTTAGATAGCGCCCTCAAGTTGCGCGATGACCTCGTGCGTTTAACCTCGCACCATGGCGACCGGTGGAGTGCTTTTCGACATCGACGGTGTGCTGGTGACCTCGTGGAAGCCGATACCCGGTGCCTCCGAGAC
>JBEVHL010000525.1:0-10917 GCA_040511255.1 Mycobacterium sp. | reverse complement strand
GCGGTCAAAGACACCCTGGGGCCGACGATCGCGCTGTTCTTCGCGATCGGCCTGCTGGCCTCGGGTCTGGCCTCGACCTCGGTGGGCTCCTACGCCGGCGCCATGATCATGCACGGCCTGCTGCGGGTGTCGGTACCGATTCTGCTGCGCCGCGTCATCACCTTGATCCCCGCGCTGGTGGTGCTGGGCGTGGGTTTCGACCCAAGCCGCGCACTGGTGTTGTCGCAGGTGGTGCTGTCGTTCGGCATCCCGTTCGCGCTGATCCCGCTGATCCGGCTGACCAGCGACAAAGAGCTGATGGGCAGTGATGTCAACCACCGGGTGACCGCCACGCTGGGCTGGATTGTCGCCGCAGTGATTACGCTTCTCAACGTGGTGCTTATCTATCTGACGGTGACGGGCTGAGTGCAGAGCAGCCGTCACAGCTACTTCGCGTACGGGTCGAACCTGTCCGTGGCGCAGATGGCGGCGCGGTGTCCCGGCGCGGCCGACCCGCGCCCCGCCACCCTGGCCGACCACGACTGGCTGATCAACGAGCGCGGCGTGGCCACCATCGAACCGCTGCCCGGCTCCGAGGTGCACGGCGTGCTGTGGCACGTCACAGACCATGACCTGGCCACCCTGGACAGCGCCGAAGGCGTGCCGGTGCGATACCGCCGCGACCGCCTGACCGTGCACACCGATGACGGCCCGTCGGACGCCTGGGTCTACATCGACCACCGGGTCGACCCCGGTCCGCCGCGGCCCGGCTATCTGGAACGCATCATCGACGGCGCGCGGCACCATGAACTGCCGAACCGCTGGATCGAATTCCTCGGTCGGTGGGATCCCGCGCAATGGCCCCGGCCCGTCGCCTCGTCGACAACATCTGGCCCGCAATCACTTTCGGAGCTGCTGGCCGATCCCGGCGTGATCGAGTCCAGCACGTTGCGGTCCCGGTTCGGCTTCCTGGCCATCCACGGCGGTGGCCTGGAGCAGATGACGGACGTCATCGCCGAACGCGCGGCGGACGGTGCGGGGGCATCGGTGTACGTGGTGCGCCACCCGGACCGCTACCCGCACCACCTACCGTCGGCCCGCTTCGTCGCCGCCGAATCGGCCCGGCTGGCCGAATTCCTCGACCACGTCGACGTGGTGGTCTCCCTGCACGGCTACGGCCGGATGGGTCGCAGCACCCACCTGCTCGCCGGAGGCCGCAACCGCGTCCTGGCCAATCACCTCGCCAGGACCATCGAGATGCCGGGCTATCAGGTGGTCACCGACCTCGACGCCATTCCCAAGGAGCTGCGCGGCCTGCACCCGGACAACCCGGTCAATCGGGTGCGTGACGGCGGCACCCAGCTCGAGCTGTCACCGCGGGTGCGCGGGATCAGCCCGCGCAGCCCGATGGCCGGCGAGGACGGGCTGTCCCGCGCGACGTCGGCACTGCTGCACGGACTGATCGCCGCGGCACACAGCTGGTAGCCGCTACTCCTCCAGATCGAGGACCGGCGTCGGCCGCTGGAACCCGTGGGTGACGACCAGCAGCCAGACGAACCCGATGGCCAGCCAGATCAGGCCGACCGTCAACGCGAGCGCGGACAAGCTGAACCACAGCCACACGGTCAAGATGAAGCCGATGATCGGCAGTATCAGGTTGTTGAACACGTTGCGTTCGTGGTTGTCGATGAAGTAGTGCTTGATCACAGTCAGGTTGACCACCGAGAACGCCACCAGCGCACCGAAACTCACGATCGAGGCCAGGGCCGCCAGGTCGATCCAGATCGCCGCCAGTGAGATCACCGACACCACCAGAATGGACAGCGCCGGGGTGCCGAACCGGGCCAGAATCTGCCCGAACACCTTCCTCGGCATGATCCCGTCCCGCCCCATCGCGTAAAGGATCCGGGCCACCGACGCCTGGGACGTCAGCGCCGAACCAATGCAGCCCGCGACATAGGCGGCGGTGAAGAACACGTTGAGGAACTGCCCACCCGCGGCCAGCATGACGTCGGTGGAACCCGCATCGACGTCGGCGAAGTTGTTCGACGGGAACACCACCTGCGACACATACGACAGCAGCACGAAGATGACGCCCGACACCACGGTGGCGATCATGATCGCTTTCGGCACGCTGCGGGTCGGGTCCTTCGCCTCTTCGGACAACGTCGACACCGCGTCGAAACCGAGGAAGGACAGGCACAGGATCGCGGCGCCGGCGAGAATCGGGCTCGCCCCACCGGCGGAGCCGTCACCGGTGAACGGCCGGACCAGGTCGACGGTGCCGGTCTTGGAGGTGGCCACCACGGCCATGATCACGAACACCACGATGAACACGATCTGCACGGCCAACAGCACGAAGTTGGCCCGGGCCACCGAGCTGATGCCCACGATGTTGAGCACGGTCACCACGACGATCGCAATCAGAATCCAGATCCACGGCGAGATCGCCGGGATGGCGGCGTTCATGTAGATGCCGAGGACCAGGTAGTTGAGCATCGGCAGGAACAGATAGTCCAGCAGCAGCGACCAGCCGGCCAGGAAGCCGATCGGCGCACCGAACGATTTCTGGGTGTAGGCGTATGCGGAGCCGGCCACCGGGTAGGCCGCGGACATCCTGGCGTAGGACCGCGCGGTGAACACCATCGCGGCCAGCGTCACCAGATACGCCAGCGGCACCCGGCCGCCGGTGGTCTGGGTGACGATGCCGTAGGTGGTGAACACCGTCAGCGGCACCATGTAGACCATGCCGAACAGCACCAGCGACGGGACACCGAGGACGCGTTTCAGATGCCCTTCGCCCTCGGATGCCGTCAGGGCCTGGGACGACTCGGCGGGCGTGGTGGACATAGACGCTCCTATCAGCTGGCGGGGTGCGCCCGTGTTCCCCGTAGGAAGGTTCCTCGAACCTCGATTCCGGGCACATCGAGCGCAGGCGTTGCGCGCGGATCTTTATTGAGCCACACCAGATCTGCGCTAGCGCCGGGGAAGATAGTGCCCCACGACGGGCCGGTCTGTCCCGCGAATGCCTGTTCGGCCACGCCTGCGGTATATGCCGTGAGTGCGCGCTCCATCGTCAGGATCTCTTCGGGGATCCAGCCGTCCGCCGGATCGCCCTCGGCAGTGCGCCGGGACACCGCGATGGCGATGCCGTCCAGCGGTGCACCGGAGGACACCGGCCAGTCCGAACCGAACGCCAGCGGGGCGCCCGAGCGGTCCAGGGTGTTGATCCGGTACTGCTTGTCGGACCGCTCCTCGCCGAGGCGGGGAATGGTCAACACCGTCATCAACGCATCCATCTGCGCCCACAGTGGCTGCATGTTGGGGATCACCCCGAGCTCGGCGAACCGGCCGAGGTCGGCGTCGTCGACGAGTTGGGCGTGGGCGATCACCGGGCGCCGGTCCCGCGGACCGTTCGAGGTGATGGCGTACTCGATGGCATCGAGCGCCTGGCGCGCCGCGGCGTCGCCGATGGCATGAATGTGGATCTGGAATCCGAGTGCATCGACCCGGCGAGCAGCCTGCGCCAGGCTGTCGCCCTCCCACACCTGCATGCCGTGGCTGTGCAGCCCCGAGCAGTACGGCGCCAACAAGGACCCCGTCTCGTTCTCCACCACGCCGTCGGCGAAGAACTTGACGGTGTTCGCGGTCAGCAGCGGCGAGGCCGCGTCGACCACCCGCTGGCGGGCGGCGCCGAACTGCTCCACTTGCTCGTCGAAATAGCGCGGGTCGGCGTAGAACGCCAGGTTGAACCGGACGCCGAGCGCGTCGCGCTGCGCCGCCGCCACGTAGACGTCGATGTCTTCGGGGTTGACCCAGGCGTCCTGCACCCAGGTGACGCCGCGCGCCAGGTAGTAGTCGGCGGCGGTGCGCAGCGCACCGACCCGGACATCTAACGAACGTGGCGGGGCCGCGTTCAGCGCCAGGTCCACCGCACCCCATTCGCGTAGGGTGCCGAGCACCGAGCCGTCCTCCCTGTGCACGATCTCCCCCAGCGCCGGATCGGGGGTGTCGGCGTCAATACCACAGCGCCGCAACGCCTCTGAGTTCACCCACACCGTGTGGTAATCCCAGGCCCGCAACACCACCGGGCGGTCGGGAACGGCCTCGTCGAGCCAGCGCGCGTCAAACAGCCCTTCCGGGGCAAGGCTGCTGTCGTAGGAGGCACCGGTGATCCACTCCTCGTCGGGATGCTGCTCGGCGTACTTCCGCACGGTCTCGACGATCTCCGCGACCGACGTGCACGGCCGCACCCGCGGGCCGACGAACTCCAGCCCACCCGGCAGCGGGTGGGCATGCCCGTCGCCGAATGACGCCATCAGGAAGCCGCCGGCCAGGTCAACCGCCTGCGCCCCATCCGCTGCGCTGCGCGCCTCATCTCCCAGGGCGGCCACCACCCCGTCCACTACCAGGAGTGCGTCGCTGGTCAGGCCGGTTCCGGTCCAGATGGTGCCACCGTCGAAGATCGTCGAAGTCATGGGCCAACGTTAACTTCGCCTCCACCGATCCGGCGCGGCAGTGGCTCCGAATGCAAAGTGTGCAAGCAACACACTTGAGTGGGCGGTCCGTCGCCGTCATCGGCAGCGGGGTCGCAGGCCTGACGGCGGCGTACGTGCTGTCGGGCCGGGACCGGGTCACGCTGTACGAGGCCGACACCAGGCTGGGCGGGCACGCCCACACCCACTTCGTCGACGACGGGACCGGCCGGATCGTCGGTGTCGACTCGGCGTTTCTGGTGCACAACGACCGCACCTACCCGACGCTGTGCCGGTTGTTCGACGACCTCGGGGTCGAGACGAACGACAGCGATATGTCGATGTCGGTATCGGCCAGAGGCCGAAACGGCAGCGGCCTGGAATACGCCGGGGCTCGCGGCATCGGCGGGTTGTTCCCGTCCTGGTCCAACCTGACCAAGCCCAGGTATCTGCGGATGCTCGTCGAAGTCACCCGGTTCCACCGCGCTGCGACGCGGTTGTTGGAAACGAGCGCTGATCCCGCCGGCGACCCCGAGACCATCGGCACCTTCGTCGCGCGCCACGGCTTCTCGCAGTATTTCGTCGACAACTTCCTGACCCCGCTGATCGCTGCGGTCTGGTCCTGCGCTCCTGATGCGGCCATGGACTACCCGGCCCGCTATCTGTTCGTCTTCCTGGACCACCACGGCATGCTCACGGTGTTCGGCTCGCCGACCTGGCGCACGGTGGCAGGGGGCTCGGCCAGCTACGTCGAGGCGATCGCCGACCGCCTGTACGAGATCCGGGTCGGGCAGGCGGTGCGCGCCGTCCAGCGGGTACCCCACGGCGTCCTGATCACCGGCGTCGACGGCCATCAGGAGGAGTTCGACGCCGTCGTGATCGCCACCCATCCCGATCAGGCACTCGGCATGCTCGCCGAGCCGACCGCGGCAGAACGAGCCGTGCTCGGGGCCCTGCCTTACTCGACCAACCACGCCCAGTTGCACACCGACGAATCGGTGCTGCCCACCCGCGAACGGGCCCGGGCCTCCTGGAACTATCTGACCACCCCAGCAGCCGGCGCCGGTGTACTGGTGACCTACGACGTCAGCAGGCTCATGCGGCTGACCGGGCCACGACGGTTCTTGGTCACCCTCGGCGGTCGCGACCGCGTCGACCCGGCCTCGGTGATCGCCGAGATGACCTATCACCATCCGCTGTACACCCCGGAATCTGTTGCAGCGCAACGACTGCTACCCAGCCTGAACGATGAACGCATCGCGTTCGCCGGTGCGTATCACGGCTGGGGTTTCCACGAGGATGGTGCCGTCTCCGGTCTCAAGGCAGCCCAGCGCCTCGGCGCGTACTGGCCCACTCGTCGGGCACGTCTACAGGGAGTTTCCGTATGACCGCCCCAGCCATCTACCGCACCCGCGTCACCCACCTGCGTCGCGCCCCGGTGCATCACTATTTCGAGCACAAGAGCTACAGCTGGTACGTCGATCTCGACGACTTGCCGAAGCTGCCCGCGATCATGCGGCCGTTCGCGCGGTTCGAGGCGCGCGACCACTTCGAAGCTCCGCAGTCCGGCGAAGACACGATCCGCACCCGGGTGGACTCCTTCCTGGCCAGCCATGGCGTGCACCTGCGCGGCGGCCGGATCACCGCCCTGATGCAAGCCAGAGTGCTTGGCTACGTGTTCAATCCGCTGAGCCTGTTCTGGTGCCACGACGCCGACGGCACGCTGCGCGCGGTGGTGGCCGAGGTGCACAACACCTACGGCGGCAGGCACGCCTATCTGCTGCCCCCGGACGACACCCAAGCGGTGATGGTGGCCAAGAAGCTCTACGTGTCACCGTTCAACGAGGTGGACGGCTATTACCTGGTGCGCGCACCACGACCGGCCGCGGAGTTGGACGTGACGATCTCGTTGCACCGCGAGAACCAACCGGCATTCGTGGCGACGCTGCGGGGCAAGCGCATGAAGGCTGGTGTCTCTTCGGTCGCCCGGATGCAGGTTGTCGCCCCGGTGGCTCCGTTGATGGGCGCGTTGGCAATTCGTGTCCAGGGCGTGACGCTGTGGATGCGGCGCGTGCCGGTGGTGCCGCGCGAGGGGATCTGCCCGCACGCCCCCGCAGCGCCCGTCGCACCCGTCGCACACGAGAAGGTGAACCAGTCGTGAGTGTCGAGACCACCGGGACTCGTTACACCGCAATCGATTCCACTCTGTGGCGCGATGTCGCCAAGGTGCCCGCCGGGCCGGTCGCCGCGCTGTCGGCCAAGGTGGCGACGGGACTGCTGCACCGCGCCGCGGATAAGTTTCCACTGCGGTTGGCCTACCCGGACGGCTCGGTGATCGGAGCCGCCGATCCCACCCTGCCGACATTGCAGTTGCACCAACCTGACCGTCTCGCAAGGCGTATCGGCAACAGCGGCCTGATCGGCTTCGGCGAGTCATATATGGCAGGCGAATGGACGTCGGACGATCTCGCGGGTGTGCTGACCGCATTCGCGACGTCGGTGGCAGATCTGGTGCCGCGCACGCTGCAGCGGATGCGGCCGATCGCCTTGGCCCGCCAGCCTCGTTCACAGCACAACAGCCGGGATCAGGCCCTGCGCAACATCTCTTCGCACTACGACCTGTCGAACGAACTGTTCGCCGAGTTCCTCGACGAGACGATGACGTATTCCAGCGCACTGTTCGATAGGTTGCCGGCTACCGCCGACCAGCTGGTCGGGGCGCAACACCGCAAGATCGACCGACTGCTGGACTGCGCGAACGTCGGCCCCGGTAGCCGGGTGCTCGAAATCGGCACCGGCTGGGGCGAATTGTGCCTGCGGGCCGCCGCACGAGGCGCCCACATCACGTCGGTGACCTTGTCGGCCGAACAGCAGCACCTTGCGCGTCAGCGGGTGGCCGCTGCCGGGTTGTCCGACCGCGTGGACATCGACCTGTGCGATTACCGCGATGTGGAGGGCCGCTACGACGCCGTCATCTCCATCGAGATGATCGAAGCCGTCGGATACGCCTTCTGGCCAACGTATTTCCGGACCCTCGACGATCTGGTCACCCCGGGTGGCCGGGTGGCGATCCAAGCCATCACCATGCCGCATTCGCGCATGCTGGCCAGCCGTAACACCCACACCTGGATCCAGAAGTACATCTTCCCCGGCGGTCTGCTGCCGTCGTCCGAGGCCATCATCGGCATCACCGAACGCCACACCTCATTGCGCACGGTGGACATGTTCTCCCTCGGTGGGCACTACGCCGAGACGCTGCGGTTGTGGCGCGAGCGCTTCGTCGACCGGCGGAATGCCGTGTCGGCGTTGGGTTTTGATGACGTGTTCCATAGGATGTGGGAGCTGTACCTGGCCTATTCCGAGGCCGGCTTCCGGTCAGGTTACCTCGATGTCTATCAGTGGACGTTCGCACCCAGCGGAGGCCGCTGGTGAATCTGCTTGCCGTTTCCCTCGCTTCGCTGATCGCCGTCGTGGTGGTCTTCGCGGTGACGTTCGCGATCGGTCGCCGGATCGGGCGCTACAACGTCGTCGATGTGGCCTGGGGTGTCGGCTTCGTCGTGGTCGCGGCGGTGGCTGCGGTGGTGGGTACCGGCGATCTGCTGCGCAGGCTGCTGCTGCTGGCGCTGGTCGCAGTGTGGGGGCTGCGGCTGGCGTGGCACATGTACGGCAAGTCGGCGGGCAAGGGTGAGGACCCCAGGTACTCGACGCTGTTGCACGACGATTTCTCGCCTGCCAACGTGCTCAAGAAGATTTTCCTGACCCAAGCCGCCGCCACCTGGTTCGTCTCGCTGCCGCTGCAGGTGTCGGCCGCCGCAGGCCCCACCCCGACGGCCCTGGTGCCGGTCCTGGTTCTCGGTGTGGCGGTGTGGTTGCTCGGCGTGATCTTCGAAGCGGTCGGCGACCACCAGCTCAAAGTGTTCAAGGCCGACTCGGCCAACAAAGGCGTGATCATGGACCGCGGCCTGTGGTCGTGGACGCGGCACCCCAACTACTTCGGCGATGCCTGCGTCTGGTGGGGGATCTGGCTGATCGCGCTGTACGGCTGGCCCGCGCTGGCCACCGTGCTGTCCCCCGCGCTGATGACGTACTTCCTGGTGTACGCCACCGGGGCACGACTCACCGAGAAGAACATGGCCGACCGGCCCGGCTTCCGTGAGTACTCGTCGCGCACTTCTTTTTTCGTGCCTCGCCCGCCCAAGGGCCGGTCCAAGACATCTTCGGATCGGGGATAGCATGACCGCAATCGCTGTGTCGACGGTTAGGCTACCGCTCGATGGAAGGCTCACAGACTGGCTCACCGCGGTGAGTGCGGACCTAGAGGCGTTGTTGCGCCGGGTGGCTCGGCATGATGCCGATGCGTTCGCGAATTTCTATGACAACACCCGGGCGCGGGTATACGGCCTGGTCACCAGAGTGCTCCGCGATCCCGGCTACAGCGAAGAGACCACCCAAGAGGTCTACCTGCAGGTCTGGCGGTCTGCCGACACCTACGACCCTGCCGCTGGTTCCGCACTGGCCTGGCTGATGACTCTCGCACACCGCCGCGCCGTCGACCGGGTGCGATCCGAACAGGCCGCCAGCAATCGGGAGTCCCGCTACGGCGCCACGAACGTCGAGCCCGACACCGATCACGTCAGCGATTCGGTCATTCATCTCGACGAGCGCCGCCAGGTGGTCAACTGTTTGGACGGTCTGACCGACCTTCAGCGGCAATGCATTCAACTTGCATATTATGACGGCTTGACCTACGTACAGGTGTCGGACCGGTTGTCAGCCAACCTGGCCACCATCAAATCGCGGATGCGTGACGCACTCCGCGGCCTGCGCAATTGCCTGGGGACAGCATGACCAGCCCCGGCGGACCCATCGACAACGATCTGATCGACCTCGCGACGCCCTACGCTCTGAACGCCGTGTCTGAGGACGAACGCGACGAGATCGAGGCGCGGCTGGCCAATGCCCGCCCGTTCACCGCGGACACCTTCTTCGACGAGGTGCGCGCGGTCCGTGAGGCGATGGCAGTGGTGGGCGCGGCAACGGCCGTCGAGCCGCCGGCAGCGTTGCGGGACCGCCTCCTTGAGGCGGTGGCCGCCGACAACGTCCGGACGCTGCCGCAGCGATCCCCGGATCGCGGCCGGCGCAACGGACTGCTCGCGGTTGCGGCCGCCCTGTTGATCGGTCTGGGCGCCGTCGGTATCGGTATCGCGGTTCGGCCGTCGGCCCCGCCGACCTCCACCGCCCAGGAGATCTTCGCCGCGCCCGACGTCAGGACCATCTCCGGCGCCATCCCGACCGGAGGCACGGCCACACTGGTGTACTCCCACAACCGGGATGCAGGCGTGCTGGTGATGAACAACGTGGCACCCCCGGCCGAGGGCACGGTGTATCAGATGTGGCTGGTCGACGACAAGGGTGCAACGTCCGCAGGGGTGATGGACACCAACACGGTGTCGCCGTCGACCACGGCGGTGCTGCCGAGTATCGGTGATTCCAAGGTGTTGGCGTTTACCGTCGAGCCGGGTGGCGGTTCGCCGCAGCCGACCGGCGAGATCTTCGCGAAGCTGGCGCTCACCTGACGGTGGCGGCAGCGGCCTCGGCCACCACCTGGTCGATGTCGCCGCGCTGCTGCCACACCTGTCGTTGCCGCATCGCGCCGTTGCCGTCCTGCAACAGCCGCTTGAGCTCGGCGCGGACGTATTCGTAGTCGCCGAGCTGCTCCAGCGCTGGGGCGAGGTCTTTGACGAAGCCGGCCATCTTGCCCTGCTGATCCTCGAGGCCGTAACGAGCAGCCCGCCAGTAAGCGGCCCGTAAAGCGTGGTCGGAGATGCGTGGTTCGGGCTCGTCCCGCTCGATCGCGGCCATCGCGGTCATCACCGCGGCCCGGCTGATCGTCGCCAACAACACCGCCTCGGCGGCGGTCGAACACACGTCGGACACGCGTACTTCCACGGTCGGGAAGTTCCGTGACGGACGGGCATCCCAATAGACCATCCCGTCGTCGAGCATGGCGCCGGCATCTTCCATCATCGCGATTTCGGCGTCGTACTCCGCAGCCGAGGCCAGGTGCGGGGGCGGACCGGAGCTGGGCCAGCGGGCCCACAGGATGCTGCGCCAGCTTGCGTACCCGGTATCGGTGTTGCGATAGATGGCCGAGTTTGCGGTGAGCGCCAACAGGTTTGGCAGCCAGGGGCGCAATCTGTTGCACACTAAGACCGCCATTTCGCGGTCCGGAACGGCGACGTGCACGTGGCAGCCGGAAATACCCTGCTCGCGCGCGATCATCCCGACCCGTTCCGCAATTTTCGGATAGCGCGGTTTATCCGTGATGGGGTATTCGTTCGGCACAGTCGGAGGTAGGCCGACGGCCAGAAGTTGAGCGCCGCAATCGTTGGCGGCTTCCGCGACTGTCCGCCTCAGCCTGGTGATTTCCCGCAGGATTTCGTCCCGACTGTTCAGCACGCCC
>JBEVHL010000524.1:0-8411 GCA_040511255.1 Mycobacterium sp. | reverse complement strand
CGCCGGACCTGCGACAGGTCCGGCACCGTCTGGTGTCACATCTGGGGAGATCTTTGCTAGCCGCGCCGACCGCAGACCGGCCACGCGCCGATGCCCTGGCTGGACTTGACGTTCTCGGCCACCCTGATCTGCTCTTCCCGGCTGGCGTGCTCCGGCAGGCCCGTGCCGCCGTTCGAATGCCAGGTGCCCAGGGTGAACTGCAAACCGCCGTGGTAGCCGTTGCCGGTGTTGGTGGACCAGTTTCCGCCAGACTCACACGAAGCGACCGCATCCCAGTTCACGCTGTCCGCACTTGCGGTAGCAGTGGACAACGCCATGGGGGTGGCGACAAGCGCCCCACCGATCGCAGCCATGGTGAGCTTCTTGCGGAGGTTGATCAATATCGTTCCTTTCGAGACGCGCGCGCCAAACCACGCCCACCGGGGTGGGCGAGAATGCCTCGTAGAGGCAGTGAGATTTTTTGGGGCGTGCCATCTCGGTCAGGCACGACAGGGGAAGGTAGAGACACCTCGCCGAACATCCGTCCGGCCGCCGACGCGACCGCTAAGGCCGCCGCCGGCCCCACTCACACGCAGGGTCGTGGATCTTCAATTATTTGCTCCCGCTTGGGATGAAATGGACCGTACTTACGAAGTCGGGGTTAGTCACATCGTCCAAATGGGTACTCGCCGCAGATAACGGTTCGATAACAACCGGACAATTACGAAGTCCGTGCAGGTCAGGGCCGCGCGCGTCACAGAACCCACCTCCGTCGACTCCGCGTCAATTCGTGAGCCAGATCACCACGTAAATGTGAGCTGTGCCACGCTCTGACGCGGTCGATAATTCGTTATGGCGCAACGGATTTGTCGATTGACGAAATCAGTGGTGCTGCTGAGTCCGGTGTTACACGCATCCAGAGTGCCTGCGCGGCAACGACATTAGCTGATGTCAGCACGAATTGTGTTGGCGTACCGTTGCCGCAGAAGTGCTTGTCGGACAACGGATTAGCCGCTGTTCATCAGACATTTCACCCATAGCGGCAATCCGCCCAGCAGAGCTGGGACAGCCCCACCTCGGCACCAATGTGCTTGTCAGTCAGTGCATTTGGTGGTCAACACCAGGAACTCCAAAGCGCGCAGGCGCCCGGATACCACCCCATGCGGGGTCCGCAGCTCAGCTGGGTGGCGTAGCAATACAACGTGGGAGCCAGGCGTCGCTGTGGCTGCCGCATCACGGCGGCCGAATTCGTTGCGTGGCATGTCCATAACTCAGCACGGCGGCAGACATCGGGTGTCCGTCGGCAGGACGGCCGGGACAAGAGCAACGGTATACCGTGGGTTCGCCACTGCGATTAATGGTGCAGTACTAATTAGCTGTTGTTGAATCAAACCAGATCAGCGGCCGCATTGACGTTCGTCAACGCTGCAGACTCGGGCATCACGATGCGCTGCGTGTTCACCGAGTCGACCAGCGACCGCATACTGCGCTCCCCGGCAGCCACCAACTGATCGATCCGCTCCACCAGCGACGTCCGATACACCCCGGCGAGGTAATGATCGCGCCCGTCCCAGGGCAACACCACGTCCGCACCGACGTGTCCGGAAAGCTCGTCGATGAGATCGGGGGTCATCAGGGGCATGTCCACCGCACAGACGAACGCCCGCTCCGCACCGGCCTCGGCGGCGGCCCGCAGCCCACGTCCCGTGGCCAACAATGGACCGACCCCACGGATCTCGTCGCGCAACACCGTCGCGGACAGTACGGGTAGCGGTTGACCGGGCGCGGCGATGACGAACACCGGCAGGCATCGCGCCAACAGGGCCGAAACCACATGCTCCACCATGGTTTTGGAGTCGCCGGAAGCACCGGAGAACATCATCGTGGCCTTGTCACGGCCCATTCGCCGGGACGCTCCACCTGCCAGCACGACACCGGCCAGCGCTGAGGACATGGCCGACAGATTACGCCGTTGAGCTACTCCACGGTCCAGGTATCGCGACCACGAAGCAAAGATTGCAGCGCGTGCCGATCATTCGGAATCGACTCGATGGCCGAAGCGACCTGCCCGCGCGCCGAATCGTCGTACGTGGGCCGGCTGTGCTGCCGGAAGATGCCCATAACCGTGTGCTCGAGGTTCTGGTCGGACAGCCGCGACAATGCGAACGCGTAGGCCGGGTCTTCCGCGGTGGCGTTGTGGACGACGATCTCGTCGGCCGCGACGTCAGCAGTCTTGGCCACGTCCAGGCCGAACCCGGACCGGACCACGCAGTATTCGCCGTTGGCTCCGAACGTGATCGGCTCACCATGGCGGACGTTGATGACCCGCTCCTCGGCACCCTCTTTACGCAGGGCGTCGAACGAACCGTCGTTGAAGATCGGGCAGTCCTGCATGATCTCGACCAGCGCGGACCCACGATGCGCGGCCGCAGCACGCAACACCTCGGACAGGCCCTTCTTGTCGGAGTCGAGGGCACGTCCGACAAACGAGGCCTCGGCACCGAGCGCCAGCGACACCGGGTTGAACGGATGGTCCAGCGAGCCCATCGGGGTGGACTTGGTGACCTTGCCGACCTCGGACGTCGGGGAGTACTGACCCTTGGTCAGGCCGTAGATCCGGTTGTTGAACAACAGGATCGTCATGTTGATGTTGCGGCGCAGCGCGTGGATCAGGTGGTTGCCGCCGATCGACAGCGCATCGCCGTCACCGGTGACCACCCACACCGAGAGATCGTCGCGGGCGAGTGCCAGGCCGGTGGCGAACGTCGGCGCGCGGCCGTGGATGGAGTGCAGTCCGTAGGTCTCGAGGTAGTACGGGAAGCGGCTGGAGCAGCCGATGCCGCTGACGAACACCATGTTCTCGCGGCGCAGGCCCAGTTCCGGCAGGAACTGCTTGATGGTGTTGAGGATGACGTAGTCACCGCAGCCGGGGCACCAGCGGACCTCTTGGTCGCTGGCGAAGTCTTTGGCCTTCAGGGCAACATCGGTGGTCGGAACACCGCTGATCTTCGAGAGGGGCGTCAGACCCAGATCCGGATGTCCAACACCCAGACTTCCCATCACGTCAGTCATGCTTCCGCTCCTACGGCAGTCTCGACGGTGGCTGCTGCCAGCCGCGCGAACTTGGCCTTGTCGCTTTCCTTTTCGCTCAGCGTTCCATCGAGGGCAGCGTCAATGATGCCTTCGACCTCTTCTGCGAGGAACGCCATGCCTTCCACCTTCGTCACCGACTGGATGTCCACCAGGAACTTCCCGCGCAGCAACAGCGCCAGCTGGCCCAGGTTCATCTCCGGCAGCACCACGTTCGGGTAACTGCGCAGAACTTCACCGAGGTTGGCGGGCAACGGATTGAGATACCGGATGTGTGCGTGCGCGACCTTGATGCCCTTGCGCCGGGCCCGCCTGCAGGCCTCACCGATCGGACCGTACGAACTACCCCAGCCCAGCAGCAACAGCTCGGCATCCCCGGTCGGGTCATCGACCTCGAGATCAGGAACGGTGATGCCGTCGATCTTGGCCTGCCGTAGACGAACCATCAGGTCGTGGTTCGCCGGCTCGTAGGAGATATTGCCCGAACCGTTGGCCGATTCCAGGCCACCGATGCGGTGTTCGAGACCGGGCGTGCCCGGGATGGCGAACTGCCGCGCCAGCGTCTCGGGGTCGCGGGCATACGGCTGGAAGGGCTCGCCCTCTTTGGCGAAGATGTGCGGGATCGTCTCGAAGCTCTCGACGTCCGGAATCCGCCACGGCTCAGAGCCGTTTGCGATGGCGCCATCGGACAGGATGATCACCGGAGTGCGGTACTTCAGTGCGATCTTCACCGCCTCGACGGCGATGTCGAAGCAGTCCGACGGAGACTTCGGCGCCAACACCGCAACCGGGGATTCGCCGTTGCGACCGTAGAGCGCCTGCAACAGATCGGCCTGCTCGGTCTTGGTCGGCAGACCGGTTGACGGCCCGCCGCGCTGGACGTCGACAACCAGCAGCGGTAGTTCGGCCATCACACCCAGGCCGATCGCCTCGGACTTCAGTGAGATGCCGGGCCCCGAGGTGGTGGTCACGCCGAGCGAACCGCCGTATGACGCCCCGAGGGCGGCGCCGATACCGGCGATCTCGTCCTCGGCCTGGAAGGTCAGCACGTTGAAATTCTTGTGCTTGGACAGCTCGTGCAGGATGTCCGACGCCGGGGTGATGGGGTAGCTACCCAGCATCACCTGGATATCGGCCAGCTGGCCTGCCACGACGATGCCGTATGCGAGTGCGGTGTTGCCCGAGATCTGGCGATACTCACCGGACGCCAGCTTGGCCGGCGAGATGAGATAGGTGGTGCCGAACGCCTCGGTGGTCTCGCCGTAGTAGTAGCCGGCCTTGAGCGCGAGGACGTTGGCCTCCGCGATGTCGGGCTTGCGGCCGAACTTCTCGCGGATGAAGGTCTCGCTGGTCTCGACCGGGCGGCCGTACATCCACGACAGCAGCCCGAGCGCGAACATGTTCTTGGCCCGCGAGCCGTCCTTCTTGGAGGCACCGATCTGCTCGACGGCACCGAGCGTGAGCGTGGTCATCGCAACGGCCTGCACGACATAGTCGGAGAGCTCGTCGGTCTCCAGCGGGTTGGCCTCGTAGCCGACCTTGGCCAGGTTGCGCTTGGTGAACTCGTCGGAGTTGGCGATGATGAGGCCGCCGCGCGGCAGGTCGGCGATATTCGCCTTCAACGCCGCCGGGTTCATCGCTACCAACACGTCGGGGCGGTCACCGGCAGTCAGGATGTCGTAGTCGGCGATCTGAATCTGGAACGACGACACCCCGGGCAGGGTGCCCTGAGGCGCGCGGATCTCGGCCGGGTAGTTGGGCTGAGTCGCAAGATCGTTGCCGAAAAGCGCTGCTTCCGAGGTGAATCGATCACCGGTGAGCTGCATACCGTCGCCAGAATCACCGGCGAACCGGATGACGACTTTTTCGAGTTTCTCCCGAGGTTGCGACTTGGTTCCGTTGCCGTTCGGACCCACGACCCCGCCTTTCCTCGCTGATTTTGTCGCCAGCTCCGCGACTGGCATTCCCGTCGCTGTCCGTCCAGACGCGCCGCCAGTGAATGCCTGCAGAAGTTGGTGTCACTCTCAGTACCGATTATTGCACTTTCCTTAGGCAGGCCTTCACGCCGGGGCGCGTCGACACGCCGGTAACGTTCAGATTAACCCGCAGCTCAGCGCGGTGAAGAAGGCAGTGTTGAGACATTTTTGTGGTTTTCGTCACTTTTGCTGGCCCAGAAAGTCTAAGAAGCGGTACGTACGCGCGAGTAACTTGGTCAAATACCGTGCTGAGCACGTGCACAGCGTTACAGAGTCAGCTGGGAATGTTGTACGGGGTGACGATCTGAACGGGCACCGGCCGAACCGGTTCAGCGGGCAGCGCACCGCGGGCCTGCAGGATCATCCGCAGCGCCAAGCGAGCGTCCGCGCGCAGGTCGTTGTGCAGCACCGCCGAGATCCGGCCGTCGCGCAGCAGCCGCCGGTTGTCGGCATCGAGGTCGTGGGCGATAAACACCCGGCACTGCCGGCCTAGTTTCTCGAACGCCGCGACCGTGGCCGCATTACCGCCGCCGACCGAATAGACCGCCTCGATCTCGGGGTGGCGGCGCAATGCATCGAGCACCAGCCGCTCGTTGGTGGCGTCGATACCGTCGCTGTCGGTGACGTCGATGACCTCCAGTCCGCCGCCGCGCAGCGCTGAGCGGAATCCGACTTCGCGTTCGCCCTCGCCGCGGAAGACGTTCTTCGACAGGGTGATCAAAACGTGCGCGTGATGGGCGCCCAGCCACTGCTGCATCAGATAAGCCGCCGTCACCCCGGCGCCGTGGTTGTCGATGCCGACGTAGCCGCACCGAGCACTGGTGGGGACATCGGTGGTGTAGGTGACCACGGGGATGCCGGAATCGACCAGCCGATCGACCGCCTCCACCACCGCAGGCTCATCAGGGGCCTTCAAGATGACGCCGTGACTGCCGCGAAGCCGGGCCAACTGTTCGACGGTCTCTCCTGTCTCCCCGGTCTCCCAGAGGTGGAACCGCGCCCGCAGCATCGCAGGCGCAAAGGTGGGCAGCTCGGCCTCGACCGCGTCCCGAAACGCATCGGAGAAACGCTGGGGTGTCTGCATGACGACATCGACCAGGTAGCGCCTGCCGTTCAGGCGTAACTGGGCCCGCTGCTTGTCGAGATCGGCGATGGCCTGTTGCACCTCGGCGCGGGTGTTCTCCCGCACGCCCGGACGGTCGTTGAGAACGCGGTCGACGGTCGCCTCACTCAGGCCGGACTGCTGGGCGATCTCCCGAACCTTGTAGCGGTGCATTCTCACTCCTGACTCAACGCGGAGGACTCTAGCACCGTGATGTGTTTTTGATGGTTTTCTGGTGTTGATTGTGTCCCACTACACAGCAAGACTGACTGCCATGACCACACCGTCACTCACCTCACCCAAGGTGGCCGCCCACGCCTGGATAGAGGAGTCCGATTGCCGCCTGGACGACTTCCGTGACGAGGTGCTCAACTCGGTCACCGAACTGTCCGACTACCCGTTCGCCCAGGAAGTCCGGGGCGGCGTCCTGGTCTACTCCGCCGACGCCTTCTCTGCTGCGACGAGCCCGAGTCTCCGCAAACAGCTTCAAGCCGAATTGATCCGTGCCTTCGCCGACGGTCCCGGCGTGATCATGATCGAGGGCGCGTTCGACCACGCCGTCGTGGATTCGGCCAGCGCGGCGTTCCGCGACCTGATCGCTGAGCAACACGCCGCCGGTGGCCCGGCAGGTGATCATTTCGGCAAGCCCGGCGCCAATGACCGCATTTGGAATGCCGCGCAGAAACTTGCGCTGCACTCCCCCGAGGTCTTTGCCGACTACTACACCAACGATGTCCTGGCGATGGTCTCGCAGGCCTGGCTGGGACCGCGGTATCAGGTCACCTCCCAGGTCAACGTCGTCAATCCCGGTGGCGCAGCCCAGGTTCCGCACCGCGACTACCACCTTGGTTTCGTCGACGTCGACAACTTGTCCGCCTACCCCGCACACATGCACCGGATGTCGGCCGTGCTGACTCTGCAAGGCGCGGTCGCGCACTGTGACATGCCCCTGGAAAGTGGCCCGACGATGGTGCTGCCCCATTCGCAGCGCTTCGCCGCCGGCTACATCGCGTTCTACCAACCCGAGTTCATCGAGTTCTTCGGCGAGCACTACGTGCAGACGCCACTGCGCAAGGGTGACGCGATGTTCTTCAACCCGGCGCTGTATCACGGTGCCGGCACCAACACCTCGGCTGACATCTCCCGGATGGCCAATCTGCTGCAGGTGTCGTCGCCATTCGGTCGCGCCATGGAGTCGCTGGACCGGGGTGCGATGGCACGAGCGGTCTATCCCTCGCTGCGCGAGATGCAGACAGCAGGCCGCTCGCCGCAGGAACTGCTCAACGCGGTGGTCGCCACAGCGGAGGGATATCCCTTCCCCACCAACCTCGACCGTGACAAGCCCATCGGCAGCCTCGCTCCCACCAGCCAGGTGGACGTCGTCCTCGAGGCGCTCGCCAACGATCAGACCCCAGCACAACTCGACGCCGCACTGCGCGGACAAGACGAACGGAGAATTCCATGACCACCCTCGGACTGATCGGTCTCGGCCGCATCGGCGCGTTCCACACCGAAACACTGATGAACCTGCCCGGGCTCGACGGCCTGGTGATCACCGACGAGCGTCTCGATGTCGTCAAGCAGGTGGCCACGAAATACGGTGCCACTCCTGTGGATTCGGTCGAGGTGCTGTTCGACTCGGGTGTCGACGGCATCGTGATCGCGGCGGCCACCCCGGCACATGCGTCATTGACGCTGGCCGCAGTCGAGCGTGGTCTGCCTACGTTCTGCGAGAAGCCCGTCGCATCCACCGCGATCGACAGCGCCAAGGTCGCCGAGGCGATCGCCCGCAACGGTGTCCCGGTGCAGATCGGCTACCAGCGTCGGTTCGATGCCGCCTTCGCCGCAGCCAAGGTAGCGGTGGACAGCGGAGCGCTGGGCGCACTGACCACCGTCCGGAGCACCACGATGGACCCCGCTCCCCCGCCACTGGACTACATCAAGGGTTCCGGCGGCATCTTCCGGGACTGCGCCGTGCACGATTTCGACACCGTCCGCTGGATCACCGGACAGGAGGCCGTCGAGGTCTACGCCACCGGCACCGTGCAGGGCGATCCGCTGTTCACCGAATATGGTGACGTTGATACCGCGGCCATCGTGGTGCGGTTCGACGGCGGCGCCCTCGGTGTGATCTCCAATGCGCGTTATAACGGCCGCGGCTACGACTGCCGCCTCGAAGTCCACGGCTTCAATGACTCCGTGGTGGCCGGTTGGGACCAGAGCGCCCCGGTGCGCAACACCGATCCCGCAGTCGACTTCCCGAC
>JBEVHL010000523.1:0-3889 GCA_040511255.1 Mycobacterium sp. | reverse complement strand
GCGTGCGCGCTGGTGCCCAGCGCGGGCACCCCGTAGCTGCGTTGTGCCTCCAGATTCGAGGTGCCGTCGAAGCCTGCGATATAGGCCGCGCGCGCCGAGGCGACGGCGGCGCGCTCGTGCGTCCGGCGCGAGCCCATCTCGATCAGGGTGCGGCCTTCCGCGGCGCTGACCATCCGGGCGGCGGCGGAGGCGATCGCGGTGTCGTGATTGAAGATCGACAGCGCCAGCGTCTCGAGCACCACGCATTCGGCAAAGGTGCCGCGCACCGACAACACCGGCGAGCCGGGGAAGTACAGCTCGCCCTCGGCGTACCCGTCGATATCACCGGAGAATTCGTAGTCGGCCAGGTACGCCATGGTGTCCGCATCCAGGAAACCGGCCAGTGATGTCAGGGCGGCATCGTCAAACCTGAACTGCGGCAGGGCTTCCAGGAACCGGCCCGGCCCGGCGACCACGCCGTACCGGCGGCCGTCGGGAAGCCGGCGGGCGAAGAGTTCGAAGGTGGTACGCCGGTGCGCGGTCCCGTCGCGCAGGGCCGCCGACAGCATGGTCAGCTCGTACTTATCGGTCAGGAGGGCCACCGTCACACCGCAACGTTAGACGGGTGACAAAACCCGCGAGGCACGAGCGGGTGAGGAGGCCGTCAATCAAGACCGAGACGTTGATTACCTTGACGCGTGCTGCCTCGGTATCCTTGGGCCCATGGCTGCGCCAGCAGAGACCAAGCCCGGGTCTTCCGGGCAACGTGCTGCCGACTCCTCGGCGGCCACGCAACGGCCGTGGGTGACCATCGTCTGGGACGATCCGGTCAATCTGATGAACTACGTGACGTACATCTTGCAGAAGCTGTTCGGCTACGACGAACCGAAAGCCACCAAGCTGATGCTGCAGGTCCACAACGAAGGTAAGGCAGTCGTGTCGTCGGGTACCCGGGAGTCCATGGAGATCGACGTCACCAAGCTGCATGCCGCCGGGTTGTGGGCCACCATGCAGCAGGATCGCTGACCAGGTAGTCGGGGCGGCCGGGATTCAACTGTGCGCAAATGGAAGCGGGTAGACACCGCCGACGGTCCTCGTTTCCGCTCCACCCTCGACCCGCATGAGGCAGCGCTGCTGCACAACATGGTCGGTTCGATGGTGGGCATGCTCGACGAACGCGAATCCGCTTCGCCGACTGACGAACTCGAGGCCATCACCGGGATGCGGACCGGAAACACCACGCCACCCGATGACGCCACGATGGCGCGGATTCTGCCCGATTTCTTCCGACCCCAGAACAACGACCACCCAGCGGGTTCCGCCGCGGCCGACAGCCTCAACAGCGCGCTGCGCAGTCTGCACGAGCCCGACATCATCGACGCCAAACGCGGCGCCGCCAAGCGTCTGCTCGACACCTGCCCCGCAGGCGGTGGCAAGTTCGAGATCACCGAAGACGACGCGAACGCGTGGGTGGCCAGCGTCAACGACGTCCGGCTGGCGCTGGGCAGCATGTTGGATATCGGGCCGGAGGGCCCGGACAACCTGCCAGCCGAACATCCGATGGCCGGCCATCTCGACGTCTACCAGTGGCTGACCGTGCTGCAGGAGTATCTGGTGCTCGGCCTGATGGGCAAGCCCATCCGATGACCGGTTCGATCACCGACGTCGCGGGGATCCTGGTTGGGCATCATCACCGGATCGACCCCGACGCCACCCTCGGTTCGGGTTGGGCCTGCGGCAGCACGGTGATCCTCACCCCGCCGGGCACGGTGGGTGCCGTCGACGTCCGCGGTGGCGCGCCCGGCAGCCGCGAGACCGATCTGCTCGATCCCGCCAACAGCGTGCGGTACGTGGACGCGGTGCTGCTCACCGGCGGCAGCGCGTACGGTCTGGCCGCGGCCGACGGCGTGATGGGCTGGCTCGAAGAGCAGGGCCGCGGCGTGAAGATGGACGGCGGCCTGGTCCCGATCGTGCCGGGCGCCGTCATCTTCGATCTACCCGTCGGCGGCTGGCAGTGCCGCCCGAACGCCGAATTCGGCCGAGCCGCCGCGACGGCCGCGGCCGTCGACTTCGCCCTCGGCACCGTCGGGGCGGGGGTCGGCGCGCGGGCCGGGGTGCTCAAGGGCGGGTTGGGCACCGCCTCGATCACCCTTGATATCGGCGTCACCGTCGGCGCCATCGTGGCGGTGAACTCGGCGGGCAACGTCGTCGACCCGACCACCGGCCTGCCGTGGATGGCGCACCTGATCAAGGCGTTCGGACTCACCCCGCCGCCGCAGGCGCAGATCGACGAGTTCGCCGAACTCGACCGGGCCGACAGTCCGCTGAACACCACGATCGCGGTGGTGGCCACCGACGCGGCGCTGAGCCCGGCCGCCTGCAAACGGATGGCGCTGGCCGCGCACGACGGCCTGGCGCACACCATCCGGCCCGCGCACACCCCGCTCGACGGGGACACCGTGTTCGCGCTGGCGACCGGCGCGATCGACGTCGAGCCGGCCGCCGACACCCCGGCCTCGATGTCGCCGGAGACCAAGCTGCTCACCAAGGTCGGGGCCGCCGCAGCCGACTGCCTGGCGCTGGCCGTGCTGGCCGGCGTGCTGGCTGCCGAATCCATCGCCGGAATACCGACGTACCGAGGCATGTTGCCCGGAGCATTCGCGTAGAGGGGGTTCGTAAGTGTTGGTCATCCGTGCCGACCTGGTCGACGCGATGGTCGCCCATGCGCGTGCGGACCACCCCGACGAGGCGTGCGGGGTGATCGCCGGCCCCGAGGGCGCCGATCGGCCCGAGCGGTTCATCGCGATGGACAACGCCGAACGGTCCCCGACGTTCTACCGGTTCGATTCGGGCGAGCAGCTGCGGGTGTGGCGGTCGATGGATGAGGCCGACGAGGCCCCGATCGTGCTGTACCACTCACACACCGCCACCGAGGCCTATCCCAGCCGGACCGACGTCTCCTACGCGTCGGAACCGGACGCGCACTACGTGCTGATCTCCACCCGCGACCCCGAGGAGCACGAGCTGCGCAGCTACCGCATCCTCGGCGGCGTCGTGACCGAGGAACCCGTCAAGATCGTCGACCAATACTGAGCTGCAAGGAGCACCCGATGAGCGTGACCGTCTCCATCCCCACGATCCTGCGCGCCCATACCGGCGGGGAGAAACGGGTCGACGCCAGCGGGGCCACGCTGGCCGATGTGATCACCGACCTGGAAGCGAACCATTCCGGCATCTCCGAGCGCCTGGTCGACCCCGCCAATCCGGGCAAGCTGCACCGCTTCGTCAACATCTACGTCAACGACGAGGACGTCCGTTTCTCCGGTGGGCTGGCCACCGAGATCGCCGACGGCGACTCGGTCACCATCCTGCCCGCGGTGGCAGGCGGGTGACGGCTTGACGCGCTACGACTCGCTGCTGCAGGCCCTCGGCAACACCCCGATCGTCGGCCTGCCGCGGCTGTCCCCGCGGTGGGACGCCACCGACGAGGGCTCGCACGTACGGTTGTGGGCCAAGCTCGAGGACCGCAACCCGACGGGCTCGATCAAGGACCGGCCCGCCCTGCGGATGATCGAGCAGGCCGAACGCGACGGCCTGATCGGCCCTGGCTCGACCATCCTGGAACCGACCAGCGGCAACACCGGGATTTCGCTGGCGATGGCTGCCCGGCTCAAGGGCTATCACCTGATCTGCGTGATGCCGGAGAACACCTCGATCGAACGCCGTCAGCTCCTGGAGCTCTACGGCGCGAGGATCATCGACTCACCCGCCGAAGGTGGCTCCAACACCGCGGTGGCGCTGGCCAAGAAGCTGGCGGCCGAGCACCCCGAGTGGGTGATGCTCTACCAGTACGGCAACCCGGCCAACGCCGATGCGCACTACTACGGCACCGGGCCCGAGGTGCTGGCCG
>JBEVHL010000522.1:0-5844 GCA_040511255.1 Mycobacterium sp. | reverse complement strand
CCCGGTGACCGTGATCGCCAGAACCACCGTCGACGCGTTGGAGCAAGCCACCCGCGCGCTGAACGACCCGAGCGTGCCGATGCCCCCGCCCGCCCAAACCGGCGGCGGCTCGAGTCTGCCGATGCGGGAGTTGATCCGGATGGCGGGCGAAAACTCTCTCCACTATCTGGCGGTGTTCGACGACCACTCCGACCGGGTGTTGTATCTCGGCCGCAGCCGCCGGATCGCGTCCACGGATCAGCGGATCGCCTGCCTGGCCCGCGACGGCGGCTGCACCCGACCCAACTGCACCGTGCCCGGCTATGACTGCGAAGTGCACCACGCCCCGGCCTGGGAACACGGCGGCACCAGCGACATCAACCACGAATACCTCGCCTGCGGCCCCGACAACCAAGCCGAAGCCGACGGCCGCTACACCACCACCGTCACCGACCACGGCCGCCTCGCCTGGACCGACGGCACCGGCCCACCCGACATCAACCACATCCACCACCCCGAAGAACTCCTCGGAGACGACGACCCATGAGCAACTACCGTCGCTCAATCACTGTGTACCGCAGACACACTGGCGTCCGGTCTCAGGTCCAGCCTGCGCAGCAGTTGGGCATTCAATGCGACGATCACCGTCGACAGCGACATCAGCAGCGCACCGACGGACATCGGCATCACAAATCCGATCGGCGCCAACACCCCTGCCGCCAACGGAACAGAGATCAGGTTGTATCCCGCCGCCCACCACAGGTTCTGCTGCATCTTGCGGTAACTGGCCTTCGACAGTTCGATCACCGACAGCACCGAGCGCGGATCGGAACTGGCCAGGATCACCCCGGCAGACGCGATCGCGACATCGGTACCCGCACCGATCGCGATGCCGACGTCAGCTTGGGCCAGGGCAGGAGCATCGTTGACGCCGTCGCCCACCATCGCGACCGTACGTCCTTCGGTCTGCAGCTCAGATACCTTGTCCGCCTTGTCCTCCGGACGCACCCCGGCAAACACCCGGTCGATGTCCAGATCGGCGGCCACCGAATGCGCGACGGCATCGGCGTCACCGGTGATCATCACCACCTGGATCCCCAGTCGGCGCAGAGCGTCGACGGCCTGGCGGGATTCGGGACGGACCTCGTCGGCCAGCGCCAGCGCACCGATCACCTCCTCGGCGCCGTCCTGTCCGGCCACCACATGCAGGATGATCGCGCCGTCGGTCCGCCACTGCTGAGCTTCGGGCACCTCGACCACACCGGACTCGGCCAGCAGGCGCGGCCCACCCACCCGGATCCGGCGCCCGCCGACCGTTGCCGTCACCCCGACGCCGGGGGTGGACACGAAATCGCTTGCGCCGGCGACGCTCAGGCCGCGGCCTCGCGCCGCCGCCACGATGGCGCGGGCCAGCGGATGCTCGGAATCGGTCTCTGCCGCGGCGGCCGACGCCAACACCAGATCGTGATCGGCACCCGCGATCGCGACGACTGCCGGCTCACCCATCGTCAAAGTGCCGGTCTTGTCGAACAGCACAGTGTCCACACCGCGCATCTGCTCCAAGGCCAACCGGTCCTTCACCAGCACCCCGCCGCGGGCCGCGCGTTCGGTGGCGATGGACACCACCAGCGGAATGGCCAGCCCCAGTGCGTGCGGACAGGCGATCACCAGCACGGTGATCGCGCGCACGACAGCTTGATCGGGATGGCCCAGCAGACCCCATACGAAGGCGGTAAGAACCGCGGAGCCCAGCGCGAACCAGAACAGCCAACCGGCGGCCCGGTCGGCGATGCGCTGCGCATGCGACGAGGAGTTCTGCGCTTCGGTGACCAACCGTTGAATGCCGGCCAACGCGGTGTCGTCCCCGACCGCGGTCACCTCGACGCGCACGGCGGAGTCGGTCGCAACGGTGCCGGCGACCACATTGTCGCCGACCCCTCGACCGACGGTACGCGACTCACCCGTCACCATCGACTCGTCGACAGCCGCCGCGCCGTCGACGATGCGGCCATCGGCGGGAATGCTGCTGCCCGGTCGGACCAGGACGATATCGCCGACGCGCAGGTCAGCGGGCGCAACGGAGACCACACGGTCACCGTCGACGCGTTCGGCTTCGTCGGGAAGCAGCGCAGCCAGCGAATCCAGCGCAGATGTGGTCTGGGCCAGCGAGCGCATCTCCACCCAGTGCCCCAGCAGCATGATGACGATGAGCAGGGCCAGCTCCCACCAGAAATCCAACTGGTGATCGAGGATGCCGAGGCTGGCGCCCCAGGACGACACGAAAGCCACCGTGATGGCCAGCCCGATGAGCAGCATCATTCCCGGTGCACGGGAACGGATTTCACTGCCGGCACCGGCGAGGAAGGGCCGACCGCCCCAGAAGTACATCACCGTTCCGAGCACCGGCGACACCCAGGTCGATTTGCCGAAAACCGGCAACGAATAGCCGACGATCATCGCGAACATGCCGGAGAGCCCGACGGTCGGGACCGCCAGCACCAGCATCACCCAGAACAGTCGACGGAACTGGGCGACATGGTCAGCATGCCCACCGTGCGCAGCATGGCCGGAATGCATGTCATGCCCGACGTGGTCTACCTCGGTCACGCCGCCACTATATACCCCATGGGGGTATCAAACACAGACTCCTGGACAAGGATCAGGAGCCATGAAGATTCGCCGCGTCCGCACCGCGACCGGTCTGCAACTGCAGGCACTCCACGACGGGCGATGGCAGGACCTGCCTGGCCCGTCACCGCTGGGACCGTCGCCGTTCTCCACCGAATGGGAGCTGGCCACCGCCGACCGGCACCTGGCGCATACCGGTGCGCTACTTCCGTTCGCCCCGTTGTCGTTCCGCGATTTCCTGCTGTCGGCCGAGCACAACATCAACGCCGCCCGCGGGATGCTGAGACGCTTCTACCCGGCCACCTCCCGGGTCACCACCGTCTACGAAAGAGTCACCCGCACAACGTTTCCAGGGTTCAAGCCGAAGCCCCTGTTCTATCGGCAGCCGATCTACTACATGTCGAACGCGATGACGATCGTGCCGACCGGCACACCGGTGGCATTTCCGAGCTACTCCAAGGGACTCGATTTCGAGTTGGAGATCGGGTTCGTGCTGAAAGACCCGCTGTACAACGCGACACCGGCCGCCGCGACGGCGGCCATCGGCGGCTTCGTCCTGGTCAACGATTTCAGCGCCCGCGACGTGCAACGCCCCGAGATGGACAGCGGCCTGGGCCCGCAGAAGTCGAAGCACTTCTGCAGCTCCATGTCGGACACCGCTGTGACCGCCGACGATGTCCTCCCGCGGCTCGAACAACTGACGGGCTCGGTGCAGATCAACGGCCGCACCGTCAGTACCGTCTCCGGCGCGGGGTTGCAGTGGAACATCGGCGAGGTGCTCGCGCACGCGTCCAAAGCCGAACAGCTGTTGCCTGGTGAGCTTTTCGGCCTGGGCACCTTGGCAGGCGGCTCCGGCATGGAGACGGGCCACTGGCTGCGGCCCGGCGACACCCTGCGACTGGTGCTCGACGACATCGGCGAGGTGGAGCACGCCATCCGCGCCACCTGAGCGTGCGTCGGGATCGCCTACCTCACTCGTGAGGCAGCGGCGCGGCAGGCTGCGGCACCGAACGCCGACCGCGCGACAGCGAGGCGGCCGCAGCCAGCACCGCCAACAACGTCGACGCCACGAACACCACCATCAATCCGTGATGAAACGGCCCGGCAATGAGATTCGGGAAGAACTCGTGGCCGACGATCGTCTGCGCATTGCCCGCGGGCAGGGTCTGCAGGACGCCGCTGGGCGCCAGCAGATGTTCCAGCGGGTTCTCCCCCAACACCGCCGCGAACAGCGTCGACACCGGCGGCAGGTTCGCCACCTGGTGTGCGGTGGCATACGGAACCCCTTGTTGGACAAGGCCTTCGGTCATCGCACCGGGCAGGCTCGCGGCCAGTCCGACGATCATCAGCGAGAAGAACACCCCGATGGACAGCGCGGTGCCCGAATTCAGGAACGTGGCCCGCATACCCGAGGCCACTCCGCGCTGGTCGTTCGGGACGCTGCCCATGATCGACGACGTGTTCGGCGCGGCGAACATCCCGCTGCCGATACCGTTCAAGGCGATCAGCGTGGCGAAGGCCCAGTAGGGAAAGTCGACCGGCAGCATCAGCAGACCGATGAATGTCGCGCCGAACAGCAGCATGCCTGCGGTCGACAGTCCGCGGGCGCCGAACCTGTCCGACATCGCCCCGGCCAGTGGCCCCGCGACCAGAAATCCCGCGGTCAGCGGGAGCAGGAAGATGCCCGCCCACAGCGGGGTGTCCGCGTAGTCGTAGCCGTGCAGCGGCAACCAGATGCCCTGCAGCCAGATGATCAGCACGAACTGCAGGCCACCCTGGGCCAGCGACGCACACAGGGTGGCGGCATTACCCGCGCTGAACTCGCGGATGCGGAACAGACTGAGCTGGATCATCGGTTCGGCCACCTTGGACTCGATCACGACGAACACCACCAGTAGCACCACCCCGACCACCAGCAGACCGATCACCGAAGGGTTGTGCCAGCCGGTGGTCTGACCGTCGTGCGGCTGCAGACCCATGGTGATGGCGACCAGGATTCCGCTGAGCCCCAGGGCGAACGTCACGTTGCCCCACCAGTCGATGCGGCCGCGGTGCCGGGCATCTGCTTGCTCGGCGGGCTCACGCAGCTTGCGGTACGCCCAAATGGTCCCGAAGATGCCGACCGGCACGTTGACCCAGAAGACCGCGCGCCAATCCCACACCGCCAGCAGGCCTCCCGCGACGAGACCGATGAACTGACCGGCCAGGGCGGCCACCTGATTGAAGCCGAGGGCGAAGCCGCGTTTCTCCGGCGGGAACGCGTCGGTCAGGATCGCGGCGGAGTTGGCCGTCAGCATCGACCCGCCGGTGGCCTGCAGCACGCGCCAGCCGATCAGCCAGAGTGCGCCGGCCGCCCCCATGAACGGATCGAACGACAGCAGGATCGACGCGACCGTGAACACCGCGAAACCCGCGTTGTAGACCCGGACGCGGCCGAACATGTCGCCGCACCGGCCGAGCGTCACCACCAACACCGCCTGCACCAGGCGGTATCCCATGATCATCCACAGCAGGTAGCCGATGTTGGCCGGATCGAGTGGGTCCAGGTGGATCCCGCGGAAGATCGCGGGCAACGAGATGATGACGATCGACCCGTCCAGCGCCGACATGAACACCGCCGCCGTCGTATTCGACAGCGCGATCCAGCGGTAGCGGTCCGGCGGTGCAATTGCCGCAGCGTCCGGCCCGCGTTGGTGGTCGGTAGCGGTCACAGCTGCTGGGCCAGTCGTTCGATGAGTGGGGCCGCCACCCGCAGGACCTCGAGCTCGTCGCCGGTGAAGTTGGCCAGGCCCTGCGCCAACTGTTCGACACGCTCCCGGCGGCGATCGCGCAGCGCCGCCAGCCCGCGGTCGGTGATCCTCAGGACGATCCGGCGGCCGTCATCGGGATCGGCACTGCGGGCGATCAGTCCGCGATCCTGCAGCGTGCTCAACGTCGCACCCATGGACTGGGGACTGATCTGTTCCTTGCGAGCCAGTTCGGCAGAGGTGGCCGGGCCGCAGCGGTCGAGCCGGGCCAGCGCCGCGGTCTCGGGAAAGCTGAGATCGCCGGATATCTGCTGCTGCCGGAGCCGCCTGCGCACCAGGCCGACGCTGACGAACAGTGCGCCGGCGATCTGGTCCAGATCGGGTTCGGTCTCGGCCACGGAAGACATTCCGTAAGTTTAGACTTATCAGTTCAACCTGATGAACCCGGGGCAGCTCCCAGAAAAGACTCAGACCCGCGCAGTTGAGCGCG
>JBEVHL010000521.1:0-3462 GCA_040511255.1 Mycobacterium sp. | reverse complement strand
TAGCTGCCAGGAAGTATGCGTGTTCGGCCACTGAATTGGAACAAGTTCTAGTCGTTTTGAGGCGTGCGGTAGCCTGACCGGTCATGGGACGCGTGGACGGAAAAGTCGTACTCATCAGCGGTGGCGCACAGGGTATGGGTGCTTCACACGCCCAGATGCTGGTCGCCGAGGGCGCCAAGGTGATCATCGGCGACATCCTCGACGAGCAGGGCAAGGCGCTGGCCGACGAGATCGGTGAGGCCGCGCGCTACGTGCACCTCGACGTCACCGAAGCAGATCAGTGGGACGCCGCCGTCGCGCTGGCCAACAGCGAGTTCGGCGGGCTGACCTCGCTGGTCAACAACGCCGGGATCGTCGCGCTGGGCAAGATCGGCAAGTTCGACATGGTCAAGTGGCAGAAGGTCATCGACGTCAACCTGACCGGCACGTTCCTGGGCATGCAGGCCGTCGTCGAGTCGATGAAGGCCGCAGGCAACGGATCGATCATCAACGTCTCCTCCATCGAGGGCCTGCGCGGCGCCCCGATGGTGCACCCCTACGTGGCGTCGAAGTGGGCCGTCCGCGGCCTGTCGAAGTCGGCGGCAATCGAACTGGGCAAGTTCAACATCCGGGTGAACTCCATCCACCCCGGCTTCATCCGCACACCGATGACCAAGCATTTCCCCGAGGACATGGTCACCACTCCGCTCGGTCGCCCTGGACAGTCCCCCGAGGTGTCGACGTTCGTGATCTTCCTGGTCAGTGACGAGTCGTCCTATGCCACCGGCAGCGAGTTCATCATGGACGGCGGCCTGACCACCGACGTCCCGCACAAAGACGTCTTCTGAGCACCCTCGCCTTAGAGATACCGCTGGGCCAACTGCCTGCGGTGCGCGGCGGGTGATCCGAACAGTGACCGGTTGAGTGCGGCGCGCTTGAGGTAGACGTGCACGCCGCTCTCCCAGGTGTAACCGATGCCGCCGTGCAGCTGCATCGCCGTACCGACGACGGCCACCGCGGTGTCACACGCGGACGACTTCGCCATCGAGGCTGGGACGGCGGTGTCTCCGCCCTCGGCAATCGCCTCGACGGCAGCGCCGACCAGTTGGCGCGCCACCGATATCTGCACCAGCATGTCGGCACACATGTGCTTGACCGCCTGGAAAGATCCGATGGCACGGCCGAACTGGTGCCGCATCCCGGTGTAGGCCACGGTCGCGGTCAGCATCGCCTCGGCCAAGCCCAGGCTGTCGCACGCGACCGCCACTGACGCCCGGTCGAGAAGTCCGCGGACGGCAGCGTGCGGATCCCCGTCGAACCGCAGCACCGACGCCCCGTCGACCGTCAGGTTCTCGGCGGTGACCGACGCCAGCCGGCGGGTCTCGTCGAGCACGGGCCGGGCGGTCACCGTCACCGCGTCCGGTGGCACCGCGACGATGACGGGGGTGCGGTCGGGATCCGCGGCCAACAACAGCAGCCGGTCGGCGCCGACGGCGTCCGCCACGAAGTCCGACCGACCGTTCAGTTGCCGGCTCTCGGTGAGCGTGAATGGCGTTGTCGCCCCGACGGTCTCGTGATCGGTCGACAGTGCCACCGCGACCCGGCCCGATCCGGCGAGCAGTTCGTCACGGACGCTACCTGGCGCCAATGCGAGCAACGTGCCGACACCGAGAACGGCACCGCCCAGGTACGGACTGGCAGTGGCCGCCCGCCCCATCTCGAGCAGGATGACGGCCACCTCCGCGAACGTCGCCCCCGCCCCACCGAAATCGTCCGGTGCCTCCAAGCTGGTCCATCCGGCCTGGGCGAGCAGTGGCCACGACACCTCCGCCCCGCGTTCCTTGGCCAGCAGATCGCCTGCCACCGAACGAAGTTCGGCATGGAGTTCAGCGAATTCCGATGCCATCAGACCGCGCTCGGCTCTCTTGGCAGGCCCAGGCCGCGCTCGCCGATGATGGTCCGCTGGATCTCGCTGGCGCCGCCGGGGATCGTCCACTCCCAGGACCCGATGAAGTCCAGCACCCACGACCCGGACTCCCAGCCGCTGGAGATCGGCTTGGCCAGCTCGGTATGGGCGGCCAGGCCGCCGACCTCGGCGCCGAAATCGGTCAGCCGCTGTAACAGTTCGCTGTAGTAGAGCTTGACGATCGACGCGTCCGCCGGACCCCCGTTACCGGCGTGGCTGTTCTCCACCAGATCCCGACACAGTCCGCGCAACCCGGTGACCTCGATCTCCAACTGCGCCAGTCGATCCTGCACCACAGCGTCGTCGATCGGCCGCCCACCCGGGCGGGGCCGCGCGCATTCGGCCACCAGCCAGGTGAAGCCGGCGTTCCCGAGGCGCTCGGCCAGCTCCAGCATCGTCATCCCGCGTTCGGCGCCCAGCGTGGCCTGGGCCACCTGCCAGCCCGCGTTCTCCGCACCGATCAGATTGTCCGCCGGGATCCGCACGTCGTTGAGGAAGACCTCGCAGAAATGCGATTCGCCGGTGGCCTGACGGATCGGCCGGACCTCGACACCCGGCGAGGTCATATCCATCACAAAATACGAAATGCCTTTGCGCTTGGGCGCATCCGGATCGGTGCGGGCCAGCAGCAGACACCAATCGGCGTGCCTACCGCCACTGGCCCAGAGCTTCTGGCCGTTCACCACGAACTCGTCGCCGTCCCGGCGGGCGGTGGTTCGCAGCGACGCCAGGTCGGAGCCGGCCTCCGGTTCGGAGAACCCCTGCACCCAGATCTCGCCGTCCAGGATCGCAGGCAGATGCCTGCGCCGTTGTTCCTCGGTGCCCGCGTGCAGCAGCGTGGACGCCGCGTGGTGGATTCCGACGAACGCCAGCACCAGCCGGGGCGCGTCGTGCGCGGCCAGTTCCTGGTACAGGATGATCTGTTCGGCCACCGACATGCCGCCGCCCCATTCCTTCGGCCAGTGCGGCACCGCGTATCCGGCGCTGCGCAACTCACTGAACCAGGTTTTCTGGAACGCGACGAACTCCTCGTCGGTGACACCCGTCTGGGCTTGGCGCCAGTCGCTTGGGACGTGTTCGGCGCACCAGGCGCGTACAGTCGCGCGGAAATCGGCCGTCACAGCGCCGCCGGGTCGAGTTCGACTGCGTCGCTGAACAACCCGGCCAGCCCGTGCCTGCCGAGCCGGTGGGTCAGCGTATCGCGGGTCGCGGACAGCCCCAATGGCAGGCGCCGCAGCGGCTGGCTGTACCGGGACAGCCACGACAGGGTGGTCTCGTCACAGAATCCGACGGCGCCGTGCAGTTGATGGCAGACCCGGAAGACCACCTCGGCCGCCTCGATGGCGGCCATCCGCAGCGCCAGCGCATCGTCGAGCGCATCGCTGCGGCCGGTGCCGATGCTCCACAGCGCGTATTTGGCCAAGATGTCCAGCCCGCTGCGCTCCACCTCGGCGTCGGTCAGCTGGAACTGCACCCCTTGAAACGCCGACAGCGGCTGGCCGAACTGCTTGCGCATC
>JBEVHL010000520.1:0-6285 GCA_040511255.1 Mycobacterium sp. | reverse complement strand
ACGAGATGGTGCGAGAGGCGATGTAGACCTCGGCGAGCTGCGCAGCCACCGTCTGGAAGGTCGACAGCGGCCGGCCGAACTGCTCACGGGTGCCGACGTAATCGGCCGTCAGGCGAAGCGCCCCCGCCACCAGACCGGCGGCGAACGCGCCCGTGGCTGCCAGCACCAGTTGGTTGACGCGGCGCACGGTCGCATCGGCCAGCACGTCGGTGTCCGGCACCGTGACGCCGTCGAAGGTCACCGCGTACTCGTCGGAGTGGTTGGCCGTCGGGGTCTTCACCAGCGTCACACCATCGGCCTCAGGCGACACCACAACTACCCCGTTGTCGGTGGTGACCACCAGCCAATCCGCCACGTCTGCATACGGAACGCCGATTTTGGTGCCCGAGAGCTTGCCGTCGGCGAACGCCGTAGCGGGTCGCTCAGGCAGGGGGGAGCCGGGCTCGTTCAGTGCTGCCGACAGCACGCCACCCCTGGCGACTGCGGCCAGAAAACGGTCCTGCTGATCATCGGAGGCAAGGTCGAGCAGGGGCACCAGGCCCAGCCCGAGGGTGGCCAGCGCGGGACCGGCGGTGCCGTGCCGACCGATCTCGGTCAGCGCCGTCGTGACCTCAGGCAGCCCGAGTCCGTCGCCACCGAGCCGCTCGGGTACGCCGAAGGCGATCACGCCCCCGTCGACCAGTGCCGCCCAGCTGTTATCGCGCCCGAGCGCAGAGGTCACCACATCGGCGACGGCCTGCTGTCCTTCGTCCGGACTGAAATCCACCCGAATCCTCCTTGATTCCGCGGAGATTGACCCTAGCTGCGCTCAGCCGGCAGCGCCGGCACCGGTGTAGTCAACCCGCCAGTGCTTGATGCCGTTGAGCCAACCCGACCGTAACCGCTCGGGTTCGCCGATGGGTTTGAGATCCGGCATGTTGTCGGCAACCGCGTTGAAAATGAGGTTGATGGTCATCCGGGCCAGGTTGGCGCCGATGCAGTAATGCGCACCCGTGCCGCCGAACCCGACGTGGGGATTCGGGTCGCGTAGGACGTTGAAGGAGGTGGCATCCTCGAAGACGTCTTCGTCGAAGTTCGCCGAGCGGTAGGACATCACCAGCCGCTGGCCCTTTTTGATCTGCACGCCGGCCAACTCGGTGTCCTCGAGTGCGGTGCGCTGGAACGCGCTCACCGGGGTGGCCCAGCGGACGATCTCGTCGGCCGCGGTGGCCGGGCGCTCCTTTTTGAAAAGCTCCCACTGGTCGGGGTTCTCGGCGAAGGCGATCATGCCGTGGGTGATGGAGTTACGGGTGGTCTCGTTGCCTGCGACGGCCAGCATGATGACGAAGAAGCCGAACTCGTCGTCGGAGAGCTTCTCGCCCTCGACGTCGGCCTGGATCAGCGTCGTGACGATGTCTTCGGTGGGGTTCTTGCCCCGCTCGTCGGCCATCGCCATGGCGTACATGATCAGTTCCATCGAGGAGACGGCCGGATCGACGTCGGCGTACTCGGGATCCTCGCCGCCGGTCATCTCATTGGACCACCGGAACAGCTTGTCCCGGTCGTCCTGCGGGACGCCGAGCAGACCCGCGATGGCCTGCAACGGCAGCTCGCAGGACACCTGTTCGACGAAGTCGCCGGAACCCTCGGCGGCGGCGGACTTGGCGATGTTCTGCGCGCGCTGGGTGAGCTCTTCTTCCAGCCGCCCGATGGCGCGCGGGGTGAACCCGCGCGAGATGATCTTGCGCAACCGGGTGTGGTGCGGCGCGTCCATGTTCAGCATGACGTTGCGCTGCAGTTCGATGTTGTCGAACGTCATCTCCTTAGGCCAGGTCGGGATGGCCCCGTTCTGCCAGTTGGAGAAGATGTCGCTGCGGCGCGATACTTCCTTGACGTCGGCGTGCTTGGTGACGAGCCAGTACCCGTAGTCGCCGAAGCCGCCGGTACCACCGGGAATGTCGACCCAGTGGATCGGTTCGGACTTGCGCAGCTCGGCCAGTTCAGCCACCGGCAGCGCGGCCAGGTTGACGTCCGGGTCCAGGAAGTCGAATTCGGGTGAGATGTGGGAAGTCACTATGGGCTCTCCTCAATTGCAACGTGTTCTAGTTCCAGTAAAACACGCCTACATCGCAGATCAAAGGCGTGGCCGCATCCTCGCTTGTCAGAGTAATGAAACGTGTTCTAGCCTGACGGAATGGGTAACCCAGTCATCGTCGAAGCCACCCGCAGCCCCATCGGCAAGCGCAACGGCTGGCTGTCCGGTCTACACGCCACCGAGCTTCTCGGGGCAGTGCAGAAGGCGGTCGTGGAGAAAGCCGGCATCGATCCCGGCGACGTCGAACAGCTCATCGGTGGCTGCGTCACGCAGTACGGCGAGCAGTCCAACAACATCACCAGGGTGGGCTGGCTGACGGCGGGCCTGCCCGAGCACGTCGGCGCCACCACCATCGACTGCCAGTGCGGCAGCGCCCAGCAGGCCAACCACCTGATCTCCGGACTGATCTCGGTCGGCGCCATCGATATCGGCATCGCCTGCGGCATCGAGGCGATGAGCCGGGTGGGGCTGGGCGCCAACGCCGGACCGGACCGGTCGATCATCCGCGCGAAGTCGTGGGACATCGACATGCCCGACCAGTTCCCCGCCGCCGAGCGAATTGCCAAGCGGCGCGGCATCAGCCGGGAAGACATCGACGCGTTCGGGTTCGCCTCGCAGCAGAAGGCCAAGGTCGCCTGGGCCGAGGGCCGCTTCGACCGGGAGATCTCGCCCATCGTGGCCCCGGTGCTCGACGAGAACAAGCAGCCTACGTCCGAGCTGGCGCCCGTCACCCGCGACCAGGGCCTGCGGGACACCACGCTGGAAGGCCTGGCGCAGCTGAAACCGGTGATGGAAGGCGGAATTCACACCGCGGGCACCTCATCGCAGATCTCCGACGGCGCAGCCGCGGTGCTGTGGATGGACGAGGACAAAGCCAAGGCGCTGGGCCTCAAACCGCGGGCCCGCATCATCAGCCAGGCCAACGTCGGCTCTGAGACCTACTACCACCTCGACGGCCCGGTGCAGTCGACGGCGAAGGTGCTGGAAAAGGCCGGGATGAAGATCGGCGACATCGACCTGGTCGAGATCAACGAAGCCTTCGCGTCGGTGGTGTTGTCGTGGGCGCGCGTGCACAACCCGGACATGGACAAGGTCAACGTCAACGGCGGGGCGATCGCGCTCGGACATCCGGTGGGCAGCACCGGTGCCCGGCTGATCACGACGGCGCTGCACGAGTTGGAGCGCACCGACAAATCCACGGCCCTGATCACCATGTGCGCCGGCGGGGCGCTCTCGACGGGCACGATCATCGAGCGCATCTGACGATGACCTCGACCCGGATCTTCACCGAAGCCGAACGTATCGCCGCCGCGCAGTCTTACATCGATGCGCTGGTCAGCCATCAGGCCGATGGCGTGCCGTTCGCCCCCGGCTGCAGCCGTGTCGAGATGGGCCTCAAGACCGGATTTTCGGGAAAACACCTGCGCCGCAGCCTCAATGGCGGCCTGCAGTACCGGGTGATCATGTCGGCGTCGGTGCCTGAGTTCTCCGTCGTGGGCGATGAGGTGCGCGCCAGCTTCAATCTGGCGACCAAGCCGTCGTTGGCCGGCCGCCGGGTGGGCGCACACATCGACGAGGTGTTCGTGATTCCCGCGAGCGACGGTCAGATCCATTCCATCCGGGCCGGTATCCGCCCGTTCCTCACGCGATAAGGTCCCGTATGGCCACTCCCTCTCGCCCCCTCAAGCCCAGCCAGGTCAAGAACCTGAACTCGCCGTTGGTCGGCACCATGATCAAATGGATGTCGCGGGCCCAGACCTTCGTCTTCAAGAAGACCAACGGCAAGCTGGGCGACAAGTTCCTCAAGGGCTCGGAAGTCGGCATCCTGACCACGACGGGCCGCAAATCCGGTGAAAAGCGGGACAGCCCACTGCTGTTCCTGCAGGAGGGTCAGCGCATTGTCCTGGTGGCGTCGCAGGGCGGCCGGGCCACCAATCCGATGTGGTACCTCAACCTGGTCGCGAACCCGAGCATCACGTTTCAGACCAAGAGGGAAAAGCTGCAGCTGACCGCCCGCGAGGCCACCGATGCCGAGCGCGACGAGTACTGGCCCAAGCTGGACGCGATGTATCCGGACTTCGTGAACTATCGCTCCTACACCGATCGCAAGATCCCGATCATCATCTGCGATCCGTAAGTTCAACGCAGGCAACTACATCCGCGGTCAGGCTCCGAAGACCGGCAGCGGCGCCCTCGACTTCGCCAACAGGTCGGTGACCACCGGGCCGAGCTCGGCGGGATCCCAGCGCGCACCTTTGTCTGTGTCGGCCCCGCGTGCCCACCCCTCAGCGATGCGAATGATGCCGCCCTCGACCTCGAAGACCTTGCCGGTGACATCGCGGGACTCGACGCTGCCCAGCCAGACCACCAGGGGGGAGATGTTCTCCGGGGCCATCGCATCGAATTCCGCGCCCTGTGTGGACATCATGTCGGCGAAGACCGTTTCGGTCATCCGGGTGCGGGCCGACGGGGCGATCGCGTTCACGGTGACGCCGTAGCGGCCCATTTCGGCCGAGGCGACCAGAGTGAGAGCGGCGATGCCTGCCTTTGCGGCGCTGTAGTTGGCTTGTCCCACACTGCCTTGCAAGCCTGCGCCGGAGCTGGTGTTGATGATGCGGGCGTCAACCGCATTGCCCGCCTTGGACTGCGCCCGCCAGTACGCGGCGGCATGTTTCATCGTGGCGAAGTGGCCCTTGAGGTGCACGGCTATGACGGCGTCGAACTCGTCTTCGCTGGTATTAGCGAACATCCGGTCACGGACGATGCCCGCGTTGTTCACCAGCACGTCCAGACCGCCGAAGGAGTCGACCGCGGTCTGGATCAGGCCTTCGGCCTGCGTCCAGTCGGCGACGTTGGCCCCGCTGACGACGGCTTCACCACCCGCGGCGGTGATTTCGTCCACCACCCCCTGTGCGGCGCTGCCCCCACCCGCGGGCGAGCCGTCCAGCCCCACTCCGATGTCGTTGACGACGACACGGGCACCCTCGGCGGCGAAAGCCAGCGCGTGTGCGCGTCCGATACCGCCGCCGGCACCCGTGACGATGACGACCCGACCGTCGACCAGTCCCATATACGTTGTCTCCTCTGATATTTGATCGCGCTATTTGATCGCGCTGGTGGTGGCGAGGTAGTGCGGCGGTTCTCCCCCGCCGTGCACTTCCAATGAGGAACCGCTGATATAGGCCGCCGCGTCGGAGGCCAGGAACGCCGCTGCCCAACCGACGTCGGCGGGCTTGGCCAGTCGGCCGAGGGGCACGTTCGCCGAGATGGCAGCGATGGATTCTGCGTCTCCGTAGAACAATTCGCTCTGTTCTGTCTCGACCATGCCGACCACCACCGAATTCACCCGGACCTTGGGCGCCCACTCGACGGCCAGTGTGGTGGTGATGCTCTCCAGGCCTGCTTTGGCCGCGCCGTAGGCCGCCGTGCCCGGCGTTGGCCTGCGACCGCTGACGCTGGCGATGTTGATGATCGACCCGCCCTGGGGTTGGGTCTGCATGTGCGCGTTGGCGTGTTGGGAAACGAACAGCGGGCCAAGCAGATTGAGTTCGATGATCTTGGTGCTGAACTTCGCGGACGCATCAGCGGCCAGAACGTAGGGCGACCCGCCCGCGTTGTTCACCACGATGTCCAGGCGACCGTGCGCTGCCACGATGGCGGCGATCAGCGCGGCCACCGACTGGTCGTCACGGACATCGCACGCGTGGAATTCATACGGTGACCCTTCGACCGGGCGGCGCGCGCAGGTCACGACGGTGGCTCCCTGGCCGGCGAATACCTCGCTGATTCCGGCGCCGACGCCGCGGACTCCGCCGGTCACCAACACCACGCGTCCGGACAGTCCGAGATTGAACGGAACGCTGTCAGCCGTCTCGGTCACTGTGCTAGCGTACCAAGCAAGTGCTTGCTCAGGTAGCAGACCCCAGAAGCGACCCAGGAATCTCCATGACAATCACGACCAAATCTGTCGAACCGGGCATCGTCTCGGTCACCGTCGACTACCCGCCCGTGAACGCCATCCCGTCCGCGGGCTGGTTCGAACTTGGCGACGCCATCACCGCGGCCGGCCGCGATCGCAGCACCCACGTGGTGATCCTGCGGTCCGAGGGCCGCGGTTTCAATGCGGGCGTCGACATCAAGGAAATGCAGAACACCGAAGGCTTCGGAGCCCTCATCGATGCCAATCGTGGTTGCTTCCATGCCTTTCGCGC
>JBEVHL010000519.1:0-11913 GCA_040511255.1 Mycobacterium sp. | reverse complement strand
GGGTGGGCTAGAAATCGCCGGCGCTGCGCCGCAGGGTCTCGATGGAGGCCACCAGCGAGCGTGACTCCCCTTCGGAGATACCGATATCGGCGAACACCTTCTCGTTGAGCGTCACCGTCGCATCCTCGGCGGTGGACCTGCCGAGTTCGGTGATCATCACCAGCGTGGTGCGGCCGTCGGTGGGGTGCGGCCGTCGTTCCACCAGGCCGTTGGCCTCCAGCCGACGAATGGCGTGGGTGACGCTGGTGACGTGTACCTGTAGTCGATCGGAGGCCTTGGTGATGGGCAACGCCCCGTTGCGGCTGAACGCCAGCAGCCGTAGCAGTTCGAACCGGGAGAAGCTCAGATCGTAGGGCCGCAGCGCGTTCTCCACCCGGGCCAACAGAATCTGATGCGCCCGCATCACCGAGGTCACCGCCACCATCCCGTCGGCGACATCACCCCAACCGGCACGCTCCCAGTTGGCGCGGGCCAGCCCGATGGGATCGTGTTTCTCGGGCACCGCCCATTCATACCCCATCTGGTTGCAGCGCAAGCGCATACCGGGCCTGCCGCGTGCGCGTCACAGGTTGCGCTGCAGCAGCACATCCCCGGTATCGGCGGAAACCACTTGCACGGCAACGATATCGTCGATGGGCATCGATGTGCTGCCGCTGGGCTGCGCGGTGGTACCGGACAGCGCCATCCACGTCGCCAGCTGTGTGTGATTACCGTCGCGGTCAACCGCTACCATCGCCAGCTTGTCGCCTGCGTCGTCCGCATCGTGGTGGTCGGAGACCTCTGAGGCCAATCCGTAGGTGCACGCCATCTCGATATGCGTGCCCCAGCCCTGGCTGGTCAGAGTCACCGTGGCGTCCAGCGACGACGGCGCCACCTGCGTCATGGTCATCGCGGACGCCGACGCGCGCGGCGACTCCGGCGCGGGCAGCGTCGCTCCCGGCTGGAGCGCGACGAACACCCCGATGGCCAGCACGACGGCGGCCGCCGCGGTCACCGTCCACGTCAGCATCCGAGTGCGCCGGCGCCGCCAGCTCACCTTGGCCAGCAGAGACGTCAACACCTCGGGCCGCAGCGGCGGCGGGTCGGCGGGCGGTTCGTCTGCCCTGGCCGTCTCGTCGCGGTCGAGCAGGGCCAGCAGTGCGGGCATTCCGCTCAGCTCGGACACCGACGCCCGGCACACGGGACAGCTGTTGAGATGGTTCTCGTATTCGCGGCGCTCCGTGCTGGACAGCGAACCCAGGACGTAGGCGGCGTCCCACAGCGCGTAGCGATCCTCGGCGTCGTCGAGCGGGGCGCCGTCGCCCCAGTGATCGGTCGTCATCGTGTCACCCCCATCTCCTGCAGTGTCAGCCGAAGTGCGCGAACGGCGTAGTGCAGCCGCGACTTCACCGTCCCCTCGGCGATATCGAGATCCGCCGCGATCTGAGCGGTGGTCCAACCCAGATAATAGGACCGCCGGATCACCGCCCGATGCTCGACGGACAGCTGGGCCATCGCGTCACCCAGCAACAACCGGTCCAGCGCAGCATTGACCTCGTCGGGTCCGGCGTTCTCCGGTTCGGGGACCGTGTCGAGGTTGCCGGACTCCTTGCGGAACCGGGCGCTGCGCCGCTCGTCGATGATCATGTTCCGCGCGACGGTGAACAGCCAGGCCCGTGCCGAGCGTTCGCTGTCCTCGGTGACCTCGGGATGGGCCCAGGCCCGCAGCAGCGTCTCCTGCACGACATCTTCGGCGCGGGCCCGGTCGCCGGTCAGGCGCACGGCGTAGCGCCACAGCGCTGCCGCGTGTTCGTCGTAGAGAACCCGCATCAGCGCGGTCTCCGGATCATCTCGGTTATCCACCGTCGCCAACCTCCCGACAGGGATACGAGACGCAGGGTCCATCGGTTCAAGTGTGCGCGCGTGGCGCACAAACGACCAGATGTGTCAGGCGGTGAGGATCCGCGGGCCGTCGTCGGTGACGGCGACGGTGTGCTCCCAGTGTGCGGCGCGCGATCCGTCGGCGGTGATCACCGTCCACTCGTCTTCCAGGACGATCGTCTTCACGGTGCCCAGGGTGAGCATGGGCTCAATCGCCAGCACCGAGCCCGCCGCCAGGAACGGGCCCCGACCGGGCGCGCCTTCGTTCGGCAGGAACGGATCCATGTGCATCTGCCTGCCGATACCGTGCCCGCCGTAGCCGGCGACGATGCCGAATTTCCTGCCGTACTTCACCTCGGCAGCGCGGGTACCTTGTTCGATCGCATGGGAGACATCGCTGAGCCGGTTGCCGGGGATCATCGCGGCGATGCCCGCCTCCATCGATTCCCTGGTGGCCGCGGACAGCGCCTCGTCGACCGGGATCAGGGCGCCGACGCCGAACGTGATGGCCGAGTCGCCGTGCCAGCCGTCGACGATGGCGCCGCAATCGATGGACACCAGGTCACCCGCCGCCAGGGTTTCGGTCGCCGAGGGGATGCCGTGCACCACGCGCTCGTTGACCGACGAGCAGATCGATCCGGGGAAGCCGTGATAGCCCAGGAACGACGGGATACCGCCGGCTTCGCGGATGACCGATTCGGCGATCTCGTCGAGCGCCAGCGTCGACACACCGGGTACCGCAGCCTGCCGGACGGCGGACAACGCAGCGGCCACCAGGGCCCCCGCGGTGGTCATCGCGTCCAGTTCTCCCGGCGTGCGTTGCGGAACGGTCTTGCGGCTCCGCAACCCAGGTAACGACACCATGCTTTTAGTGGCCGAGTGCGCTCAACGCGCGGGCGAAGACTTCGTCGACGGCGCCCACGGCATCAACCGTCTTGAGCTCGTCGCTGTAGTAGTCCAGCAGCGGGGCCGTCTCGTCGCGATAGACCTTCATCCGGTTGAGGATGACGTCTTCGGTGTCGTCGGCCCGGCCACGCTCTTTGAGCCGCTTGAGCAGTTCGTCCTCGGAGACCTTGAACTCCACCACGGCGTCGAGCTTGAGGTTGCGGCGCTCCAGCATGTCGTGCAGCGCTTCGGCCTGCTCCACCGAGCGGGGGAAGCCGTCGAGGATGAACCCGGCGGCCGCGTCCTCGTCGTCGAGCCGGTCGTCGACCAGCGCGTTGGTCAGCGTGGCGGGCACCAGATCGCCGGCGTCCAGGTACTTCTTGGCTTCGACGCCCAAGTCGGTGCCGTTGCTGATGTTGTGGCGGAACAGGTCGCCGGTGGAGACGTGCGGAACCCCAAGTTTTTCGGCCAGCTGGATTGCCTGAGTGCCTTTGCCCGCGCCGGGCGGTCCAAGCAAAACAATTCTCACTTGAGGAACCCTTCGTAGTTGCGCTGCATGAGCTGGCTTTCGATCTGTTTGACCGTATCCAGACCGACACCGATCATGATCAGCACCGCGGTACCGCCGAACGGCAGGTTCTGCACTCCGCCGCCGTTTCCGATCTCCAGGAACAGGTTGGGCAGGACGGCGATCACACCGAGGTAGATCGAGCCCGGCAACGTGATCCGGCTCAGCACATAACGCAGGTAGTCCGCGGTCGGCTTGCCCGGTCGGATGCCGGGGATGAAGCCGCCGTACTTCTTCATGTTGTCGGCTTGTTCGTCGGCGTTGAACGTGATCGACACGTAGAAGTACGTGAAGAAGATGATCAGGCCGAAGTAGATGCCGATATATGACGGGCTGGACGGGCTGGTCAGATAGTTGGCGACGAACTTCGACCACCAACTGGTGCCCGGGTTGCTGCTTCCGCTTTCGATCAGCTGAGTGACCAGGTGCGGGATGTAGATCAGCGACGACGCGAAGATCACGGGGATGACGCCGGCCTGGTTGACCTTCAGCGGCAGGTAGGTCGAGCTGCCGCCGTACATCCGGCGGCCCACCATGCGCTTGGCGTACTGCACCGGGATACGGCGCTGGCCCTGCTCGACGAACACCACACCGATGATGATCAGCAGCGCAGCGACGCAGACGGCGGCGAAGACGAGGTTGCCGCGGCTGTCCAGGATGGACTTGCCTTCGGAGGGGATGCGGGCGGCGATGCCGGCGAAGATCATCAGCGACATGCCGTTGCCGATGCCACGCTCGGTGACCAGCTCGCCCATCCACATCACCAGGACGGCGCCTGCGGTCAGCACCAGCACGATGACGATCAGCGCGAATATGCTCTGGTCATTGATGATGGACAGCGTGCAGCCCTGCAGCAGGTTGCCGCTGGAGGCCAGCGCCACGATGCTGGTGGCCTGCAGAATCGCCAGCGCCACCGTGAGGTAGCGGGTGTACTGCGTCATCTTGGCCTGGCCGGACTGGCCTTCTTTACGCAGTTGCTCGAAGCGCGGAATGACCACACCGAGCAGCTGCACGATGATGCTCGCCGTGATGTAGGGCATCACGCCCACGGCGAACACCGTCAGCTGCAGCAGCGCGCCACCGGAGAACAAGTTGATCAGGGAGTAGATCTGCCCGGCGTCGCCGCCGCTGACCTGCTCGATGCACTGATGCACGTTGCGGTAGTTGACCCCTGGCGACGGCAGTGATGCACCGGCGCGGTAGAGGATAACGATGCCCAGCGTGAACAGAATCTTTCGCCGCAGGTCGGGTGTCCGCAGCGCAGAGATGAAAGCCGAGAGCACTCTTCCTCCTGGGCAGCCGGGCTCTATCGCGGCGTGCCATTGGGGCTGGCCTGGCCAGCGTTTGTTAGTCCTGCGTCTTGCGCCGAAACCGGCAGGCCTCACGACCTGCGGACTCACGCGTCAAACAGTCTACGAGAGTAACAGTTGGCCTAGTTAAACCACTCATCCGAATGTGCCCACCGAACCCACAGCGGCCTCTCAGGCTGCCGAGCGTACCCTCGCCGTTGACTGGTTATATCAACTAATTAACAGCGGCGAACCGGTCGGCGAGGGCCGCGGGTCGCAAGGAGTCAACATATGGCACGCACCGAGAACGACACCTGGGATCTGGCTTCGAGCGTGGGCGCCACGGCGACCATGGTGGCCGCGGCGCGCGCGGTCGCCAGCAAGGAACCCAACGCCGTCATCGACGACCCGTTCGCCGAGCCACTCGTACGGGCAGTCGGCGTCGACTTCTTCACCCGGATGGCCAGCGGTGAACTCGACCCGGCTGTGCTCGACACCGACGGCGCCGGAGCCGGCAAAACGGGCTTCCGTAATTTCTCCGACGGGATGGCCGCCCGCACCCGGTTCTTCGACGACTTCTTTACCGACGCCGGAAACGCCGGTATCCGCCAGGCAGTGATCCTGGCCTCGGGGCTGGACGCCCGGGCCTACCGGCTGTCCTGGCCGGCGGGCACCGTGGTCTTTGAGATCGACCAGCCCGCGGTGATCGCCTTCAAGACCGAGACACTGGCCGGGTTGGGCGCGCTGCCGACCGCCGATCTGCGGACCGTCGCGATCGACCTTCGCGACGACTGGCCCACCGCACTGAAGGGCGCCGGGTTCGACCCGACCGCACCGACCGCCTGGATCGCCGAGGGGCTGTTCGGCTACCTGCCGCCTGAGGCCCAGGACAAGTTGCTCGACACCATCACCGAACTCAGTGCTCCCGGCAGCCAGATCGGCGCCGAGAGTGTGCCGAGTATCAACGACGCCGACGAGGCCGAAGTCCGGGAGAAGATGCAGAGCGTCTCCGCACACTGGCGGGCCCAGGGCTTCGACATGGACTTCAGCGAACTGGTGTTCCTCGGCGACCGCGCCGAGGTGACCACCTACCTGCAGGGCCACGGCTGGACGACCACCAGCGTCAGCGCCAGGGACCTGCTGGCCAAGAACGGTCTCGAAGTACCCGCCGACGGCGACGATCCCGGCTTCGGAGACGTCGTCTACGTCAGCGCGACGAACTGAGGCCCGCCGATGGCATCGAACTCCGGCAGGTCTGACGCCGACACCTGGGATCTGGCCTCCAGCGTCGGGGTGACCGCGACCATGGTTGCGGCGGCCCGCGCGTTGGCCAGCGTCGAACCCGGCGCGATCATCGACGACCCGTACGCCGCTCCCCTGGTGCGGGCGGTCGGGATCGACTTTTTCACCAAATTGGTCGACGGTGACATCGACCTGCCGATCGGTCCGGGCCAGACCGGCGAGGCGGCCGACGGTATCCGGCTGATGGTCGACACCATGTCAGTGCGCACCCGGTTCTTCGACGACTTCTTCACCGAAGCCACCGGGTCCGGCATCGACCAGGCGGTGATCCTGGCCGCCGGTCTGGACTCACGGCCCTACCGGCTGCCGTGGCCCGCCAAGACGGTGGTCTACGAACTCGATCAGCCCCGCGTCGTCGAGTTCAAGACGACGACCATGACGGCGCTGGGCGCCGAACCCACCGCCGAACGCCGGGTGGTGGCCGTCGACCTGCGCGACGACTGGCCGGCCGCGTTGCGCGACAGCGGTTTTGACCCGAACAGACCGTCGGCGTGGAGCGCTGAAGGACTGCTGATGTATCTACCGCCGGACGCCCAGGACCGCCTGTTCGACAACATCACCGAGCTGTCCGCGCCGGGCAGCCGGGTGGCCACCGAATTCCACGGCGGCAACTTCGGCGCCACCCTGGGTGAGCGGGCCAAGGACCTGATCGGCCAGTGGGGCGATCAGGGCTTCGATATGGACATCGGCGAGCTGTTCTACAAGGGCGAACGCAACCACGTGGTCGACTATCTACGCGCCCGCGGTTGGGATGTCACCACCCGCACCAGATCTGACGTCTTCGCCCACTACGGCAGGCAGTTCCCCGACAACGCGTCGATGGCACCACTGCGTGACTCGGTCGCCGTCACCGCTATCCGCACGTAAGGAGATTCCATGGCAGACAACACCTCCAGCAGAGCAGAAGGTGACAGCTGGGACCTGGCGTCCAGCGTCGGCGCCACCGCGACGGCAGTGGCAGCGTCCCGGGCGATGGCGTCCAAGGGCCCCGATGCCATGCTCGACGACCCCTTCGCCGAACCCCTGGTCCGGGCGGTGGGCCTGGACCCGTTCGTCCGGATGCTCGACGGTGAATCTCTCGGCGCGGCCGAGGGCCAGCTGAATGTGCAGGCGATGAACGAGCAGATCACGGTGCGCACCAGGTTCTTCGACGACTTCTTCCTCGCCGCCGCCGCGGCGGGCATCCAGCAGGCGGTGATCCTGGCCGCCGGCCTGGACACCAGAGCCTATCGGCTGTCGTGGCCGACGGGCACCGTGGTCTACGAGGTGGATCAGCCGCAGGTCATCGAGTTCAAGACCACGACGCTGGCCGGGCTGAACGCGGCCCCCGCTGCGACGCGGCGCACCGTGGCCGTCGACCTGCGCGACGACTGGCCTGCCGCACTCACCGACGCCGGCTTCGACCCGTCCGCACCCACGGCATGGATCGCCGAAGGTCTCCTCATCTACTTGCCGCCCGAGGCCCAAGACCGGTTGTTCGACAACATCACCGCCCTCAGCGCCCCGGGCAGCAGGTTGGCGACCGAACACATGGACATGTCGGAACTCCCCGACGACTGGGCGCAGAAGCTCACCGAACGCTCCCGGCTCAGCGGGTCCAACATCGACCTCGCCGACCTGTTCTACACCGGGGAGCGCAACACCGCGGCGGATTATCTGACCGCACAGGGGTGGGCCGTCACCACCCAAACGTCGCAGGAAGCGTTCGCGGCCAACGGTTTCGAGATGGCAGATGACGAGCTGGCCCGCCTGGCTTCCAGCGCCGGGTACCTGTCTGCGACGTTGACGTAGATGGCCCGCACGGATGACGACACCTGGGACCTGGCGTCGAGCGTCGGGGCCACCGCGACGATGGTGGCCGCCGGCCGGGCCATCGCGACGGCCGACCCGCGCGGTCTGATCGACGATCCGTTCGCCGCGCCGCTGGTGCGCGCGGTGGGGCTGGACTTCTTCACCGGCATGATCGACGGGACCTTGGACCTGTCGCAGATGCCGAACAGTTCACCCGAGCGCGTCGAAGCGATGATCAACGAAATGGTGGTGCGCACCAAGTTCTTTGACGATTATCTGTTGACGGCGACGAACACCGGGGTGCGTCAGGTGGTCATCCTGGCCTCCGGTCTGGACGCCAGGGCTTACCGGTTGTCGTGGCCCGACGGCACCGTGGTCTACGAGATCGACCAGCCTCAGGTGATCGAGTTCAAGACGCAGACGCTGGCCGGTCTTGGCGCCGAACCGACCGCGACCCGTCGCACGGTCGCGATCGACCTGCGCGACGACTGGCCCGCGGCCCTGGCGGCAGCGGGGTTCGATCCGAGCGCACCGACGGCGTGGCTGGCCGAAGGTCTGCTGATCTATCTGCCACCCGAGGCTCAGGACCGGCTGTTCGACCAGATCACCGCGCAGTCGGCGCCGGGCAGCGCGGTCGCCACCGAATACGTGCCCGGCATCGCGAATTTCGACGCCGAGAAGGCCCGCGAGATGTCCGCACCGCTGCGCGACCAGGGCTTGGACATCGACATGTCCACGCTGGTGTACGCCGGTGAGCGCAGCCACGTGATGGAGTATCTGACCGAAAAAGGTTGGCAGAGCACGGGTTCCCCGCGGGCCGAGCTGTTCGGCCGCCTCGGACTCAACCCGGCCACCGCCCAGGAAGACAGCCCGATGGGCGAAATCATCTATGTCAGCGCCACTTTCGGGCAGTAGCGGTTAGAAGCGCGACTCCCCCAGCCACAGCACATTCGCACCGGTCACCGACCGCTGCGCCTGGCTGAGCAGCCCGGCCACCGAACTGCCCAGCAGTGCGCCGACCGCGTCGGACACCGAGGCCGCCGCCGGCTGCGACGACTGGCGTGGCCGCAGCATGTCCCGCAGCGACGAGCCGGGATAGTTCACGATCTTGACCTCGTCGTCTTCCTGCAGACCGGTGAGCACCTTCGCCCGTCGGATCGCGGTCCGCAGGCCGCCCAATTCGTCGACCAGTCCGTGCGCCAACGCATCGGCGCCGGTCCACACCCGGCCGCGGGCCACCTGGTCGACCGCCTCGACACTGAGCTCGCGGCCGTGCGCGACCCGCTCGACGAAATCGGTGTAGAACAGGTCGGCCTCGGCCTCGACGTGCGCGTGCTGCTCCGGGGTGAACGGCGCGTTGATCGACCAGGCATCGGCGTTGGCGTTGGTCCGCACGCCGTCGATGCCGACGCCCAACTTGTCCTTCAGGTCTCGGGCCACCAGCTTGCCGGTCACCACCCCGATCGAGCCGGTGATGGTGCCCGGGTTGGCGACGATCGCGTCGGCCGACATCGAGACGTAGTAGCCGCCTGATGCCGCCACCGCACCCATCGACGCCACCACCGGAGTGCCGGCCTTGCGGGCCCGGACGACCTCGCGCCAGATGGTCTCCGATGCGGTCACCGAACCGCCCGGACTGTCCACCCGCAGCACGATGGCCGTGACGTCGTCGTTGGCGGCAGCCTCGCGGATGGCCGCGGCGATGGTGTCGCCGCCGGCACTGGAGTTTCCGAACGGCGACAGCTGCGGGCCGCCGCGGCCGCTGACGATCGGTCCGGCCAACGTGACCACCGCGATGGTCGGCTTCGCCTTCCGTCCGCTCAGGCCCGGCAGCGGCGACCCGCCACCGGCGGTGGCCTTGGCGTAGCGCGACAGGAACAGCCGCGGCGGCGCATCGTCGCCGTCGGCGCCCGCGTCGGCGTCAACATTCTCGGATTCTGGTGAGATCCCTTCGGCGCCAACGGTTTGCGCAATCCGCGCGTAGGCCTCGTCACGGAACCCGATCCGGTCCACCAGGCCGCCGGTGACGGCGTCGTCGCGCAGCAGCGGCGCCCGGTCGGCCAGCGCATCGATCGCGGCGAGGTCGAGGTGGCGGGCGTCGGCGACGGCCTGCATCACCTGGTTGTGCAGACTCTGCACCAGCGCGGTATCGGCCTCACGGTGCGCGTCGGTGTAGCTGCCTTCGGTGAAAGTGTTTGCCGCCGACTTGTATTCGCCCCGGGCGATGAACTGGGCCTCGATACCGGCCTTGCCCAGGGCGTCGCGCAGGAACAACGCATTGGTGGCGAAGCCGACCAGGCCGACCGTGCCCGACGGCTGCATCCAGACCTCGCCGAAGGCCGAGGCCAGGTAGTACGACAGTGTGCCCGGGTAGGTCTCCGCCCACGCCAGCGACGGTTTCACCGCGGTGAAGGCCGCGATGGCCTCCCGCAGTTCCTGCACCGGGCCTGCCGAGGCCGCCGGGATCTGGATGCGGGCAATCAGTCCGGCGACCCGAGGATCTTCGGCCGCCCGGTGGATGGCGGCCACCGCTTCACGCAGCAACAGCGGCCGGTTGGCCCCGGTGATGCCGGCCAGGATGGTCAGCGGGTCGAACCCACTGGTCTCCGCGGGCACGGTCTGCAGGTCGAGTTCCAGGATGGCGCCGTTGGGCACGCCGTGGTGGCGGGCGGTGTCCACCTGCCGGGCCAGTGCGCGGACATCGTCGAAACCGGGGATGCCGGAGAGAGCGAACATGCCTTCGAGCGTACCGACGGCCGCGGGAGCTGCGGGGCTGCCAGCCTGCCGTCGTACCGTGATCAGATGAGGTTCGCGATCTCAATTCCCCAGCTTGATGTGGACGGATTCGACGGGGCCGGCGTGCAGGCCTTTCTGCGCAGGGCAGAAGAACTGGGCTTCGAGGGCGGCTGGACGTTGGAGCAGACCATCGGAGCGGGCCCGTTGCTCGCGCCGATGGAACTGCTGGCCTACGCCGCCGCCTGTACCGAGCGACTGCGGCTGGGGGTGGCGGTGCTGATCACGTCGCTGCACGATCCGCTGCAGCTGGCCTCAATCGCGACCGCCGTCGACCGGCTGTCGCACGGCAGGCTCGACCTCGGTGTCGCGCCGGGAGGCGGTTTCCGGCAGTTCGACGCCTTCGGGGTGGACCGGTCGACGTTCATCAGCTCGTTCACCGAGGGGCTGGAGTTGATGAAGGCGGCCTGGTCCGACGAGCCTGCGGTGACGTTCCACGGTCGGTTCCGTGACGTGCGGGATGTGACCGTGGTGCCCAAGCCCATCCAGCGCCCCCACCCGCCGCTGTGGTTCGGCGGTCACGCCCCCAAGGCGCTGGCCCGCGCCGTCCGGTTGGGCGATGCGTTCATGGGCGCCGGGTCATCGACCACCGCGGACTTCGCGGACGTCGCCGCCGGGGTGCGGCGCGAACTCGATCAGCAGGGCAAGGATCCCGCGTCGTTCACGATCGCCAAGCGGTTATATCTGATCGTCGACGACAATCCCGAGCGGGCCCGCGAGCGGATGCTGGCCGGGATGAACCGCATCTACGGGCCGCGATCGGCCAATGGCGACGTTGCGGTGTCCGGCACGCCCGCACAGATCGCCGACGCCGTCCGCGCCGTTGTCGCCGCGGGAGCGCAGATGGTGCTGCTGAACCCGCTGGGCGCAGACGTCACCGAGGACCGCGAACAGCTGGAACGCCTTGCCGCCGAGGTCATCCCGGCCGTTGAGTAACCCCGCAGGTGGGAAGGCTAGCGCCCGAGCAGCGCAGCGTGTTCCGGGCAGTAGGCGACGGTGGCGGCCCGCACCAGGCTGCCGGCCTGCGCGCGGCTGAGTCCGCCGGCCTGGACGTGGCTCACCACACCGCGGATCACCGGCACCGGATTCACGGCGCCCTGCAGACCCGTGGTCAGCATGTTGCAGATACTGTGCCCGACATCGGGCAGGCTGACTCCGGGTTCGGCCGGGATGCCCAGTTCCGCAACCGCGGCGGCGAACTGATCGTCCTCAGGGGTGGCCCCCGCGCTCGCGGCACCGAGCAGTGCAGTCCCACTCACGCACGCTCCCACCAGGATTGCGGTAACAGCATGGCGAATCATTGTTTTAGCTCCTTTTGCCCCGACCGCAGCAGCCTAGTCGGTGCCACATTGCCGAGTCATTTTTGCCGGGTACACCATGAGATCGCCATCTAAGGTGCCAACGTTTCCGCGATGGCCCACCAGA
>JBEVHL010000518.1:0-7500 GCA_040511255.1 Mycobacterium sp. | reverse complement strand
CGCTGATCACATGACTTGCCGAGCAATCACGAGTTCGTCGACTTCTTGTTCAAGGAGCTCACATGGTGCAAGTAGCTCTTGGTGACTTGACAGCCGATCTGGCTGATTCGTCCACCACACAGGTCCTCGGCGCTCGCCCAGAGTCGAGCACCGAGAGCGCCTTCGCTGAGGTGCTGGCTGAGGTCATGGGTGTGGAACGGGTGTCGGTGGACAGCAACTTCTTCGATGACTTGGGCGCCGACTCGATGGTGATGGCCCGGTTCTGTGCTCGGGTTCGGAAGCGGCCTGATCTGCCGGCGGTGTCGATCAAGGACATCTACCAACACCCCACGATCCAAAGCCTGGCCACAGCGCTCGCGGACACCGCGCCTATGCCCGTCGAGCGGGTCTTCGCCGACATGCTCGCGGATGTCATGGGCGTAGAGCGGGTGTCGGCGGACAGCAACTTCTTCGATGATCTGGGCGCGGATTCAATGGTGATGGCCCGGTTCTGTGCCCGGGTCAGAAAGCGGCCGGACCTGCCGTCGGTATCGATCAAGGACATTTACCAGCATCCCACGATTACAGGTCTGGCTACGGCACTGGGGGATACCGCCCCTGTTGTTGTGGAGTCGCCAGCTGCGACCTCGGTCGAGGTGCCGAAAGGGGCGGGAACACTGCAGGTCGTGGTCTGTGGGGCCCTGCAGCTGTTGATTTTTCTGGGATATTCCTATCTGGCTGCGCTGGTGACCGCTCAGGGATATGAGTGGATTTCGGCGGGCTCAGGTGCGCTCGACATCTATCTCCGGTCGGTGCTTTCCGGCTGCGCAATGTTCCTGTTCTTGTTCACTGTTCCGATTCTGGCGAAGTGGATCCTGATCGGCCGATGGAAACCAATGCAGATCCGCATCTGGAGTCTGGCGTATGTACGGTTTTGGGTTGTCAAGACGCTGGTGCGGCGGAACCCGATTGTGCTGTTCACGGGTTCGCCGCTGTTCAGCCTTTACCTGCGGGCGCTGGGCGCGAAGATCGGACGCGGCGTTGTGATCTTCTCGACACACGTGCCAATTTGCACTGATCTGCTGACTATCGGTGATGGCACGGTGATCCGTAAAGACTCATTTATCAACGGCTATCGAGCACACGCGGGGTTCATCCAGGTCGGCGCCATCACCATCGGGAAGAACGCGGTGATCAGCGAGGCAACGGTCATCGACATCGAGACCTCGATGGGCGACGGGACCCAGTTGGGCCATGCGTCCTCGCTACACGCCGGGCAGGCCGTGCCCGACGGCGAACGCTGGCACGGAACCCCAGGGCAGCAGACCTTGGCGGACAACTTCTTAACGGTTTTTCCGGCTAGTTGCGGTCCCGTGCGGCGTGCCGCCTACGCCGTCATGCAACTGCTGACTCTGTTGCTTGTGTACCTGCCGCTGGGGATCGGCGGGCTCAGCTTGTTGTTGGTCGAGGTCCCCAGGCTGAATGAGCTGATGGCTGAGGGGACCGGTGCCTTCTCCAGTTGGACGTTCTACCGCGACGCCTTGATCGTGTCCTCTGTGCTGTACTTTGGCTCGCTGCTCGTCGGCTTCGTCGTCGTGACGACTGTCCCGCGCCTGCTGAACCGGCTCATTAGGCCCAACAAGGTATACCGCCTGTACGGCTTCCACTATGGGATCCATCGGTGGATCGTGCGTTTGACGAACGCCAAGGTCTTGAGCAATCTCGTCGGCGACAGTTCCTGGATCGTGCACTACCTGCGCGGCATCGGGTACGACCTCGGAAAGGTCGTACAGACCGGCGCGAACTTCGGCGGCAACGTCAAGCATGAGAGCCCGTACCTGAGCTCCGTCGGCAGTGGAACGATGGTCGCCGACGCGCTGTCGATGATGAACGCGGAGTTCTCGACCACGACCTTCCGGCTGTCGCGGACGTCCATCGGAGAACGCAACTACCTCGGCAACGGCATCGCCTATCCGCCGCGAAGCAAGACGGGCGACAACTGCCTGCTCGCGACGAAGGTCATGGTGCCGATCAGCGGGAACGTCCGAGAGAATGTCGGGCTGCTGGGCTCCCCAGCCTTCGAGATCCCGCGGTCGGTCGAGCGCGACAGCAGCTTCGATCACCTGATGCAGGGGGAGGAGTCCCGCCGCCTCCTCGCCGCCAAGAACAGACACAACCTTGCCACCATCCTGTGGTGTCTGTTCGCGCGGTGGTTCTTCTTTTTCATGCTCACTGTGCTGATGGGCGTCGCGGGGGACTTCTACGCCTCATGGGGTGCGGCAGCAATCCTGTTGGACCTTGTGCTTGCCGCTGTGCTCGGCATCGCGTACTGGATCTTGGTCGAACGGATCGTCACGCGGTTCAATCCCGTGCGACCTGTGTTCTGCTCGATCTACGAGCCCGCGATGTGGCGCCACGAACGGTACTGGAAGGTGCCGTCGACGCCATATCTCACCGCTTTCGTTGGCACCCCGTTCATCAACATGATCTTGCGCCGAGTGGGTACCCGGATCGGCCGCCGGGTTTTCAACGACGGCTGCGCTATGACGGAGCGGAAGCTGGTCGCCGTCGGCGATGACTGCACGCTCAACGAGACAAGCTGGATCCAATGCCACTCGCAGGAGGACGGCATCTTCAAATCGGACTACTCGACCCTAGGCTCCAACGTAACCCTCGGGACCGGCACCCTCGTCCATTACGGCGTGACGATTGGTGACGGTGCCGAGCTCACCACCGATTCCTTCCTGATGAAGGGTGAACAGGTCCCAGCCGGCGCGCGGTGGGGCGGCAACCCGGCCTATGAGATTCGAGATCGACAACTGGTCGCGGTGGGCACCCGCGGGTGAGGGAACTCCATGGACGTAATGACTGAGACGGATCGCGAGTTCTGGCGTGGCGTGCTCGTCGCGGGCGGGTTCACCGCAATCCCGCGGTGGACCTTTGATCCGGCGGCGGGCACAGCCGAGCATGAAGCGAAGGTCTCTGACGACCTCGTGACGGCGTTGCGCCGGCTGGCGTTCGAGCTGGACGTGCCGCTCAGTTCGGTGTTGTTGGCTGCGCATGCCAAGGTACTCTCCGGGCTGTCCGGCGAGCGCCAGGTCACGACCGGCTACATCGGTGGGAGCGGCCTCGGACCGTTGCCGTGCCGCCTTACGACGGAGGCGCGGTCGTGGCGCGAGCTGGTGCTCGACACTGACCGCGTCGAGACGCAGCTGCTGTCGCATGCGGACTTTCCGGTGGACGAGCTCAGACGCGAGCTAGGCGTGACGGGACCGGAATTTGAAACCGTTTTCGACTCGAATGGTGTGGACGGCGACCTCGGCGAGGACACCGTGCTACGGCTGGGGATCACGCGGCGGCGCGACGAGTTGGTACTGAGACTGCGGCACCGAACCGAGGTGTTGGATGCGGACGGCGCAGCCAGGATCGTCGGCTACCACCTGAGGGCGCTGGAGCTGATCGTCGCGGATCTGGTTGCCGAGCACCGACAACAGAGCCTGCTGTCCGACGAGGAGCGCCATTTTCAGCTGGAAGGGTTGGCCGGGCGGAGGCGGGAACTGCCGGACTGCCGGGTGCATGAGTTGTTTGAGCAGCAGGTGGCGGCGCATCCGGACCGGGTGGCCGCTGTGTGCGGCGACCGGATCCTGACGTACGGACAGCTCAACGGCCGTGCTAACCGGCTCGCTCGGGCGTTGTTGGCGTGCGGGCTGCGCCGTGAGGGTGTGGTGGCGGTGGTGACCGAGCGGAATTTGGATTGGTTGGCCGCGGTGCTGGCGGTCTTCAAGGCTGGTGGGGCGTATCTGCCAATCGAGCCACATTTTCCGGCTGATCGGATTGAGAGAATGCTCTCCCGTGCCGGCTGCCAGCTCGTGTTGACCCAACCGGGTAGCACCGCCACCCTCGACCAGGCTGTCAAGTCGCTGCCCGACGCCCAGACGCTGTTCATCGATGCGGGCTGTGAGGAGGACCATCCAGACGGCAATCTCGGCATCAGGGTCGCCCCGGATCAGCTGGCCTATATCTATTTCACGTCCGGTTCGACTGGTGAGCCGAAGGGTGCGATGTGTGAGCACGCCGGCATGGTCAACCACCTGTTCGCCAAGATCGACGACCTGGGGATCAGCGAGGGATCGGTGGTGGCCCAGACCGCACCGCAATGTTTCGACATCTCACTGTGGCAACTGGTTTCGGCGCTGCTGGTGGGCGGCCGAACCCTGGTCGTGGAGCAGGAGGTGATCTTGGACGTGCAGCGATTCCTCGACACGATCATCGAGGGCCAGGTCAACGTGATGCAGGTGGTGCCGTCGTACCTGGAGGTCGTGCTCTCCTACCTGGACCGCGACCCTCGGCCGTTGCCGGACCTGCGCTGCGTGTCGGTCACGGGTGAGGCATTGAAGTGGGAGCTGACGCAGCGTTGGTTCGCCTCACAGCCCGGAATCAAGCTGGTCAATGCCTACGGGCTGACCGAGACATCGGATGACACTAACCATGAGGTGATGGACCGGGTGCCGGATCGGGTGTTGCTGGGTCGTCCGATCAACAATGTGCAGATCGATGTGGTTGATGAGTGCCTGGCGCCGGTGCCGCTGGGTGCGCCTGGTGAGATCGTTTTTTCTGGGGTGTGTGTGGGCCGCGGCTACATCAATGATCCGGAACGCACCCGGGCGGCGTTTTTGACCGATCCCGACGGCCGGCGCCGGTACCGCAGTGGTGATCATGGTCGGTGGCGGCCGGATGGGAAGTTGGAGTTTTTGGGCCGTCGGGATTCCCAGTTGAAGATTCGTGGTTTCCGGATTGAGCTTGGTGAGATCGAGAACACCTTGTTGCGGGTGCCGGGGGTTCGCGACGGCGCGGTGGTGGTTGTAGTCCGGGCCGATCAGAGCAAGCATCTGGTGGCTTTCTATTCCAGCCAGCGCCCGCTCGACATCGAGGTGTTGCGGGACCGGTTGGGTGAGTCGTTGCCGGAGTACATGGTTCCGTCGGCCTTTCACTGGCGGGAGCGTTTGCCGCTGACGGCCAACAGCAAGATCGACAAGAAGACGCTGACGGTGCTGGCCGGGGAGCTCAGCGTCGTCGAGGACGACTACGACGCTCCGGCTACGTCGACCGAGCAGCGGTTGGCGGCGGCTTGGGCGAAGGTGCTCGGTATTCCGCAGGAGCAGATCGGCCGAAACGACCACTTCTTCGATCGCGGCGGCACCTCACTGTCGGCGGTGAAACTGGCGGTCAACTTGGGCCGGGCGGTCTCCCTCAAGGAGGTCACTGCGCATCCGATCCTCGCGGACCTGGCGGGCGTCGTGGACGGCAGGTCCAATGGGCAGTCCGGGCTGCTGCAGGCCCTGTCCGAATCAAATGGGTCGGAATCGAACGGTGGCCAGCACGGCGCCCTCGTGTGCTTTCCGTATGCCGGCGGCAACGCGGTGAACTTCCAGCCGGTGGCGAAGGCGTTGCGCGGTAGCGGTCTTGCGGTGTATGCCGTCGAACTGCCTGGTCACGATGTTGGGACCACAAGAGAGTCGTTCGCGCCGTTGGCCAAAGTTGTCGACCGCGTGGTTGCCGAGATCAACCGGCGCGGACTGACCACTGTGCTGCTGTGGGGACACTCCTCCGGCACCGCCCTCGCAGTTGAGACGGCCCGGCGGCTGCAGCGAGCCGGGACCACTGTGCCGCGGGTGTTCCTCGGCGCGCAGTTGCTCGGTGCCGCTGCCGACCGGCGCGCTGCCGTCACCGAACTCGGGGAACGCAGCAACGCCGAGATTTCCGCGCGGCTGACCGCGGACAGCGGCTACACCGAGCTCGGCGAGCTGGACGCGGAGCGCGCCGAGCATGTCGGCGCCGCGTACCGCCACGACTACGTGTCGGCGAACCGCTATTTCGCCGATGTCCTGGACAATCCGCCACCGGAACGGCTGTCCGCGCCGGTCACCGTGGTGGTCGCTGCGGACGACCCCGCGACGGCGGGATTCCGGACACGCCACCGCGACTGGGAGCTGCTGGCCGAACACGTCGAGCTGCACGAGCTCGCCGACGGCGGTCACTACTTCCCGCGTACCCGTCCGGCCGAGGCGGGGCACGCCGTCCTGCAGTCCGCCGGAATGTTGGCTTCTCAATAACCGTCAAACTGAAAGGGAGTCCAGATGTCGTCGTTACCCCTGACGTCACTGCTCGATATGGAACTGCAGCCTGGCAAGCCTCCGATCTTTCGAGCCGAGGCCACCGGCGACGCGCCCGGCTGGGCCGCCGAACACCGGGACGCATTGCGGGCCGTCGTGGCGGAGCATGGCGCGGTCTTGGTCCGTGGCCTCGGGCTGCGTGACGCCACCCAGACCACCGCGGTCTTCCGGCGGCTGGCGACCAGCCTGATGACCGAGAAGGAGGCCTTCGCTCGCCGGCAGGTTTATGCCGACGGGGTGTACTCGTCCGCGACCTGGCCGGCGAACCAGCCGATGTGTATGCACCACGAGCTGAGCTACCGGCTCGAGATCCCCAGCCTGCTGCTGTTCGCCTGCCTCGGCGCCCCCACCCGCGGCGGAGCCACCGCGGTGTCCGATTCGCCGACCGTGCTGGAGGCGCTGCCCAAGGACCTGACCGAACGGTTCGAGCGGGACGGTTGGATTCTCACCCGTAGCTACAACGACGAGATCGGGGCGACCCTGGCGGAGGCGTTCGGCACCGAGGACCACGGCGCTATCGAGAGCTACTGCCGTGCCAACGCGATCGGCTTCGAGTGGCAACCCGACGGCGAACTGGGCACCTGGCAACGCCGCAGCGCCGTGGTGCGGCACACGATGACCGGGAAACGCTGCTTCTTCAACCAGATCGCCTTCCTCAACGAGTGGACGATCGATCCCGAAGTGCGTGAGTACCTGGTGGACATGTACGGCGCCGACGGGCTGCCGTTCAACACCCGCTTCGGCAACGGCGAGCCGCTCACCGAGGAGATTGTGGAAATGATCAACGCGGTCTATGAGGCCAATACCGTGCGGGAGCCGTGGCAGGCCGGTGACCTGATGCTGGTCGACAACATCCGCACCGCACACAGCAGGGAGGCCTACGAAGGGCCGCGCGAGATCCTCGTCGGGATGGCCGAACCGGTACGCCTTTCCGATGCCTCGCCCACCAATGAGGTGAGGCCGGCATGACTACCACGCTTTCGGCTGCGACAGCGCGCGAAGGGGCCGAGCGGGCAACGGTGCCCCCGTTCGCGGTGATTCCTGGAGTCCAGGTGCAGCGGGTGCTGCAGGGGCAAGAGAGGGAGATTGTGGAGCTGGTGGAGGCGACCTACCGGCTGCATGGTGCCGGGGATTCGGTGAATCCGCCGTCGTATTTTCTGCGTTTCCCCGATCGCCCGTCGTCTCGGATTATTGCGTTGCCGGCCTCGATTGGCGGGCCGTCCCGGGTGGATGGGTTGAAGTGGATTTCCAGTTTCCCGGAGAATGTGGCGGCCGGGTTTCCGCGGGCGTCGGCGGTACTGATCTTGAACGATCATGACACCGGGTATCCGTTTGCCTGCCTGGAGGC
>JBEVHL010000517.1:0-17080 GCA_040511255.1 Mycobacterium sp. | reverse complement strand
CGTAAGCGCCGTCACCGCCGAACATGCCGCGGTTGGGCGAGCCGGGCAGCACCACGTGCAACCGCGACGCGATATCGCGCTCGGCACCGATGCTGGACAGCCCACCGATGAGCCGCTGCACGGCCCACAGCAGCACCTTCATCTCCATCTCGGAACGAGAACCTGCCTCGGAAAGATCCCCGGACACCCGCGGCGCGGCGAACGGGAACAGCAAGGTCGGTGTCTGCGCGTCCTTGACGTGAATCGACTGCGGTCCAAGGCTTTCGATCTGCTCACTGCCGACCCAGTCGGACAGCGCATCGATGTCGGTGTACGACGCCATATTGGCGGGCACCACCCACAGGGTCGCGCCGAAGCGAGCGTTGTCGCGGTAAAGCTTCTTGTAGAAGCCCAGCCGGGCATCGTCGAGCTTGGAGGTCGTCGCGATGACGGTGCCGCCGCCTTCGAGCAGCTGCGCAACCACCGACGCGGCGATCGAGCCCTTGGAGGCGCCCGTCACCACGGCCACCTCATCGGTGTAGCGGCCCTTACCGGGGTTCTCCGCCCCGGCGGCAATCCGCCCGAACAGCGAGGCGTGCACGTTCTTGCCTGCCGCCAGCGACCGACCCTGCCACCAGTTCGCCTGGGTGGCAACCACATGGCCGGCCCCTTCGAACCGCTCGGACAGCCGCGGCCAATCGGCGTCGACCTCGTCCTCGTCGGTGAGCCAGATGTTGACCAGGTCCTCACGGGCACTGGCCCAGCGGTCGTCGAACACGACGGCCTTCTTGGCATCGAACGCCGGGGCCACCAAACGTGGCCAATCCGAACCGAGTTCAGCCGACACCAGCTCGACGAGCTCGGCGTCGGTGGACTTCTCCGGAGCCGACACCGGAATGTCGAGTCCGAGCTGACCCAGGACCATCCGGGCCGCCGACGCCAGGACGCCGTCGGGACCGGTCACCGTCTCGGCGAATTCGGTCAGCGCCGCGGAATCGACCACGCCGCCTGCGGCACCCGCCGCGGACGGCAGTGCCACGGCAACACCCTTACGAGCGCCGAGCGCGGTGACAGCGGCATCGATCACCTTGTCCACGGCGGCCACATCGGCCAGCGCACCCTCGTGCAACCCACCGAGGCTGCCGCCACGGACGCTGGATCCCTCACGGGTGCCGAGCGCGACCTCGAGGGTGACGTGCTTGCTCCAGCCCGCGCCCAATTCCCATGCCTTGGCAACGCGTTCGGCAATATAGGCCGGCCGCTTGCCGGACGGTCCGAAGACGGTCCGCAGCTGATCGTTGATGGCATCCGAGAGCACCGGACCGAACGGCTTGTACGTCCGGGCCAGCTTGCTGACCTGACCCTTGAGCGCGGCCAGGTCCGCTTCCGCGGCACCGTCGATGGCACCGAGGTTCAACTCGGAACCGAGATCGACCAGCAACTGGTTGCGCCGTGAGGACGCACCGTCGGTGATGGACTCGATGGAATCCAGCGCCTCGATCTGATCCAGCCGCATCTTGGCCGACAGGGCGATCAGGCCCACGGTGGCATCGGCCGCGTCGAAGGTCAGGTCGTCGGGACGGGGTCCACCGGACGGGGCGGCCGCGGGAGCCGGTGCGGCAGCGGCGGTTTCGGGCACCGGTGCACTGTCCGCCGCCGGAGCCGCTGCATCTTCCTCGGCCTGTGGTTCCTCTTCCGGATCGCTGTCGTTGGCGAACAGCACGGCGGCGTCGCGCTCGGTGTTGAGCACTTCCACTGTGCTGTGGGCGTATTCGGGCAGCTTGAGCGTGTTGGTCGCCAGGCCCGCGACGGTCGGCGCCGACTTCACGCCGATCTCGACGAACCGTTCGATCCCAAGACCGCCAGCGGCTTCCTCGATGAACAGCAGGTCCTGGGTTTCGATCCAGCGCACCGGGCTGGCGAACTGCCAGGCCAGCAGCTCGATGATGATCTTCCGGCACAATTCGACCGGCTTCTCGTTCCGCCACGTGTCGTAATCGGCGAGGATCTCGTCGAGCGGCTCGGCGGGCACCAGGTCGCGGATCTCCTGGATGAAATCCTTGTCCAGGGTGAACGGCCGCGGCACCAGGTTCGGGATGTAGCGCCCGACCACCAGTGCGGGATCAGCGTCGCGGGGCATCACGCGGTCCAGGCTGCGCCGGAAATCGTCGACGCCCACCCGCAGCACGCTGGAGTGGAACGGCACATCGATGCCGGGCACCAGGATGAACGACCGCTTGCCGCCGGACAATTCGCGCCGTCGGTCGACTTCTTGCTCCAGCGCTTCCAGCCCGCGGACCGTGCCTGCGATGGCGTACTGCGAGCCGCGCAGGTTGAAGTTCACGATCTGCAGGAACTCACCGGTGCGCTCGGAGACCTCGGCGACGAAGGCGGTGACGTCGGCGTCGTCCAGGTCGATCTGCGACGGCCGGATGGCGGCCAGGCGGTAGTTGGAGCGGCCCTGGTCGTCACGCGGCACGATGTCGTGCATGTTCGAGCCGCGCTGGAACACCACCTCCAGCAGTGCTTCCAGCTCGTAGACGCCGCTGACGCAGGCCAACGCGGTGTACTCACCGACGGAGTGCCCACACGCGATGGCGCCCTCGACGAACGCGCCCTGCTCACGCATCTCCGCAACCTGAGCCGCCGCGACCGTCGCCATCGCGACCTGGGTGAACTGCGTCAGGAACAGCACGCCCTCCGGGTGGTGATAGTGCACGCCTGCCGCGACCAGACTGGTCGGGTTGTCGCGCACCACATGCATCACCGAGAAGCCGAGCTTTTCGCGAGTGAACACGTCGGCGTTGTCCCACACCTTGCGGGCGGCCTTCGAGCGGGCCCGAACTTCCATGCCCATGCCCTTGTGCTGCACACCCTGGCCGGGGAACGCGTAGACGGTCTTCGGCGCCGCCAGTCGTGCGGTCGCCGACATCACCAGATCGGAGCCGATGCGCGCACTGATCTCCAGCACCTCGGCACCGAGGTCGACGCCCACCCGGTCGACCCGGAAGTCGACGTCGTCGCCGGGCTTGACCATGCCGAGGAACCGCGCGGTCCAGCCGACCAGGCGGGCGGGCGGGGTGGCCCGGCCGTCGGTCGCGGTGACGACATGCTGGGCAGCGGCCGAGAGCCACATGCCGTGCACGATGGGCGATTCCAGGCCGGCCAGCAGCGCAGCGGCGCGGTCGGTGTGGATGGGGTTGTGGTCACCGGAGACGACCGCGAACGGCCGCATGTCGACCGGTGCGGTGATCGTGACGTCGCGGCGACGCCGACGGGGGGTATCAGTGGCGTTGTCGGACACCGCGCCACCGGCCCGCAGCGGGTCGGTCAGTTCGACATCACCGGTGCGCCCGCGGATCGCGAACCGCTCCTCAAGCGTGGCCAGCGTGGTGCCGTCGGCGTCGGTGACGGTGACCGACACCGGGACGACGCGCCCCACCTCAGTGTCGACGGCGACGGAAGCCGTTGCGGTGACAGTCAATTCGGCGGGATGCTTGGGCAAGGCGCCGACCAGATTGGCGGCGTGGTCCAGGTGGACCAGGCTGAGCAGACCTTCGATCACGGGGAACCCGGAATCGGTGACCGCCGAACCGATCGCGGCGAACACCGCGGGCCAGCAGCGGCCGACCAAGGCGTCGGGCACCACGGTCAAGGTCGGGGCCAGCGGCGAGCCGAAGGTGGCGGTGACGCCGGTGTGGTCGGCGACCCGCTCGGGATCCCAGTCGACGTTCACCGTGACGGCGCCGTCGTGGGCGGTCGGCAGTGCGTCGGGTCCGTCCACACCCGCGGCGATCGCCAGCACCGACCGCATGGCGGCCGAGGCGTCGTCGGTGGAGACCACAGGCGCGCCGCCGTCCACGGTGGTGGCAGGCAGGGTGAACCTGATGTCGATCCAGGTGTCCGACAGCGGCACGCTCAGCACGACCTGGTCGGCGGAGACGACCTCAAGGCGGGCACCGGTCGAATGATCGGTAGCGCTCTGTTTGTCGGCACTGCCGTGCACCTGCCAGTCGGCGGGCGCAGCGATCCGGTGCACCGGGTTCGATGCGGTGCGACCGGCCCACAGCACGTCGGGCGCATCGAGCAGCAGGGCCAACGGCCCGGTGACATCGCTGCGGACCTGCAGACGTGAGATGGCTTGTACCGGTTCGATACCGGCGCGCTGGGCGTTGTCGATCGCAGCCTGCTCGAAACGGTCCAGCAGGTCGGCGACCGGCTCGTCGACGCGGGTGATGCCGGCCACCGCGGCGGTACCGGGGATGATGCACACCTGATCGGCGGTGTAGCGGGCGTCGTGTGCCTGCCACAGCGAATCGCTGCGCCACCAACGGCGGACGTCCTTGTCGATGACAGGCACGAAGTTGACGGGCTTACCCAGCGTCTTGCACAGCGTGATGAAGAACGGCACATCGGCGGGGTGCAGCACGACGGTGTCGTTATCCGGGTACTTCGCGGTCAGTTCCGCGATGGCCTGATCCGGGTTCTCCAGCAGCGCCTCGCCGGATTCGGTTGCGCCGAACAGGGTTTCGATCGGACCGAAGTCCGCGGTGTTCAGCCGGGCCTCGACGCGCTGCAGCATCTCGGTGAACCGGTCGCGCCAGCTGATATCCAGCCACGGGGAATCGGCCTTCTTGGTGTCGGCGGTCGAATCGCCTGCGCCGATGGCCAATTCGATGTACCGGCGCAGCCACTGCGCGTAGGTCATCTCGGCGACATCTCCGAAGTACGGCTTGGCGGTGTCGGCCATGGCGGCGATGATCTCGTCGCGGCGGGCGGCGACAGCTTCACCGTCACCGGCGACGTCGTCGAGCAGACGACCGCAGCGGGACGCGGCGTTGTCGATCTCGTGGATGTCGGCGCCGAGCTGGCTGCGCCCGGATGCCATGCCGCCCTGTGCTTTACCGGCGCCAACCCAGACATCGGTGCCGACGGTGTCGACCAGCAGCTGCTTGACGGCGGGTGAGGTGGTGGACTCCAGTGCCGCCATGGCAGCGGTGCCGACCAGGATGCCGTCGATGGGCATCGACGGGTAACCATAGGCCGCCGCCCAGCGACCGGAAAGGTATGCGGCGGCTTGCTCGGGCGTGCCGATGCCGCCACCGACGCAAACGGTGATGTTCGACCGGCTACGCAGTTCGGAATAGGTGGCCAGCAGCAGATCGTCCAGGTCCTCCCACGAATGGTGGCCACCGGCGCGGCCGCCCTCGATGTGGACGATGACGGGCTTGGTCGGCGCTTCGGCGGCGATCCGGATCACCGAGCGGATCTGCTCGACGGTGCCGGGCTTGAAGCAGATGTGGCTGATGCCGATGTCGTTGAGCTCGCCGATGAGGTCGACGGCCTCTTCCAGGTCGGGGATGCCTGCGCTGATCACCAGTCCGTCGATCGGGGCACCGGACTGACGGGCCTTCTGCACCAGGCGCTTTCCGCCCACCTGCAGCTTCCACAGGTACGGGTCGAGGAACAGCGTGTTGAACTGCACGGCGCGACCCGGCTCCAGCAGCGAGGTCAGCTCGGCGATGCGGTCGTCGAAGATCTTCTCGGTGACCTGGCCACCACCGGCCAGCTCGGCCCAGTGGCCGCCGTTGGCCGCGGCGGCGACGATCTTGGCGTCGACGGTCGTCGGGGTCATCCCCGCCAGCAGGATCGGCGAGCGACCGGTGAGGCGGGTGAACTTCGTCGACAGCTTCACCGAACCGTCCGGCAGGCTCACCAGGGACGGCGCGTAGCTCGACCACGGCCGGGCCACCTCGGGCACCGCTCCGATGGTGAACAGGTTGCGCTGCCCACCGCGGGTGGCGGCGGGCACGATGCCGATACCCAGGCCGCGGATTACCGGTGCGGTGAGTCGGGTGAGGATGTCGCCGGGGCCGAGATCGAGGATCCAGCGGGCGCCTGCGTCATTCAGCTTGGCGATCTCGTCGACCCAGTCGACCTGGCGAACCAGGATGGCCTCGGCCATCCCACGGGCCAGCCCGACGTCGATACCGACGGCCTCGGCCCAGCGCCCGACGATGTCAACACCGTCGGACAGCCGCGGGGTGTGGAACCCGACCTCGACCGCAACCGGGTCGAACATCGGCGCGAACACCGCTCCACCGCGCAGCTTGCTCTTGCGCTCGGCTTCTTCTTTCTCGGCGATCTGCTGGCAGTACAGCTCGAACCGGGACAGCTGCTCGGGGGTACCGGTGATGACCACCGACCGACGTCCGTTGCGGATCGACAGCACGGGCGGCAGCACCGTGCGGACGTCCTGGGCAAATTCTTCGAGTAGCTCGTAGATGCGCTCGGGATCGGCATTGGTGACCGAGACCATCGGCGGCTTGTCACCGAGTACCGAGATGCCCCGGCGCCGGGCCACCAAGGTGCCTGCCGCGCCGATCAGCTGGGCCAGCGCCAACAGCTGGACGTCCTGTGCGCCGCCTGCCTTGAGCGCCTCGACAGCCAGCACGCCCTGCGAGTGACCGGCCACGGCCACCGGGGGGTTCTCGAACAGGTCCATGCCCTGGCGCTTCAGCGCCCGGACGGCCGCCATCTGGGTCAGCAGGACGCCGGGCACCGACACCGCCGCCGAGGTGAGCTGCTTGCCGGTCGGCACCGGCTCTTCGGCGGCCAGCGCACGCACCCAGCGCAGCGGCTCGAAGCCGATCGGGCGCACCACGACGAGTTCCCTCGCGACGGGCTCCAGCAAGAGGTCGGCCTCGCCGGCCAGGGTCGCAAGCTCGGACTCGATGCCGGCTGACGAGACCAGCTCCTCGAGGGTGTCCAGCCAGGCGCTGCCCTGACCGCCGAAGGCGACGGCGTAAGGCTCGCGGGCGGTCAGCCGGTCGACCAGGGCGTGGGTGTTGTTTGCGGGCTCGGCAGCGCTGCCATCAGGGGTGTTGGAACCGTTAGCAATACTGTCGTGCTCGAAGATCGTCACCTTGTATGTCTCCCTGTACTTCGTCTTTTTTCGTTCCGGTCGCCGCGGTCTGTGGTTCACCGTCGGCGGGTTTAGACCTGCGCTGCCTTGCGGAGGTAGTCGAATCGCGGCATCTGGTGTCTCGGGGTGGCCATCTCAGTCCGGGCCGGACTGAGATCGGTGTGCCGCCGGCTTGTGTCCCGCCATCCCGATTCACTCCTGAAAAAGGACAATGCGGCTGGGTCCGGGGCGCATCTCCGACTGCACTAAGAGTGTCATAAGAGCCAACGCCAGTTTGTGCCCCATTTTGGTTACTGGCGAGTTCTACGCGCGAGTAACCACAAGTTGAGTAACAGCGCGCTCGGCGGCGGCGCTCGGCTTGGAGGACAAACGTCCTGCATGCAGGTGGTTACGGTCGAGTAGCTATAACTTCGCTGTTCAAAGCACGATTGTTATGAAATCGTTATCGAAGAGTTTTCGTCACGCGTCGCAACCGGACACGCCCCTGTCGGCGTTGGCTAAATGACGCGCGTCAAGCGCCTCGGCACGAGAACAGCCGTCTAGAACGCGCAAAAAGTTTGCTGAGATGCTCGCTGTGGGGCTGCCGACGGCGACGTTCGGAGCCTGAAATCGGCCCCACTGCCCGAAGTTCGGCTTCACGATGGTGTTCAGATGCACACCGACACCGCTGACGCAGCGCGTGTCGATCTCCCCCTGGTGCAGATGGGCAGCGGGCGCGGCGGCCCTTCGGCGAACCCCAGTGGTGCTACCAGAAATAGGTGCCGACTCCGTCTTGCACGGCTCAGTCCACGGTCTTCGAGTTCCCGTGGACGTCGACCCGTTGATGTCCCAGGACCGGCTCCCAGCCGCGCAGATCCGGTTGTCACCTGCTGTTTGTCCTGTTCAAAGGTGGGATCGTCGTCGATCGACGGATCGCTCGCAGCGCCGTAGGATCCGTCCGCCGCCACCCGCACCGCCCAAACCTCACTTGGCCTGTGCAATACGGGCCTGCTGCCCACCTCGCCAGTCGGCGGTGCCCTCATTCCCGCACTGAACAAGAGACGGTTGTCCACCGGCTGTGATAGAGGTCACGGGCCTGCGGCCACTCGATCGGCGTGCCCACCATCCACTGCCCACCGAGGCGGGATCAAACGCATAACGGATAGCTCCGGTCGCACCCGCAGCCTGGAGCGCGTCAGCGCGGATTTCGCCCGCAGCGTAGTCCAGCAAGACCCTTGAGCGGTGCCGCGGTGGCCACGGGAGCGATCAACGGAGGACGCGGTCACACCGAGACCCAGCACGGCCGGGGTCGCGGCGGCGAGCTTCAGCATGTCGCGACGTGCGACCGGGGATTCCGGCGTCCTTGCGGCACTGCGACCGCGAAATCCGCAATGGCGCTGCGGTCTCACAACGGTATCCATAGGATCCCTGCATGCCAACCGGGACAGCGTCGCTGGGTCATCGCTCAGCGGGTAGCCCCGACCCCGCGGGCGAGCTGACGAATCCGCAGATCGAGCTCGTCGGCGTCCGCAAAGAGTTCGGCAGCGGCGCGGACCTGGTCGTCGCGGTCGAGGGCGCGGACCTGACGGTCGCCGATGGCGAGCTGTTCGCCATCCTCGGTCCGTCGGGGTCGGGTAAGACGACCGTCCTGCGAATGATCGCCGGGTTCGAACATCCCACGTCGGGCGCCATCCGGCTCGGCGGCCAGGATGTGACGGCGCTACCACCGGCCAAGCGCGACACCAATACGGTCTTCCAGCAGTACGCCCTGTTCCCGCACATGACGGTCGCCCAGAATGTCGAATACGGCCTGCGGGTCCGCGGCGTGGGCAAGACCGAGCGCCGGCAGCGGGCGGGCGAGGCACTGGACATGGTTCAACTCTCGGGTCAGGCGGCGCGCAAACCCGAGCAACTCTCTGGCGGCCAACAGCAACGCGTCGCACTGGCTCGCGCACTGGTGGGTCGGCCCAAGGTGCTGCTGCTCGATGAACCACTCGGCGCGCTCGATCTCAAACTCCGCGAGCAGATGCAGGTCGAGCTGAAGGCGATCCAGCGTGAGGTCGGCATCACCTTTGTCATCGTCACCCACGATCAGGACGAAGCGCTGACCCTCAGTGACCGGCTCGCCGTCTTCAACGACGGGCGCATCGAGCAGGTCGGTGCCGCCCGGGAGGTCTACGAAAACCCGGCGAACCGGTTCGTCGCCGATTTCGTCGGCACGTCCAATGTGCTCGACGGCGACGCCGCGGAGGCGGTGCTCGGCCGCACCGGCACGTTCGCGGTGCGCCCGGAACGCATCCTGGTCCTCGGCCCCGACGACGCGCCGCCGGCCGGTATGCGCAGCATCGAGGCAACTGTGGCCGAGGTGGTCTACTCCGGACCCATCACCCGCATCGCCGCCCACAATTCCGCCGGAGTCGCCCTGACGGCGACGCTGCTCAGCGCTGAGGCGTCCGGCGACCTGACCCACGGCGCACCCGTCGTACTGGCCTGGCCCGACAGCGCCGTCCGAGACCTCGACAACTGACAACCGACCCACGTCCGAAACTCAAGGAGATCCCCCGATGACCATCAGGACATCCGGTGCCCGCCGCGTCGCCATCACGTTGGCGGCGTGCGCGGCGCTGCTCGCTGCCTGTTCGAGCTCCGACACCTCCGGCCCGTCCGAGGCCCCGCCGAAGATGACGGCCGCCAACACCGTCGGTGACGGCGAAGGCGAACTGAATCTGATCGCGTGGGCGGGCTACGCCGAAGACGGCTCGAACGACCCCAAGACCGACTGGGTCCATCCGTTCACCGACAAGACCGGCTGCAAGGTCAACGTGAAGCTCGGCAACACCTCCGACGAGATGGTCCAGCTGATGCGCACCGGCCAGTACGACGGGGTGTCGGCCTCTGGCGATGCCACCCTGCGGCTGATCTACGCCGGTGACGTCGCACCCGTCGACACCGATCTGGTGCCCAACTACGCCACCATCTCGTCGTTCCTCAAAGACAAGCCCTGGAATTCGGTCGACGGCCAGATGTACGGCATCCCGCACGGGTGGGGTGCCAACCTGCTGATGTACAACACCGACGTGGTCAAGGGAGCGCCCAATTCCTGGGGGGCGGTGTTCCCGGGCGCACCCGAGTTCAAAGGCAAAGTGACGGCTTATGATTCGCCGATCTACATCGCCGATGCCGCGCTGTACCTGTCGAAGACCAAACCCGAGCTCGGCATCAAGGACCCCTACTCGCTGACCACCGAGCAACTCGACGCCGCGATCGATCTGCTCAAACAGCAGAACGCAAACGTCGGCGAATACTGGTCGGACTACACCAAAGAGGTGCAGGCCTTCGAGACCGGCACCTCGGTGATCGGCACCACCTGGCAGGTCATCGCCAACACCATCGGCGCCGACAACAAGGTTCAGGTCAACACCGTGCTGCCTAAGGAGGGGTCCACCGGGTGGTCGGATACCTGGATGCTGGCCGCCAAGGCCGCCCATCCGAACTGCATGTACAAGTGGATGGACTGGATCACCTCGCCAGAGGTCAACGCCCAGGTCGCCGAATACTTCGGTGAGGCACCGGCACAGACCAAATCGTGCGCGCTGACCGCCGACAAATCGTTCTGCGACATCTACCACGCCACCGACGAGAACTACGCGGCACAGATCCATTACTGGACCACACCGCAGACCAAATGCGTCGACGGCAGCGGCGACAACTGCACGTCCTATGACCAGTGGCTGACCAAGTGGCAGCAGATGAGAGGCTGAGGGTAGCGGCGAAGTTGACCCCACAATGAAACAGCGGGCAGGTTTGGCCTTCCTGCTCATCCCGCCCCTGGCCTGGCTGGCGGTGGCGTATCTCGGTTCGCTTACGGTGCTGCTGGTTTCGGCCTTCTGGACAACGAACTCGTTCACCGGCGCAGTGGTGCGGACCTTCACCACCAAGAACTTCGTGACGGTGTTCACCGAGTCGTTGTTCCGGACGGCGACACTGCGGACCGTCGGTGTGGCCCTGACCGTCACCGTGATCTGCATGGTGCTCGCCGTACCGCTGGCGCTGTACATGGCCAAGATCGCCTCGCCCGCAATCAGGTTGGCCCTGGTGGTCGCGGTGACGACCCCGTTGTGGGCGAGCTATCTGGTCAAGGCGTATGCGTGGCGGGTGATGCTGTCCCCCGAGGGACCGCTCGCGTGGGCCACGGGCCACACGCCGGGTTACGGCCTGATCGCCACCGTCATCACGTTGTCGTATCTGTGGTTGCCGTACATGGTGATACCGGTGTTCGCCGCGTTCGAACGGGTACCCGACGCGCTGATCGATGCCAGCTCCGATCTCGGCGCTTCCAGCCTGACCACGCTGCGTTCGGTGATGGCGCCGTTGGTATTTCCCGGCATCGCGGCGGGTTCGATCTTCACGTTCTCGCTGTCGCTCGGGGACTACATCGCGGTGACGATCGTCGGCGGGAAGACCCAGATGCTCGGCAACATCATCTACGGCCAACTCGTCACGGCCAACAACCAGCCGTTGGCGGCCGCCCTGTCGATCATCCCGCTGGGGGCGATCATCTTGTATCTGTTGGCGATGCGACGTACCGGGGCGTTGGAAAATGTGTGAGGGAACCCCCTGATGCTGTCTTCCGGCATGCGGCTCACCACCCGGATCTGGACCGTGCTGGTCCTGGTATTCCTCTATGCCCCACTGCTTCTGATCGTGGTCAACGCCTTCAATTCGTCGAAGTCGTTCGCCTTCCCACCGCCCGGCTTCACGGTGCAGTGGTGGAAGGTCGCCTTGCACAGCGAGGGAATGTGGCATTCCCTGGGCAATTCGGTGGTCGTCGGACTGGGCGCCACCGCGATCGCGCTGGTGCTGGGCACCATGGCCGCGTTCGCCGTGCAGCGTTACGCGTTCTTCGGCAGAAACGTCATCAGTTTCCTTGTGGTGCTGCCGATTACACTGCCCGGCATCGTCACCGGTATCGCACTGAACGCGACGTTCACCTCGGCGCTGGGCGTCACCCTCGGCCTGGCCACCGTCATCGTCGGTCACGCCACGTTCTGCGTCGTGATCGTCTTCAACAACACGCAGGCCCGATTGCGGCGCCTCGGCACCCATCTCGAGGACGCTTCGTTCGACCTCGGCGCGTCTGCGTGGCAGACCTTCCGCTTCGTCACGTTCCCGATGATGCGTGGCGCCCTCGTCGCGGGCGCCATCCTCGCCTTCGCCCTGTCGTTCGACGAGATCGTGGTGACCACGTTCACCGCGGGGCCGACGGTGCAGACATTGCCGATCTGGATATTCGGCAACCTGTTCCGGCCCAATCAGGCGCCGGTGATCAACGTCGTCGCCGCGGTGCTGACCTTGATCGCCATCGTGCCGGTCTGGATCGCCCAACGGATCGGTGGCGACCCCGCCAGCACCCGGGTGTGATCAGCTAGCCGCGACCCGAGCGTCCGACGCCCCGTGGGACTCCCCCCGGGCCACCGCCCGCAGTCCGAGCAGGTCCGCCAGATCGTGACCGCCGCGGATCGCCTGGAAGAAGTCGGCGATGTGCGCAGAGGTGAACCCCCTGGCGAGCAACCGGTTGATGACCTGCAGCTGCGCCAAATGGTCGTCGCTGTAGATCGCCATCCGGCCGACCCGCCGAGGTGGTTCGAGTAGGCCGCGCTCGCGGTAGGCACGGATATTGCGGGAGCTCACCCCGGAAACCTGAGCCAGCTCGTCGATGCGATATTCAGCCATCGCGGTACTCCGTAACCCGGTGGCAGCAATGCATACATTCGATTTTAGGGGGATATCTGCATTTTTAGCAAACTTACCGTCCTTCGTCACACAGATCGGTGCGAGCGAGACAAAGGCAGTTTTATCTGCACCAACCGGCGCAATACCCCGGTAAAACTTACATTGAAGTGTGAGAACAGCCAAGAACTGACCCATCCTGTGGCCGATCGGCGCCGGCTGGCTGGTGAGTGATCTCACCAGCCCGGAATTGGGGGAAACACCTCTGATGAGGGACGATAAATCGGCCTGAGAGCTGAACAGTCAGGTCGTGTTCCTTCCGGTGCCGGCCCCGCGCATCCCGACGGAAAGGCAGAACGACAGTGCGTGCCTGGATCGTGTGGTCCGCCGGGCTGCTGGCGTACGTCGTCGCCGTGCTGGACAGAACAACGCTCGGCGTCTCCGGCCTCGACGCCGCCGCGCGCTTCGGCGCCAGCCCCGGCGTGCTGTCCACCTTCGTGGTCCTGCAGGTCATCGTCTACGCCGGAGCGCAGATTCCCGCCGGCCTGCTACTGGATCGCTTCGGTTCCCGGGTGATGATCGTGGCCGGGGGCTCCCTGATGGCCGCGGGGCAGCTGACGCTGGCACTGACCGAGTCGCTGCCGTCGGCGGTCATCGCCCGCGCGATCGTGGGTCTGGGTGACGCATTCACCTTCATCTCGGTGCTGCGGCTTGTCCCCTACTGGTTCACCGAGCGCCGAATTCCGCTGGTGACCCAGTTGACGGGCATCTGCGGCCAACTCGGCCAGGTGCTGTCCGCGCTGCCCTTCCTGGCACTGCTGCTCGGCGCCGGCTGGAGCACGGCGTATTTAGCCGTCACGTCATTCGGCGTGCTGGCCGTCGTGCTCGCCCTCGCGCTGGTGAAAGACACTCCCGCCGGCCGATCGGCGCCGGTGAAATCGGCGAGCGTCGGCGATACGCTGACCAGCCTCAAGACCGTGTGGCTGCGGCCCGGCACCCGGCTGGGATTTTTCACTCATATGGGCACGCAGTTCTCGGTGACGGTGTTCGCCCTGATGTGGGGGGTGCCCTATCTGACCGTGGCGCAGGGCCTCTCACGTGGGATGGCGGGCACGTTGCTCACGGTCTCGGTGGCGGCCGCGATCACCTCCGGAATCCTCATCGGCCTGTTCACCGGCCGCAACCCGCACCGCCGGTCGCAAGTGGTGCTCTGGATCATCATCACCAACGCCCTGATCTGGACCGTGGTGCTCGCGCTTCCCGGCAGAGCCCCACTGTGGCTGCTGATTGTGCTCATCGTGATCATCTCGGTCGGCGGACCCGGTTCCATGGTGGGCTTTGACTTCGCCCGTACGTTCAATCCCAGCCGGACCCTGGGCACCGCCCAGGGGATCGTGAACATGGGCGGTTTCATCGCGTCCCTGCTTGTCATGCAGTCGATGGGCATGATCATCGGCGCCACCGGCGGGTATTCGTTCGAATCGTTCCGCCTGGCGTGGACGGTGCAGTACGCGATCTGGGTGGTCGGGGCCACCGCCGTCCTGATCACCCGCAAGAAGGCTCGCAGAACCATCGGGGACATCGACGAGAGCAGGTATCTGCTCGAGTTCTTCGACGATCGTCAGACCGCCAAGCAGTCACCTGATTAACTCCCCGATACCGGGGGTACTGGGTAAGCCATGACGGGCGGGCACCCATGGCATTTGATCTGACGCCGACGGCAGCGCAGCACGATCTGGCGCGGCGCGCTCACGAGTTCGCGGAGACGGTCATCCGTCCCGTGGCCGCCGAATACGACCGACGTCAGGAATTTCCCTGGCCCGTCCTGGAAGAAGCAGCGACCCAGGGCTTCTACAGCCCGCTGTTCTACCGCGACCTGATCGGCGACCCCACCGGCCTGTCCCTGCCGATGTTCATGGAGGAGATCTTCTGGGGCTGCGCGGGCATCGGGCTGGCGGTGGTGATGCCGGCATTGGCGCTGTCGGCCATCGGCCAAGCCGCCTCTCCCGAGCAGATGCTGCAGTGGGCGCCCGAATGTTTCGGTACCCCAGGCGATCTCAAGCTGGCCGCGCTGGCCATCTCGGAACCCGAGGGCGGCAGCGACGTCCGTAACCTGCGCACCACCGCGACCCGCGACGGCACCGGTCCGGACGCCGACTGGATCATCGACGGTCACAAGATGTGGATCGGCAACGGTGGGATCGCCAACGTGCATGTGGTCAACGCCGTGGTCGATCAGGAGTTGGGCCACAAAGGCCAGGCCCTGTTCGTGGTGCCCGGCGGCACGCCGGGCTTGGAGCTGGTGCGCAAGCTGGACAAGCTGGGCTGTCGCGCCTCCCACACGGCCGAGCTGAAATTCAACGGCGTGCGGGTGCCCGCCGCGAACCTGCTCGGCGGGCAGGACAAACTCGAACACAAGCTGGCCCGCGCCCGCGAGGCCGTCGAGGGTGGACGGCACTCCGGCTCGGCGACCCTGGGCACCTTCGAACAGACCCGGCCCATGGTTGCCGCGCAGGCACTCGGGATCGCCAGGGCCGCTTTGGAATACGTCGCCGCCTATGCCAACCGCCGCGAGGCGTTCGGCAGCCCGATCATCGATCACCAGGGCATCGCCTTCCCGCTGGCCGACTTGGCCATGCAGATCGACGCGGCCCGGCTACTCACCTGGCGCGCCTCGTGGATGGCCGCCACCGGCGTGCCATTCGACCGCGGTGAAGGATCGATGTCGAAACTCGCCGCGAGTGAAGTCGCGGTGAAGACCACCGAGCGGGCCATCCAGACGATGGGCGGCTGGGGTTACATCAGTGACCACCCGGTCGAGAAGTGGTACCGAGATGCCAAGCTGTACACCATCTTCGAGGGCACCAGCGAAATTCAGCGGATCGTCATCTCGCATGCCCTTGGCGCGGGCGACGGCGCTCCGCCCCTGCACGTCGACCTGGAGCCGACGGGTGGCCCGCTGAACAAGTGGTTCGGCCGCGGCACCCCGGTGCGCACCAGGATGGCCGACGCTGCGCTGGCGGCGAAGGACCGCGTGCCCGCCCCTGTCATGCGGGTCGCGATGAACATGTTGAAACCACCCGGTCGCTGAGCTGTACCGCGCGGAGTCGCGCGTCATGCGGTGGCCGCGGTGATCAACCCCTTGGCTGCCCGGCGAACCGACGCCGCATCGGGTCCGCGGTCGGGCAGATGCAACGTCAGCGCCAGCGGCGTTCCCGTTACGGCACAAGCGAATTGACGACCGGTGTGTGTCGAGTGAGACGTGTACAAGCCACTGCGCTGTTTGCGGCGCAGGGCCAGGGTGGCGGCCACCTGCTGCGCCGAGAGCCCGAGGTGGGCGGCGGCCGAGTGCACCGCGTCCTCAGCCGTCGTGATCGGCAATTCGGACAGGATGGCGACGGCTCCCGCGGCGTCAGTGGCCTTGGTGCGCTGCCCCGGTCGAGGAGTCAGTGGCAACGGGTGCCGCCCGGGACGGACGTCGAGGCAGATCACCTGGTCACCGAAGAGGCGCACCACCGACAGGGTGTGTCCGTCGAGGTCCGGCGTGCGCGCGCAGGCCCGGAAGACGCGGTCCACCACGGTGTCCGGATCGGAGAGGGCAGCCCAGCGGCGCCCGGTGTGCAGGCGGCCGTCGGGTCCGCGGCCGATCAGGTCTGCCTCCTCCAGCGCTCCGATGAGGTCCGCCAGGGAACTCTTCGCCAGTCCGAGCGTTCCGCTCAGCGCGGTCGGGGTGTCGGCGTCGCCGGTGGCGATCGCGTCGACTATTCGCGCGCCGCGGTGTACGGCGGGGGTGCGCGGCCCGTTCACCCCCATGGCCGGTAGTCCTCGGCATTGCGGGTGTCGATCAGCTGGGGCGTGATGTAGTGCGATTGCCGCACCACCCCGACGCCACGGTGCAGTGCACTGCCTATTTCAATTGCCGCGCGCACCAATGCGATTGGATCCTGGGTGGCAGAGGCGATGATCGGCCCGCCGGCCCGGATCTGGTCGACCGCGCCCTGGGCGCCGTCGACGGCCACGATCGGTACGTACAACTTCCGGCGGGCCAGCACGCTGGAGATGCCGATGGCGATCTGGTCATTGCTGGCGAAAAACCCCTGCACATCCGGGTGGGTGGCCAGGATCTCCTCGGCGGCCCGCCGACCGGAGGGGGCGTCCAGCTCACCCCGGCTGGTCGCGACCACCGTCATCCGGGGATGACCCGCGATGGCACCGAGGAATCCGGCAACGCGATCGGAATTGGCGGTGATCGGGATGCCACCGACGACGGCCACCCGCCCCTTCCCGCCGAGCGTTTTTGCGAGTGCACCCCCGGCCAGCGAGCCGGCTTTGGTGTTGTCCGTGGCGACCACCGCGTCGGCGCCGCTGATCGCCGAGCCGATCGCCACGATGGGGATGCGGGCGTGGTGGGCCTGCGCGCAGGCCGCCTCGAGGCCTTCCGACACCACCGGCTCGACGAGGATCAGA
>JBEVHL010000516.1:0-5884 GCA_040511255.1 Mycobacterium sp. | reverse complement strand
GACTACGACTACGGCCAGCCGCCGCCCGCCGCGGGTGGGTACGCCGGTTACGGCCAGGGCACCGACTACCGCGCCGGTGGCGCCGCCATCACCCTGCAGCTCGACGACGGTTCCGGCCGCACGTACCAGCTGCGGGAAGGCGCGAACGTCATCGGCCGCGGCCAGGACGCACAGTTCCGGCTGCCGGACACCGGCGTCTCGCGTCGGCACCTGGAAATCCGGTGGGACGGACAGGTGGCTCTGCTGTCGGACCTCAACTCCACGAACGGCACCACGGTGAACAACGCACCTGTGCAGGAGTGGCAGTTGGCCGACGGAGACGTCATCCGGCTGGGACATTCCGAGATCGTCGTACGCGTCCACTGAGTTCTCGGCAGGTCACAACGCGGGGGGAAGCTGCGAAGCTTCCCCTCGTTTCGGTCACCGCCCAAGTATCGTGACGTTGCCGACGGGCGCACCTGTTCTGGGCGCCACGGCGGCCGGCAGAGAATGAGGACGGGAAGGACGCCAGATGCAGGGACTAGTTCTGCAGCTGACGCGCGCCGGTTTCCTGCTGTTGCTGTGGCTGTTCATCTGGTCGGTGCTGCGGATCCTCAAGACCGATATCTACGCACCCACCGGCGCAGTGATGGTGCGGCGCGGGCTGGCACTGCGCGGCACCCTGCTCCCCGCGCGTCAGCGACGCACCACGGCCCGCTATCTGGTGGTCACCGAGGGCTCGCTCGTCGGCACGCGGATCACCCTCGGCACCCAACCGGTGCTGATCGGGCGCGCGGACGACTCCACCTTGGTGCTCACCGACGACTACTCTTCGACCAGACATGCCCGGCTGTCCCAGCGGGGCACTGAGTGGTACGTCGAAGATCTAGGCTCCACCAACGGGACTTACCTTGACAGGGCGAAGGTGACGACGGCTGTACGTGTTCCGATAGGCACGCCGGTTCGAATCGGCAAAACGGCAATCGAGCTGCGCCCGTGAGCCTTGTCCTGCGCTATTCGGCCCGCAGCGACCGCGGCCTGGTCCGCGCCAACAACGAGGACTCGGTGTACGCCGGTGCCCGGCTGCTGGCGCTGGCCGACGGGATGGGCGGGCATGCCGCGGGTGAGGTGGCCTCGCAGCTGGTGATCGCGGCCCTGGCCCACCTCGACGACGACGAGCCCGGCGGTGATCTGCTCAGCAAGCTGGACTCCGCTGTCCGCCAGGGCAACTCCGCCATTGCCGATCATGTGGAGATGGAACCCGAGCTGGAAGGCATGGGCACCACGCTCACCGCAATCCTGTTTGCCGGCAACCGCCTGGGACTGGTGCATATCGGTGACTCCCGCGGCTATCTGCTGCGCGACGGTGAGCTCACTCAGATCACCAAGGACGACACGTTCGTCCAGACGCTGGTCGACGAGGGCCGGATCACCGCTGAAGAGGCCCACAGCCACCCGCAGCGCTCCCTGATCATGCGGGCACTCACCGGCCATGAGGTGGAGCCGACGCTGATCATGCGGGAGGCCCGCAACGGCGACCGCTATCTGTTGTGCTCCGACGGGCTGTCCGATCCGGTCAGCCACGACACCATCCTCGAGGCACTGCAGATCGAGGACGTCACCGAAAGTGCCGACCGGCTCATCGAACTCGCGCTGCGCGGCGGCGGGCCTGACAACGTCACCGTGGTGGTGGCCGACGTCGTCGACTATGACTACGGCCAGACCGCACCGATCCTGGCTGGCGCCGTTTCCGGCCGCGATGACGAGGTCGCCCCGCCGAACACTGCGGCCGGCCGCGCGTCGGCCTTCAACCCCAAGCGGACCGCCGCGAAACGCGTTGTGCCCCAGATCGAGACGCCGGTCAAGAAGCCCCGGTCGAGGCGCCGGATGTTCATCGCAGCCGCCGTGATCATCCTGCTGGTCATCGCAGGCCTGGCTGTCGGCCGTGAGATCATCCGCAGCAATTACTACGTCACCGAGAACGCGGGCACGGTGTCGATCATGCGCGGGATCTCGGGGTCGATCCTCGGCTATCCGCTGCAGGAGCCCTACCTGCTCGGCTGCCTCAACGACCGCAACGAGCTGTCCCAGATCAGCTACGGCCAGCCGGTCGACTCCCTGGACTGCAAATTGATGCGGCTACAGGATCTTCGGCCGTCCGAACGCGCGCAGGTCGCGGCAGGCCTGCCCGCCGGGTCACTCGACGACGCGATCAACCAGCTGCGCGAACTCGCCCGCAGCTCACTGCTGCCCATCTGCGCCACCGCACCGGTCACGCCGACCACCACGGCCACCCCCACACCTGCCCCGGTGCCGGCCCCCGCCACCCCGGCGCCCGGCACCTCCGCGCGGCCGTCGGGCATCGAATCCGCTACGCCCGCAACACCTTCCGGTACCACTGCGGCTGCACCTGCGCCGTCGGCCAGCCCCACCGCGTCGGCCGCCCCCTCTGCACCCGCGGGCAGTCCCACTCCCCCGGCACCGTCGGCGCCCACCACCGCGCCGACACCGTCGCCCACTGCGACCGTCACCGCACTGCCCCCGCCACCACCGAAACCGGGCACTGACTGCCGGGCGGCGGCATGACGGCACCCGACAAAAGCAAAGACAAGGGCAAGACCGGCAACACCGCACCCCAGTCCCCGGTGGCGGTCACACCGCCGCTGCCCAACCGTCGCAACTCCGAACTGTTGTTGCTGTGCTTCGCCACCGTGATCACCACGGTGGCGTTGCTGATCGTGGAGGCCAACCAGGAACAGGGCCTGTCCCTGGATCTGCTCGGCTATACCGCGGCCTACCTGGTGCTGTTCGGTGGTGCGCACCTAGCGATCCGGCGCTACGCCCCGTACGCGGATCCGCTGCTGCTTCCGGTGGTCGCGCTGCTCAACGGTCTCGGCCTGGTGATGATCCACCGCCTCGACCTGGCCAACGCGCTGGACGGCAGCGCGCGCGGCGGCAGCGCCGAGCAACAGATGCTGTGGACCCTGGTCGGCGTGATCGGCTTCGCGCTGTTGATCGCACTGCTGAACGACCACCGCCAGCTGTCCCGGTACGGCTACGTCTGCGGCCTGACCGGGGTGGTGCTGCTGGCCATCCCCGCCGTGCTGCCCGCTGCGTTCTCCGAGCAGAACGGCGCGAAGATCTGGATTCGCTTCCCCGGCTTCTCAATTCAGCCCGCCGAGTTCTCCAAGATCTTGCTGCTGATCTTCTTCGCCGCCGTGCTGGTCGACAAGCGCAGCCTGTTCACCAGCGCCGGTAAGCACTTCCTGGGGTTGGACGTGCCGCGGCCCCGCGACCTGGCTCCGCTGCTCGCCGGGTGGATCATCTCGGTGGGCGTGATGGTCTTCGAAAAAGACCTCGGCACCTCCCTGTTGTTGTACGCCTCCTTCCTGGTGATGGTCTACATCGCCACCGAACGGTTCAGCTGGGTGGTTATCGGACTGACCCTGTTCGCCGCGGGAAGCGTTGCGGCGTATTACCTTTTCGGCCACGTCCGGGTGCGGGTGCAGAACTGGCTGGACCCGTTCGCCGACCCCGACGGCGCCGGCTACCAGATGGTGCAGTCGATGTTCAGCTTCGCCACCGGAGGCGTCTTCGGCACCGGGCTGGGCAACGGTCAACCGGCGACAGTCCCTGCTGCCTCAACGGATTTCATCATCTCCGCCGTCGGTGAAGAGCTCGGCCTGGTGGGCCTGGCCGGCGTGCTCATGCTCTACACCATCTTGATCATCCGCGGCCTGCGCACCGCGATCGCCGTCCGCGACAGCTTCGGCAAGCTGCTGGCCGCGGGTCTGGCCTCGACGCTGGCGATCCAGTTGTTCATCGTCGTCGGCGGTGTCACCAAGCTGATCCCGCTGACCGGGTTGACTACACCGTGGATGTCCTACGGCGGTTCGTCGCTGCTGGCCAACTATGTGCTGCTGGCGATCCTGGTGCGCATCTCCCACGCCGCCCGCCGCCCGATCGTCACCGGCCCCATCCAGCAGCCGCCGATCGCCTCGTCGTCCACCGAGGTGATCCAGAAGGTATGAACACCTCACTGCGGCGTATCTCGGTGACGATCATGGCCCTGATCGTACTGCTGCTGCTCAACGCCACCCTGACCCAGGTATTCACCGCCGACGGCCTGCGGGCCGACCCGCGCAACCAGCGGGTGCTGCTCGACGAATACTCCCGGCAGCGCGGACAGATCTCCGCGGGTGGCCAGCTGATGGCCTACTCGGTCTCCACCTCCGGCCGCTACCGGTATCTGCGCACCTATCCCAATCCGTTGATGTACGCCCCCGTCACCGGTTTCTACTCGTTGCGCTACTCCAGCGCAGGCCTGGAACGCGCCGAGGACTCCATCCTCAACGGCTCCGATCAGCGGCTGTTCGGACGTCGCCTGGCCGACTTCTTCACCGGTCGGGATCCGCGCGGCGGCAACGTCGACACCACCATCGTCCCGCGGGTGCAGCAGGCGGCCTGGGATGCCATGCAGAAGGGCTGCAACGGCGGACCCTGCAAGGGGGCTGCGGTGGCGGTCGAGCCGTCCACCGGCAAGATCCTGGCGCTGGTGTCCTCGCCGTCGTACGACCCGAACCTGTTGGCTTCCCACGACATCAGCGTGCAGTCCGACGCTTGGGACCGACTGCGCGACGACCCCAACTCGCCGCTGACCAACCGGGCCATCTCCGAGCGGTACCCGCCGGGGTCCACCTTCAAGGTGATCACCACCGCCGCGGCCCTGCAGTCCGGCATCACCGAGGACGAGCAGCTCACCGCGCTGCCGTCCATCCCGCTGCCGAACAGCACCGCCACCCTGGAGAACTACGGCGGCACCCCGTGCGGATCCGGGCCCACCGCCTCGCTGAAAGAGGCGTTCGCCCGCTCCTGCAACACCGCGTTCGTCCAGCTGGGGATCAAGATCGGCCCGGACGCGTTGAAGAATGCGGCCATGCTCTTCGGCCTGGACAGCGCGCCTGCGCCGATCCCGCTGCAAGTATCCGAATCCACCGTCGGTCCCATCACCGACCAGGCCGCACTGGGGATGTCGAGTATCGGACAGAAAGACGTGGCCATCACTCCGCTGCAGAACGCCATGGTCGCCGCGACCATCGCCAATCAGGGTGTGACGATGCAGCCATACCTGGTCGACAGCCTCAAGGGGCCCGACCTCGCCAACATCGCCACCACTGCCCCCGTTGAGCAGCGGCGTGCGGTCTCACCGCAGGTCGCGGCTAAGCTAACGGATTTGATGGTCGGCGCCGAACAGTACACACAGCAGAAGGGGGCCATCCCGGGCGTGCAGATCGCATCCAAAACGGGAACCGCCGAACATGGAACTGACCCCCGCAATACGCCGCCACACGCGTGGTACATCGCCTTCGCGCCCGCAACCGCCCCGAAGGTGGCTATCGCGGTGCTGATCGAGAACGGCGGTGACCGGCTGTCCGCGACCGGCGGTGCAGTCGCAGCGCCCATCGGGCGGGCCGTGATTGCGGCGGCACTTCAGGGAGGATCATGAGTCCCCGAAGACGAGCACGAGCGAGGCACGAGCGAGTGAGAGTCGAGACATGAGTCCCCGCGTAGGTGTGACCCTATCGGGCCGCTACCGACTCCAACGCCTCATCGCCACCGGCGGCATGGGCCAGGTCTGGGAGGCGGTCGACAGCCGCCTGGGCCGTCGAGTGGCCGTCAAGGTGCTCAAGGCCGAGTACTCGTCTGACCCCGAATTCGTCGAGCGGTTCCGCGCCGAAGCCCGCACGGTCGCCATGCTGAACCACCCCGGTATCGCCAGCGTGCACGATTACGGCGAGACCGAGATGGACGGCGAAGGCCGCACCGCGTATCTGGTGATGGAACTGGTCAACGGGGAACCGCTGAACTCGGTGATCAAGCGCACCGGCCGGCTGTCGCTGCGCCA
>JBEVHL010000515.1:0-6145 GCA_040511255.1 Mycobacterium sp. | reverse complement strand
GACAATGGGTTCGTCAGTGGAATACGGGGCGGCGAACATGTGGTGCAGCGCGCTCACCGACAGGCTGCGGTGAGTGTTCATCGCTCCTTTGGGCGGTCCGGTGGTGCCGCCGGTGGGCATGATGCCGGCCACCGAGTCCTGATCGGGAATGAACTCCGGCAGCTGGCTACTGGCCGCCTCGATGAAGGTTTGCAGGACGACGCCGTCGACCGCCGCAGCGGCCGCGGCGTCGTCGCCCAGCGAGATCACCGTGTGAAGTGTGGTCAATTCGGTACGAATCTTGTCTACGACCGGTAGGAGCTGCTCCTGGCAGAACAGCACTTCGCAGTCAAAACCTGCCAGGAGGTGCTGGATCTCGTCGGGCGGGCTGGCGGGGTTGACGGGCACCCAGGCCATACCTGCTCGCCACAGACCCAGCACGCAGGCCCACGCCAGCGGGTCGTTTCCGGCCAGCACAGCGCCCTTCACCTCGCGCCCAACACCCCGTGCCAGCAGCGCATTTCCGACACGACACGACATTTTTCCGATTTCGTCGTAGGTGTAGGAACGTTCGCCTGCGATGAACGCCGCGCCGGTGGGATTCGCGCGCCAGCCGCGGTCGAAGAAGTCGGTGACAGACATTGTTGCTCCTGTCGTCAGATCCGTCCGCTGCGGTGCAGCAGCGAGGTCAGGTAGCCGAATTTCATGTTGAGAAGATGGTTTTCGCCATCCTCGATACGCGCGGCGCGTGCATCGCGGAACAGTTTTTCCATCGGGTACTCGCGAGTCAGCCCGTATCCGCCGAACAGCTGCAGCCCCTCGTCAGCCACTTCGAAGGCAAGGTCGGTGCAGGTCACCTTGGTGCCGCCGGTGTAGTAGGGATGCTTTGCCGGGGTAAGCAGCGTGTACTCGGTGGCACGACGGGCCAGCGCGCGCATTGTTTCGACTTTGCGAGCCATGGTGCCGAGCCGGTATTGCACCATCTGATGCTCCGCCAGCAGCGCGCCGCCCTGTCGGCGCTCGTGGGTGTACCGAACCGCGTGCTCCAACACGGCGCGAGCCAGACCGGTGATCATTTGACCCATCGCCACACCGGCGGTCGACCACGTCGCCGCGTGTCCGCGCCAATACTGATCGCCAAGCGAGATCGCGTACCTAACCGGGACTTTCACGTCGTCGAAAAACAGCTCGCCCTGCGGCAGTGGCCGTTGCCCCAGTTTCTCCAGCGGCTTGCCGTGCGAGACACCCGGCAGGTCGAGGGGGACGATCACCTCGACACCGTGCGGATGGCCTTCCTCATCGAAGAATCCGTCTCCGTAGTCGGCAACGATCGTGAGGATTGCGACCTGGGCGACCGCGCCGTTGGATACCCACGCCGAACTCTGCCCGTTGATGATGATGTCACCGCCGCGGATCTTGGCAGTCAGGTTCCCTTTGTTGCCCTGCGCGGCGCCCGCATGTCGTTCGGCGGGGTAGAGCATCGTGCCGTCGGAACCCCGGTCGGGCTGGCTGGCCACCCAGGCGCCCAGCTTGCCGGCGGTCAGGTCGACGAGTTCTTGATTTCCGATTCTCTTGGCCATCATGTTGGGAAACGCGGCTGCGGCCAGCGAAACCGTCAAACCGACATCGCCCCAACCGAATTCCTCGATGATGATCGACTGCATGCGAGCCAGGGCCTGCGGTGCCACGTCGTCGGAGGCGGCGTCGAATTCGATGCCCGATGCCGCGACGGTCGCCATGAATTCCCAATACGGTGAGTCAGGGGCGACGGCTTCTTCAGCGCTGAGCTTGTCGATCGCAATGCCGGCTGGCCGCATGACGTCGTGGGCAAACTTGTGCATAGCCTGTTGGATGCCGCGTTCTTCGTCGTTGAGGACCTCGAATCCCGTCGGCTCCACGTAGGGCAGCGCTGGTCGCACCGCTTCAACCTCAGTGCGCTCAATCTGCTGTGTCATCCTCGTGTTCCCTTCGTTCTTCCCGCCCACTACTGGGCCGCGGCGATCGCCGAGGGAAGGTCGCGTTCGTGATCGGGGTCTTGCAAGCTGGCCAGCAGCTGCAGGGCGTCCTTGACACCAGGCGCTGCGCTTAAGGTGCGCAGCCCGTCGTTCTCGCTGGCGAAGCCGGCGAATTGGGCGTCGACCATGGAGTCGAATACATCCTTGATGACCTGGGCCACCGCCGCAGTGGTTGCCGGCGGTCGGTTGGCGATGCTGCGGGCCAAGTCGTCGATGTAGCTCTTGAGGTCGCTGCGCGCCACCGTTCGGTTGACGATGCCGTAGGCGGCCGCCTCCTCGCCGGTGAAGTCACGGGCCGACAGCAGTACTTCCAGGGCGCGGGCCGGCCCGATCTGCATCGCCAGGCGGGTGGTGCCGCCTCCGGCCGGGAGGATTCCACCGCTGGTTTCGGGTAGTCCGAACGTGCTCTCCGGAGAAGCGAATCGCATGTCGGTGGCTAGCAGGAATTCCAAGCCGGCTCCGCGGCATATGCCGTCCACGACACCGATCGTCACTTGGCTCAGGGTTTGCCAGGTCGTGGTCAAGGCCTGGACAGCGTTGATGTCGTCGTAGTGACTCTGCGGCACGTCCGGATCTCCGCTGATCACCCGGGTGAGGTCATGCAAGTCGAAGTGCGCCATGAAGAACTCGGGGTCAGAGCTGCCAATCACCACGACGGCGGTCTCGGGGTCAAATGCCAAAGACCCTGCAAGGTCGAATAATTCGCCAACCATCTGTACATTCATCAGGTTCAACGGCGGATTGTTGAAGTCAACGTAAAGGATGCGATCGTCGCGGCGGAGGTTGAGAGTTTGGTACGTCATGGTTGATTCCTCTGTTTGAAAGTTGGTTGGCTAGGAGCTGAGGATGGTGACGGCGGCAACGGCCTCCTCACCGGCGTAGAGGCCGCCGCCGTTTTCGGCGAGAGCAACACGGGCACCGTGGACCTGACGAGGTCCGCAGTCACCGCGCAGCTGGTGCACGAGCTCGTAGATCTGCGCAAGACCCGATGCGCCCATCGGATGCCCCTTGGACTCCAGACCGCCGGAGGGGTTGACCGGTAGCCGGCCACCGAGCGTGGTCTCTCCCGTTTCGGCAAGCTTTCCGCCGGCACCGATTTCGCAGAACCCGAGCATTTCGGTCTGCAGAAGCTCGCCGAACGCCGAGGCGTCGTGGACCTCGGCCACCGCGATATCCTCGGGTCCGAGACCGGCCTGCTCGTAGGCCTGCTGTGCGGTCCGCCGGCTCACCGAACGGTCCCATGCATGCACAGGCCGGTCCGTTCCGGTGCCCAGCGCACACGCCAGCACACGAACACCGCGGCTGCCCTGCCGCAGCCGGCGCGCCCCAGCGGCGTTGCACACTACTGCTGCCGCCGCCCCGTCGGTAAGGGGCGAGCACATCGGTACCGTCAATGGCCCCGCTACCGGTCGTGCGGCCAGGATTTCTTGGGCGGAGAGGGCAGTACGGAAGTGAGCCAACGGATTATGCACCGCGTGGGCGTGATTCTTCTCCGCGATGATCGCCAGCTGATGCTGAGTTGTGCCGAACTCATCCATGTGGGCGTGCGCCAACGCGGCGTAGTAGTCCATGAACAGACTGTGGGTGTCGGTGCTGGCCGGCGGTTGACCGCCCAGCTGCGTGAGCAGCGCCCGGACGCCCTCGCGGTCGTGGACGTCGACTCCGCCGTCGAACACCGCCAACGATTTGCGTTTGTCGCCGACGTTCAACTTCTCTACGCCCACCGCCAACGCCACGTCCGCGGCTCCCGACCTCACGTGCATGGCCGCCTGATGCAGTGCCGTAGCGCCGGTGGCGCAGGCATTTTCGACGTTGATCATCGGGATACGTTCAAAGCCCATCGAGCGAAGCGCCATCTGTCCGGGCACTACGACTTGACCCTCGAGGATGTCCTGACAAGTGTTGCCGAAGTACGCGGCCTGCACGTCACGCAGCTCGGCTCCAGCGTCGGCCAGCGCCGAATTCACCGCCTCCCGAGTGAGGTCCTTGATCGATGCGTCGGAGCGTACGCCGAAGGTTGTCATGCCCACCCCGACGATCCACACCGTTGTTTCGGTCACGACACCGACTCCTCGGTGAGCCGCGCCAGCCCGTAGGACTCCAGCGCCCCCAGGAGTTCTCGGTGGCCCAGCAGTTCGGCCGGCGACCGGAACCCGACGCCGTTGAAGTTGTTGCCCAGCAGGCGTAAAGCGGCATACGCCTGAATGAGCCCGGTCATCTGATAGCCGGCGGTTCCATGAATGACCGCGCGTGCGGTCACATTGTTGCCGCGGCCGGTGCACCAGTCGATGGAGCGGTGCACCTGCCGGTTCTCTCTAGGCGGCGTCGTCGGGGTCATGCCGGCGGCTACCCGGTCGAGCACCGGGTACAGCTTCTCCTCCGGCATCCACTGGAAGACAACTTTGAACATCCGCTCGGCGGCACGCACACGCTGCGGAATGTCGCGGGCCTGGTTTTGCATCGCCACCAGCATGCGGCAGTTGCGAACTCGGCGATCGTCACGGAAGAACACCGGCATCGCGGTTCCGCCCCAATTCAGCCCCGGGACAACATAACCCGTCCCCGGTACCACGACATCCTGCTCGTAGATGCCGTCGTACTTCTTGAGGACGTTGTCCTCTAGGTAGAAAGCGTCGGTGCGGATCACGTCGAAGATCGACTGGGTCGAGCCGACGGTGGGGACGGCGTTGACGTACTCGCCCAACTCCAGGGTGTCGATGCCGGGTGTCTCGAGCACGATGCGCGCCGCGATGTCGGGCAGCGCGTACTGAATGGACACCGCGGTCGATGCCGCGAGTCCAGCTGCGGCGAATTTCGGGCCCCAATCGTCGAGCACCGATAGGTGGTGTTGCTGCTCGCCGGCTGTGTCGAGGTAGTGGCAACCCGCATTCAGCGCGGCCGCCAGCACCGGGGGCGCATAGCGCAGGAAGGGGCCGACCATGTTGCAGACGACCTTGCGGCCGTCGAACAGTGCCTCCAACGAGGCCGGGGAGCCGTCGACGGCTGCGATCTCGTAGTCGGCGGTCTCGATACCGGGTACAGAGTTCATGACTTCTTGCAGCTTGGCCTTGTTCCGGCCGGCCGCCACGAAGGGGATGCTGTACTCGCGCAAGAACTCGGCCACTAGACGGCCGGTGTATCCGCTGGCTCCATAGATGACAACTGGGCGGGGATCGCTCACGGCTGCTCCTTTGCTCGTCTCCGTGTGATGTGTTGGTCATCACTTTCGCGACGGTGGCTGGGTCGCCGCTTGCACGACAGCGCAGACATCTTTGTCTGATCGCGCCAGCGGGCCATTCCGCCTGACGGCACACGCGCTTGTCACGCACCTGTGGCGCATCTGTACTGAGCTTCTCGCCAACGGAGGTGACAAGCGCTAATGACAGCGACGGCGACGTGGTCTACCCACGTTTCATCCCGTAGGACGGACGATGACACCGGAGGCGGTGGGTTGTCCGACCTCCACATCGCTTGGACGCTGTCGACTCCCCCGAGTCGACAGCACCTGGACGTGTCGGCGCGATACCGCAAACTGGAGGCGCTGACGATCGGCGAGTTTCGCACCACCCCTCTGAAGGGCCGCCGTCCACCGCAGTGTGTATCCGAGACACCGTCGGTCGGCGTGCTCATGAATCTCGCAGGCCATCTGATGTGTCGATACGCCGAGGGAGACCAATTCATCCTGGAGCCCGGTCATCTAGCCATCTGGGACAGCGAAACCGCCCACGAATTCGAAGCCCTCGAAGCCCACCACGAGCTATACGTGCTGCTGCCTCGCGAGCGTGTCCCCGCCGGGCTGGCCAGGGCCGCGCAGCGACCGGCTTTGGCCGCACCCGCGGGACCCGGGTCGGGTCTGCTGGCGATCGCCGGCCAGCAATTGTGCGCCATCACCCGCGAGCTCGACCAGCTTTCCGATGCCGGACTCGCGATCGCCTGTCAGGCGTTATTCGACGTACTCGACAGCGCACTGAGTCCCCCGGTACAACAACCGTCAACCAACGCCGCGCTCCTGATCAAAGTGAAGCAGTACATCGAAGATCACCTCGACGACGCCCAGCTGAGCCCGTCAGGAATCGCAGCAGCACATGCCATCTCGGTGCGCAGTCTGCATCTTCTGTTCGCCGACACCGGCACGACGGTCAGCCGCTGGA
>JBEVHL010000514.1:0-11631 GCA_040511255.1 Mycobacterium sp. | reverse complement strand
TGGCTCAGCGTCATCGTGCTGCTGCCCCTGGCCGCCATCCTGTGGCAGGCCGCAGGCGGCGGCTGGAAGTCGTTCTATCTGGCCGTGACCTCGAATGCCGCGATCGAGTCGTTCCGGGTGACGCTGACGGTCTCGATCGTGGTGACCGCGATCAACCTGGTGTTCGGGCTGCTGGTGGCCTGGGTGCTGACCCGCGACGAGTTTCCCGGCAAGCGACTGGTCGACGCGGTGATCGACCTGCCGTTCGCGTTGCCCACCATCGTCGCCAGCCTGGTGATGCTGGCGCTCTACGGGCCCAACAGCCCCATCGGTATCCACATCCAGCACACCAAGTGGGGCATCGGCATCGCGCTGCTGTTCGTCACGTTGCCGTTCGTGGTGCGCTCGGTGCAGCCGGTGCTGATGGAACTGGACCGGGAAACCGAAGAAGCGGCTGCGTCGCTCGGCGCCAACAACGTGACGATTTTCCTGCAGGTCATTTTGCCTGCGCTGCTGCCGTCGCTGCTGTCGGGCGCGGGCCTGGCGTTCTCCCGCGCGATCGGCGAATTCGGTTCGGTGGTGCTGATCGGCGGCGCGGTGCCGGGCCAGACCGAGGTGTCCTCGCAGTGGATCCGCACCCTGATCGAAAATGACGACCGGACCGGCGCTGCGGCCATTTCGATTGTGCTGCTGGTGCTCTCGTTCGCCGTGCTGTTCGTGCTGCGGGCCGTCGGCTCGCGCGCGGCCAAGCGTGAGGCGCTGGCGCGATGACGATGTCGCGCTGGACGCGCTACCTGACCCGCTACGTGGCGCTGGCCTATGTCGCGATCCTGGTGATCGTCCCCGTGGCACTGATTCTGTGGCGCACGTTCGCCGCCGGTATCGGTACCTTCTTCGCCTCGATCAGCACCCCGGCGGCGGTGTCGGCGCTGCAACTCTCGCTGCTGGTGGTGGCGATCGTGGTGCCGCTCAACGTCATTTTCGGGGTGCCGACCGCATTGGTGTTGGCGCGCAACAGGTTTCGCGGGAAGAGCGCACTGCAGGCGGTCATCGACCTGCCCTTCGCGGTCTCGCCGGTGGTGGTCGGTGTCGCGCTGATCCTGCTGTGGGGATCAGCGGGTGCACTGGGCTTCGTCGAGAACGACCTCGGCTTCAAGATCATCTTCGGCTTGCCGGGCATCGTGCTGGCCAGCATCTTCGTCACCGTGCCGTTCGTGATCCGCGAGGTCGAACCGGTGCTGCACGAGATCGGCACCGACCAGGAAGAGGCCGCGGCCACGCTGGGCTCGCAGTGGTGGCAGACCTTCTGGCGGATCACGCTGCCGTCCATCCGGTGGGGCCTGACCTACGGCATCGTGCTGACGATCGCCCGCACCCTGGGCGAGTACGGCGCGGTGATCATGGTGTCGTCCAACCTGCCCGGCACCTCACAGACGATGACGCTGCTGGTCTCGGACCGCTACAGCCGGGGCAACGAATACGGCGCCTACGCGGTGTCCACCCTGCTGATGACCGTCGCCGTGCTCGTCCTCATCGTGCAGGTCGTGCTCGACGCCCGGCGTGCCCGCGCGGCAAAATAGCTTCAAGGAGAGATTCAGATGACGAACGCGATCACGGTCAGCGGCGCCAACAAGCGGTACGGCGACTTCGTGGCCCTCGACAACGTCGACTTCGTGGTGCCTGCCGGGTCCCTGACCGCGCTGCTGGGGCCCAGCGGTTCGGGCAAGTCCACGCTGCTCCGGGCGATCGCCGGCCTGGACGAACCCGACACCGGCTCCATCACCATCAACGGCCGCGACGTGACGTCCGTGCCGCCGCAGCGGCGCGGTATCGGCTTCGTGTTCCAGCACTACGCGGCGTTCAAGCACCTGACCGTGCGTGACAACGTGGCGTTCGGGCTGAAGATCCGCAAGAAGCCGAAGGCGGAGATCAAGGAGAAGGTGGACAACCTGCTGGAGGTCGTCGGCCTGGCAGGTTTCCAGACCCGCTATCCCAACCAGCTCTCCGGCGGCCAGCGGCAGCGGATGGCCCTGGCTCGCGCATTGGCGGTGGATCCCGAGGTGCTGCTGCTCGACGAGCCGTTCGGGGCCCTCGATGCCAAGGTGCGGGAAGACCTGCGCGCCTGGCTGCGCCGCCTGCACGACGAGGTGCACGTCACCACCGTCCTCGTCACCCACGACCAGGCCGAGGCCTTGGACGTCGCGGACCGGATCGCCGTACTGAACAAGGGCCGGATCGAGCAGGTCGGCTCGCCCACCGAGGTGTACGACGCCCCGGCGAACGCCTTCGTCATGTCGTTCCTCGGCACGGTGTCCTCACTGAACGGAATCCTGGTGCGCCCGCACGACATTCGCGTCGGGCGCAACCCGGAGATGGCGATTGCCGCGGACGACGGCACCGCGGAGACCACCGGTGTCGCCCGTGCGGTCATCGACCGCGTCGTGGTGCTCGGGTTCGAGGTCCGGGTGGAGTTGACCGCAGCCACCTCTGGCACGCCGTTCACGGCGCAGATCACCCGAGGGGACCTGGAGGCACTGGGCCTCAAGGAAGGCGACACCGTCTATGTGCGGGCCACCAGGGTGCCGCCCATCGCGGGCAGCCTGCAGGTGCCTGCCGCGGATGAGGCCGACCAGGCCGAGGCGCTGTCGCAGGCCTGACCGGCGCTACCGGGGTGGGTCTCCGCGCCAGGCGAAGCTGTTGACGTACTTGGCCATGTCCATCGCCAGCATGAGATTCGCCCCTGACGGGTGACCGCTGCCGAAGTCGGGGCTGAACTCGTGGTACGGACCTGCTGCGGCTGCGATCAGCGCGTAGTCGTTCTTCACGGCGACCATCACCAGCACCCGCACCCTCGCGTACGTCCCTGAGGTGTCAGCCGGGTAGACGTCGGCCACCACGCCGTATCCCAGCTGGTATCCGACCTGGGCATTGGGAATCTCGTAGGCGGTGTGCGCGTCCGGGTAGGTCTCGGCGAGCACATCCTGGGCAATGTCGCGCGGGGTGCGGCCGCGGGCCGGTTCGCCGAACAAGTGCAGCGTTCCGCCGTCGCCGGCGTGCAGGTCCAACGACACCCCGTCGGGCTGCAACGTGGCGGTGTACGCGGTCCGCGGCCCGGGGTAGGTGACCGAGAACTCGCCGTCCGCCGAGGTGAACCGGGGATTGAAGGTGAACGGCTCACCGAGCGGCGGGCGGCCGCAGTCCGGTGGGCAGACGTAGTCCGGATGAGGCGGGGTGAGCCACAGCGACAGCGCAGCAGACAGCGCAACCACGGTCGCCGCGACGGTGCCGAAGATGATCAGCAGCCGGGCGTGCGATGTGTGTGGTGCCGGTGGCGATTCGTAGCTGTCCGCGGGGACTGCGCGCCCCGGCCACTGCGGGGAACTGGGAGATGCTGGTGGGCTCATGGACCGTCGGGTGCCGTGACGGGAACGGGGCGCTGCGCTCTGCGTATCCGCCGCGAAGTGGGGGAGGATGCGCGCCCGGCGACGCCGCAGCTGGGACAGAATGCCAGATCGGGCACGATGTGATCGCACTGCGGGCACAGCACTGTGGTGTCGGGTTCGGTGTCTTCAGGTACTTCGGACATCAATACGATGTGCGTGCCGATTCGCAGGGCCAGCAGCGCCAGGACCGCGATCAACGTGTACGACGCTGCCGCTGCGCCCTGCGGGAGCCAGCGGATGTCGAGCCATCCGATGCCGACGTAAGCGAGCAGGCCGACGACGAGAGCCGGCAGCGGAGCGATGACCCCGTACCGCGGGGATCGGCGGTGGGCGTTGGTACGCGGCCGAAACCAGAGGGTGGCACCGAACAGGCCCGTCACGGCGGCGGCGGTCAGCGGAATGGCGACGCCCGCGATGATGGCCGTGACCAGGAGATCGGTGATCGGCCGATCGTCCGCGACCAGCCCGGTTTCGAATTGCGGCGCCAGCCGGGTGAAGGTTCCCGCGGCGCAGAAGCACAGGGCGGCCAGGGCGCCGACGGCGAAGCCGTCCATGGCCTCCCTGACGCCGGGCCGCAGCAGCCGGACCAGCACCACGGGCGCGAACATGACGAGCACCTCGCCGGACGGGATGGCCAGCACCGCCGCCAGTTGCTCGCCGACGGTCAACGGCGTCCCGAGCACGTCGTCGTAGGTGGCGGCGATGATCGCCCCGGTGAACAACGAATAGCTAACGCCCAGAACCCCTTCCAGGACGACGACCGCGACCAGGATCCGAATGGGCACGTCGGCGAAGGCATCGCTTTCGTTGAGGTAGATGACGAACAGCAGCGGCAGGCCCAGCGCGCAGAGTCCGATCAGCGGACCCTGCCAGCGCAGCGCCGCGATCGCGACCAGCAGCACCGCCAACGCGATCAAGCCCAGCCGGAACGACCCCCGTGAGCGGTGTGGCAGCCGCGGGAACAGCGAGCCGGTGAGCGACGGGATCAGCACATGCTCTCCGGGCGAGGCGGCGTAGGCGCGCAACCGCAGCCAGGCGGGCCCGTCAGCCCGACGCCGGTGGCGGGCCTGGGCCGACCGGGCGCCGCAACTGCCGCAGAATTCCGCGATCGGGGTGTGGGCGTCGCAGACCGGGCACGTCGTGGTGGGGACGGACGCCCAGCCCTTGGCGTTGTCGTCGGTCACCGTGGGGACACCCCGCGCTGGATATCGAGAATGTCCCGGACCAGTTCGTAGACGTTTGGGCTGCCGAGCCCGGTCACCGGGTCGTATCCGGGTGAGGCGGTGTCGACGGCGTTCGCGCCGAGGCTGACATCGCGGAACCCGGGCGCATTGGCGCCGGCCGCCACCCGATACAACAGGGGATTCAAATCGCCGACGGCATGCCCACCGTGGGCGACGAGGTATTGGTTCATCAGCACGGTCAGCGCGGCCCAGATCGGTGCGGACTGGGACGTGCCCGCGCCGATGAGATCTTGACCGTCGAACCGGATCGCCACTCCGGTGAACGGGTCCGCCACCGCCGAGACGTCGGGTACCAGCCGGTGCTGCGCCTTCGGGTCGCGCTTGGCGGTCACGCTTTTCTGCCACGGTGGGCGGGGGAAGAGCCTGGAGACGCCGCCACTGCTACCCAGCGACTGCGGCGAGTCGACCCAGGCCTGTTCGGCCAGCCAGTTGCCGTCGGCATCAGTAGACAGGGTGGTGCCCCCGACGGAGGTCACCGACGGCAATGAGGCGACCGCGTCCAAGCCGATATCGTCGGGGCCCGGTGGCGACGAATAGTTCTCTCCGCCTTTGCATTCCAGGCCTGCGGTATCCCCTGACGCGTCGAACATGGTGGTACCACGTGACTGTGCGCGCTTGATCGCGGCCTGCACCGGCGCGAGGTCGGCCGCGGTCACCAGCGCATCGCAGCCCCACCCGATGGACGAGCTCCACACCGCGCCGGGAAATTGGCGGTCCACGGAATCGAACATCTTGGCAATCTGTTCGTAGGGGCCCTCCGAAACCAGGGTGGGCCTGGCGTTGACCACCACCAACCGTGCGTCGGGGGCGATCGCGTGCGCGACTTCGAGATCCTGCACGATCTCGCCGTGCGGTTCGCCGGGCTGGCCGCCGATCAGAATCGGCTTCAGGGGCGGTAGCCCGGAGTGCTCGGCGTAGTAGTCCAGATCGACCTGGTCGTAGCCGTCAAACGAAAAGAACACGATGGTCTGTCCCTGGCCCCTAAACCCGGCCTCGGTCAACGGAAGAGCGTTGTAGGCCTTCAGCACGCCCGCCGGCGTCAACCCCTTGGTCGGGATGTCCATGGGAATCAGGTCGGGGCGCGCCTGGTGATGCGGGGTGTAGCTGAGGATGCGGCCCAGCTCGGTGACCGTGTTGCGCAGCGCGTTCGGGACTTCGGGCTGTTGGGGTGAGGCGTAGAAGACCTGGCCGTGCATGCCGCGGTAATCATGCACCTCGACATCGAACGCGTTGGCCACTTCCAAGGCTGGGCCACTGACGATCGCCCAGTCCTCGTGTGTTCGCCACCGGACCGCCAGGCCGTTATCGGCGGCCCACGCGATCAGCGGCTGCAGCCGCGTGCCGCCGGTGAGCGCGACGGTGAGTTGAGTGTGCCCGCTACGGGACGGGCCGAGGTCGGTCGAGCTGGCCAGCAACTGTGCGTACGGGCCACCGATGGCGCCGATACGAGGGCTCGTGGGTGGGGATTGTCGATCGATGACGAGGATCGAACTTGCGGCGACCAAGGTGAGGACCAGCCAGATCCCGAGCAGACGGGCCAGGAGTTGATGTTGTTGCTGATGTGGTTGCCGGCCCCTGTCCAATACTGATGGTGCCGCACTGGACAGGGATCGGCCTACACGATGCTTAGCGAGCATTTACGAGCTCCGGGGCTCAGTCGAGCTGAGCGCCGAAGAGCTGTCGCTACTGCGATCGGTCCAGGTAGTAGGAGTCCGGCGTCGCGGGCGCCGTTCTCCATACTGACTTCCTCCACTTGGACGTCCACCGATCGCGGGCCATGAAGGCCGAAATACGTTGGAACGACGGCGTGTAGTCGATCCGACTTACGGGCCGGTGTTGCGCTCGTTGCCGGGGACTGCCGTTTTCGGAGTAGGAGCGAGCACTGTCGGCGAGAACTGGTTGCCGCCAGTGGGGTTCAGGCCCTTTTCCGTGGGTGACGGCGCAGGCGCCGACGTGGTGGTTGTCGTGGTGGTGGTTTCGGCAGGCTTCTCACTGCTCGAGCAGCCCACAGCTAACACACCCATAGCAACGATCGCGGCACCACCGGCAAATGCCGGCAGACGACGAGCCAAACGACCTGACTTCATGTTTCTTTCCTATCTAATCCGCGCCCAGCCCCGGGGGACAGTTTGCGGACCCTGGTGGTTGGTACCATAACGTCAATATAATGCCACACGTTGAGCAAACAAGTCGAACGAATCTCCAACAGCGTAACGAACACCGATCTCACCGCGCGGATAACGCCCTTATCTGAGGCTCCGACCGGCGAGGGCCATTCCCACCGCGACGGCTAAACGACGAAGTATCGCACCTCAGTTACCTAATGTGCGACCTATGTCGGCCCTTGGAGAATTTGAATTCATGCAGCGGCCCGAGCTGCCCGCGCCTGATCGAATCGATCCAGCACAGTCGCCGCCACCAACGGGTGCGCGCCCAACGGCTGCGCCATTGGAATTGCGGCGCTGTGGGCAAACTCGGCGACCCGGTCGGTGATCCGTCCGGGGGCCAGGAACCACGGCGCGATCACGAGGTGCGTCGACCCGGCCCGCCGCAGCTGATCGGCCGCCTCCTGCAGCGTCGGCCGGGGACCTGTCGCGAATGCGGCGGTGGCGTGCCACCGGGTGCCTTCCCGCACGGCGTCGGCCACCCGCGCGGTCCGTGCGTTCGCGTCGGGCCGGGACGAACCGACCGCCGTGACCAATACCCCGAGTGCGCCGTCCAGCCGGGACACGCCTAAGCACTCGATTTGCTCGCGCAGCACGTGGATCAACCGGTCGTCCTCGCCGAGCACCCCGGCGCGAAGTACGTCGGCGCCGGATTCGGCAATCAGGGCCGGGATGTCCACCCTGGCGTGATAGGCGTCGGCCAGCAGCAACGGCGACACCACACCTGACCTGACGTCGGCCAGCACCTGGCGCAGGTTCGGGTCGTTCTGCTCGCAGAATGCCACCCGAACGTCGAGATCCGGCCGCATCGCCCGGATCTGGTCGGCCACCGCGCGGGTGACGGCCGCAGACCGAGGATCGGCGCTACCGTGCGCCGTCAGCACCAGAGTGTCGGGGCCGGCGGCTGCTCCCGTCACGAGACGTGCAGCCCGCATTCTGTCTTGGCCAGACCTTGCCAGCGGCCGCTGCGCGGGTCCGCTCCCGGCGCAGGCTTGGCCGTGCAGGGGGCGCAACCGATCGACGGGTAGCCCTCTTCGACGAGCGGGTTGATCAGCACCCCGTTGGTGTTGATGTAGTCCTGCATCTCGTCGTCGGACCAGGCCGCCAACGGGTTGATCTTCACGAGTTTGAAGGCCTCGTCGAAACTGATCAGCGGCGCGTTGGCCCGGGTCGGCGCCTCGACGCGACGCACGCCGGTGACCCACGCGGAGTATCCCCGCAAAGCCTTGCCCAGCGGCTCGACCTTGCGCATCCGGCAGCACTCGTTGGGCTCGCGGGCGAACAGGTTCTTGCCGAACAGTTCGTCCTGCTCGGCCACGGTCTTCTCGGCTGTGACGTTCACCACGTGCACGTCGTAGACCGCTTCCACCGCGTCCCGGGTGCCGATGGTCTCGGCGAAGTGGTATCCCGTGTCCAGGAAGAGGACGTCGACGCCGGGACGCACCTTGGCCGCCAGGTCGACCAGCACCGCGTCCTGCATGTTCGACGCCACGACATACTCGCCCGCGAAGTGCGCGTCGGTCCAGCGCAACAGCTCTTCAGCAGTGGCACCGTCGAGTTCGGCCGCACCACGTGCCGCCAGCTCGCGCAGGTCGGTCTCCGTCAAACCACTCATCTCAACAGTCATCGCTACCTCAAGTCCGCTTCATCGGCTCGTACAGCCCACTGGGCGAAACGCTCGCCGGCCTCTCGTTGTTTCACGAAGTTGCGCACCACCCGGTCGATGTAGTCGCCGAGCTCGTCACTGGTGACCTTGTGCTGGCGCAGTTTGCGCCCGAAGCCGCTGTCCAGGCCCAGGCTGCCGCCCAGATGCACCTGGAATCCCTCGACCTGGCCACCCTTACCGTCGTCGACCATCTGCCCCTTGAAGCCGATGTCCGCGATCTGGATCCGGGCGCACGAGTTGGGGCAGCCGTTCAGATTGATGGTCACCGGCACGTCGAGCTGGGCGTTGATGTCCTCGAGCCGCTTCTCCAGCTCGGGCACCAGCGTCTGGGAGCGTTTCCGCGTCTCGGCGAACGACAGCTTGCAGAATTCGATGCCGGTGCAGGCCATCAGGTTCTTGCGCCAGTGCGACGGCCGCGACGGCAGACCGAGCGCGTCCAGACCCGCGGTCAACTCGTCGAGCTTGTCGTCTGCGACGTCGAGGATGACCAGCTTCTGGTACGGCGTGAACCGGATCCGGTCGGAGCCGGCCTTTTCGGCCAGATCGGCCACCGCGGTCAAGATGGTGCCCGATACCCGCCCGGCGATCGGCGCGACACCGACTGCGTTGAGGCCGTTCTTGAGGCGTTGGACACCGACGTGGTCGATCGGCCGGGGGACCGGCACGGGCGCGGGACCGTCGAGCAGGGGCCGCTTGAGGTACTCCTCCTCGAGAACTTCCCTGAATTTCTCTACACCCCAGTCCTTGATCAGGAACTTCAGCCGGGCCTTGGCCCGCAGCCGGCGGTAGCCGTAGTCGCGGAACACCGAGACCACGGCCTCCCACACGTCGGGCACCTCGTCGATCGGCACCCAGGCACCGACCCGCTGGCCCAGCATCGGGTTGGTGGACAGCCCACCGCCGACCCACAGGTCGAATCCGGGACCGTGCTCGGGATGGTTGACGCCGATGAACGCGACGTCGTTGACCTCGTGCACGACGTCCTGCAGCCCGGAGATCGCGGTCTTGAACTTGCGCGGCAGATTCGAGTACTCGGGCTTGCCGATGTAGCGCTTGACGATCTCGTCGATGGCGGGCGTGCCGTCGATCACCTCGTCGAGGGAGTCGCCTGCCAGCGGCGAGCCGAGCACCACGCGTGGGCAGTCGCCGCAGGCCTCGGTGGTCTGCAGGCCGACCTCGTCGAGCCGCCGCCAGATCTCCGGCATGTTCCTGACGTCGATCCAGTGGTACTGCACGTTCTCGCGGTCGGAGATGTCGGCGGTGTCCCGGCCGAAGTCGGTCGAGATGCCACCGAGTGTGCGCAGCGACGCCACGGTCAGCGCGCCGCCGTCGCACCGCACCCGCAACATGAAGTATTCGTCTTCGAGCATGTCGGTGTTCTCGTCACCGGTCCAGCTGCCGTCGAATCCGGGCTTGCGCTGGGTGTAGAGGCCCCACCAGCGGAAACGGCCGCGGAGGTCACCCTTGTCGATGCTCTCGAAGCCACCCTTGGCGTAGATGTCGTCGATGCGGGCCCGGACGTTGAGCGGGTTGTCGTCCTTCTTGGCCTGTTCGTTGGCGTTCAGCGGCTCGCGGTACCCGAGCGCCCATTGGCCTTCGCCCTTGGGGCGTTTGGCGGGTTTTGCCGGAGTGGTCATTGCAGTGGGCCCTTCGAGAGGGCTGGCGTACGGATGGCGCTCACGGGCCGGGGGCTGTCCGGCGGCGCGGATCCGCGGCCAGCTGAATTAGAGAATGGCTGGTCTACGGCGTCAAAGCAGACAGGTACAGCTGCAAACGCGCTTGAAATCGACGTGCCGACGCACCACCAGCGAGATGCCGTGCTTCGAACTGCGGGCTGTGGACACCCGGCCCATTCTGCCACGAATCCGAGTACCCCTCCTAACCGGCCAATACTTTCGTTCACCGTGAGTGGAAGGGAACAACTCCGCCCTCTGGGAGACTCTGTAGTTGTGGCGGTCAGCGCAGAGGTGGCGAGCCCGCTCGAGCTGACGATGCGCCCGGGCGGGCCGTTCGGCATCTATATCCATGTCCCGTTCTGCGCGACCCGCTGCGGGTACTGCGATTTCAACACCTACACCCCCGGTGAGCTGGGCGGCGCCAACCCCGACGGCTGGCTGGAGGCGTTGCGCGTCGAGCTGGCGCTGGCCGCCGCCAGGCTGCCGTCGCCGCGGGTGGACACGGTGTTCGTCGGCGGGGGTACGCCATCGCTGCTCGGCGGGGACGGCTTGGCGGCGGTGCTCGACGCCGTCCGCGCCAACTTCGACTTGGCGCCGGGGGCAGAGGTCACCACCGAGGCCAACCCGGAGTCGACGTCCGCGGCGCTGCTCGGCCGGATCCGGGACGCGGGCTACACCCGGGTGTCGCTGGGCATGCAGTCGATGGCACCCAATGTGCTGGCCGTGCTCGACCGGGTGCACTCGCCGGGGCGTGCGCTCCAGGTCGCGGCCGATGCCGCCGCGGCGGGCTTCGAACACGTCAGCATCGACCTGATCTACGGCACGCCGGGCGAATCCGACGACGACCTGGTGCGCTCGGTCGATGCGGCCCTCGGCGCCGGGATCGACCACCTATCGGCCTACGCCCTGGTGGTCGAGGACGGCACGGCGCTGGCCCGGCGCGTGCGACGCGGTGAGATCGCCACCCCCGACGACGACGTGCTGGCGCATCGCTACGAACTGCTGGACGGCCGACTCTCGGCAGCGGGCCTGCAGTGGTACGAGGTCTCGAATTGGAGCCGCACCGGCGGCGAGTGTCGGCACAACATCGGCTACTGGAACGGTGGCCAGTGGTGGGGCGCCGGGCCGGGAGCACACGGCTTCCTCGGCGCCACCCGGTGGTGGAATGTCAAGCATCCCAACGCATATGCCTCGGCGCTGGCCACCGGTTCGTTGCCGGTCGGAGGGCACGAACAGCTCGATCGCACCGATCTGCACGTCGAGGACGTGCTGCTGCGCGTACGACTGCGCAGCGGTCTGCCGGTCTCGGTGCTGAGCGCCGACGAGCGCGCCCGCGCCGAAACCGTTGTGGCGGATGGGTTTCTGGTCCGCGACGGCGATCGGTTGGTGCTCACCGACCGAGGTCGGCTGCTGGCCGACGGCGTGGTGCGCAGCCTGCTGGCCGACTGATCGGCCCGG
>JBEVHL010000513.1:0-3822 GCA_040511255.1 Mycobacterium sp. | reverse complement strand
TCGCTGGTGAGCAGCGGTCCCAGGTGCAGGGCGGCGATGCGTGCGTCGAGGTCGAGGTGCACTACGACGGTGGTGCGTTGCCCGTGTGGTCGGGCGGCGACGTCGGTGTCCCAGCCGGCTTCGATGAGGCTCATAAATCCATCGACGGTGGTGGGCATCGGCGGGGTGGTCTCGCACAGGTGGTCGGCGTGGTCGCGTTTCCAGGCGGCGATGAGTGCGTCGTGGTGGGAGCGCAGTGCGGCGTCGAATGTGGCGGCTTCGGGGTGGGGCAGGGTGATGTGCCAGGTGGTGGAGTGCTCGTCGGCGGTGTGGGTGAGTGAGCGTTGGGGTTTCTGGTGTGGTTGCGGGTCGGGTCGGGGTTCCTGTTTGACTGCGGTGCGCAGTTGGGTGACGGTGGCCGCTTCGATGAGTTGGGCGTAGTGGGCATCGGAGCCGTCGGCGGCGCGTTGGGCGATCACCCCGATGCGGTCCAGGGATACCCGGCCGTCGCGCATTGCGGCGGCGCAGCGGGGGAACTGGTCGAGTCGTTGGGCGATGGTGGTGATGGTTTTGGCGTTGGCGGGTGATACGCCGGTTTTCCAGGCCACCAACGCGGTCATCGAGCGGGCCCCGGTGTTGCCCCAGAGTCCGTCGTGGTCGATTTCGGCGACGATCTCCACGATGCGGCCGTCGATGGCGTTGCGTTGTCCGGTCAGCTCGGCGAGTTCGTCGAACAACACCTCGAGTCGCTGCGCGGGGGACATCCCGGTGGCGGCCAAAGATGTTGCGGTGGACATGAACCCATCATTGCAGGGGGGTACGACATTTTTCAGTGCTCACCCGGGCGGGGCCTCGTCACGGTGATACTCGGTGACCAGGAACTCACGGTGTGCGGCCATCTCCGCGGCCGTCGCGGCAAGGTACCGGCTGATGACTTCGAGTTCGCCTGAGGTGAACCCATCCATCACCCCCTCGGAGCGCCTTCTGATGGGGGCGAAATACTCCTCGGCCAATCGCTGCCCGGCCGGAGAGTTCTCCAACAGCACTCGACGTCGGTCTTGCTGATCGCGGACCCGTCGGAGATGGCCGGAGCGTTCGAGGCGGTCCACCACGGCAGTCACCGCCCCTGATGTCAGCCCGAGTTCTTCGCCGAGTCGGCCCGCGGTCATCGATTCGCCCTGCTGCTGGCCGACAAGCACCCGGATCAAGGCGTTCACGTCGGTGGCGTGCATCCGGCTCGTGGTGACGAACGCAGCGCTGACCCTGTCGGCCTCCGCCACCAGCCGTTGGGTCAGCAGCATCACGCGTTCGTGCATGTTCTCGTCGTTCTGCTCGGTTGACCCCACCCAGCACCTTCCGTATTGTCTCAATCATCAAGATAGTTAGTGGTTGAGATAAATCTTAGTCGCAGACGTGCCCGGCCCGGGGACGTTCCCGCTCGTGTTCTGGAGGATGACGAATGACGCAACCAATGGACGAGATGTTCGAATCGGCCTATCGCGGCGACAGTGAGCAGATCGAGATGGGTAGCAACGGCCGCCCGCCATGGAGCATCGGCGAACCGCAGCCCGAGATCGCGGCTCTGATCGATGCGGGGCGCTTTCACGGTGAGGTGCTGGATGCCGGTTGTGGGGAAGCCGACACCGCGCTGCGCCTGGCCGAACTCGGTTTCACCACTGTGGGTCTGGACCAATCTGCGACGGCGATTGACATGGCCCGGGCGGAGGCCGCGAGCCGGGATCTGACCACCACGAGCTTCGAGGTGGCCGACATCAGCGCCTTCACCGGATACGACGGCCGTTTCGGCACCATCGTCGACTGCACGCTGTTCCATTCGATGCCGGTCGAACTGCGCGAGGGTTACCAGCGCTCGATCGTGGCGGCTGCTGCTCCCGGTGCGTCGTATTACATCCTGACCTTCGACAGTGCCTCGATGCCAACCAGCGGACCCGTCAATCCCGTGTCCGAAGACGAACTGCGGCAGGCGGTTTCGCCCCATTGGATGATCGACGAGATTCGGCCGGCGCGAATCCACGCCTATCTGCCGGCGGAAGCCATCGCCAGGGCGACGGACGTCGGCGCCTCCGATCTGCGCGACGAGGGCCGGGGCCGCACGTCGATCGGAGCCTGGCTGCTCTCGGCGCACCTGGGCTAGAGCAGGCTTACGCGGGGACGCCGCGAGAGTCACACGGCGCGGCGTGACCGTCGTCGATAAGGCTCAGCGTCACCCGCATCTCAGTAGGTTGGAGGCTGCCCGCCCAGTCGGCGTAGGGGTGGTCCAGGAACGCCACGACAAGCAACGCCGACGTCACCAGCGCAGACACGAAGGCGATGGGAACCGCCTGGATCACCGCACTTTCCCGGCGGTCCGCCTGTACGCACATGTACGTCAGGATGGCCGCGGCGCCGATCCCCAGCACGATCCACAGGGGCATCGGTACGGACGGCTCCGCTTCGGCGGCGCGGGCGCGGCGGCCGTCCCGTCGTTCGGCCTGTTGATCGAACCACTGGCCGTACGCCGCTTCCTGTTTGGGGTTCCCGGGATCGGTGGCCGCAAAGTCCGTCACCATCGTGTCGACCCAATGTTGCACTGCATCAGACGTATTGCCGTGTTGCATGGCGGGCCATTCGTCAGAGACGACGGCACGCGAGTAGCAGATCAGGTCGCCATGCAGGAGTCCACCCTGGTGTCCTTCGAGCACGTCGGCGACGTTGTGCAATTCGGTGACCGAAATCGCCTCCATGCTGCCGCCGTCGCGGGCGCGCTGATAGTTCTGCAGCGCATAGAAAATGGTGAAGGCCAGCAGCACCGCGAACATGGTGCCAATCACCGTGAGCGCCCCTGCGGCGCGGGTGCTGTCGATGAACCAGCCGGGATCGGGGGCGCGGGTACGCGCCAACAGCTTGGCGACCACGGCTGACGTCACCACCACGACCAGCACCAAGCCTGCCAGCCAAGTCAGCACGTGCCGAGTTCCTGCTCGGCCGCTGCGCTGGGCCCGACCTCTCCGACGTGTCGTGCATGGCCCATGTAAACCCCATCAGTAAGGGCGGTGCATCGCTACTCGCCGTCCGCCGATTGTGGGGGATCAGGTCTGTGTGGGTTGCGGAATCGGATTACTCGGTCATGTCCTCGGCGGTCTGCTTGGTTCGGCTGCCGGTCGATCCGGTGGTGTGCCTGCGGACATCGTGCGCAGCCCAACGCATCGCGACTCTTCACTGCGCGTGGACAACTCACCCACACAACAAACTGACCAGCTGACCGGAAGTGTCAGCGCGTTGCAGGAGTGGCTTCGATCGCTTCCTGCATGCCCCGGGTGGCCAGCACGTCGGCCAGCTCATTGTCGGCCACTCCCGAGTGCCCCTTCACCCAGAACCACTCGACCTGATGCCGTTCGCAGGCCGCCTTGAGCCGCTTCCACAGGTCGACGTTCTTCACGGGTTGCTTCGCGGAGGTCTGCCAGCCGTTGCGCTCCCAGCCGAGGATCCACTTGGTGATGCCGTTGCGGACATAGGTGCTGTCGGTGTGCAGGTGAACCGTCACGGGCCGGGTGAGCGCCTCCAAGGCCATGATCGGCGCGGTCAATTCCATCCGATTGTTGCTGGTCTCACCGGGCTCGCCGCCACACAGTTCGCGGACGTGCTCGCGCTGTCGGAGCACGGCGCCCCAGCCGCCTGGGCCGGGGTTTGGCCTGCACCCACCGTCGGTGTGGATGATCACCGGGTCTTCTGGGCGGTCGCTCATCGAGCGAGGATAACGCCTGGGCCGGGCGCCGAGATGAAGGCTGTCCGGACCGACATCCCGAGGTCGTGATGGCGCAGCGTGGTGATGCGGCGGCCCGG
>JBEVHL010000512.1:0-4667 GCA_040511255.1 Mycobacterium sp. | reverse complement strand
CCCCGCACGCTCGGCGTGTCGGGGGTCTTTTACGTCTGCTCGCGCGGCTAGATCACCAGGTCCAGCAGCAGGACCACGGCCAGGCCGCTGACCGACAGCACGGTTTCCATGATCGACCAGGTCTTGATGGTCTGGCCGACGGACAGGCGGAAGTACTGGTTCACCAGCCAGAAACCGGCGTCGTTGACATGGGAGAAGAACAGCGACCCGGCGCCCACGGCGAGCACCACCAGCGACACCTGGCCGGTCGGCATACCCTCCACCAGGCCCAGGATCAGCGACGACGCGGTGATGGTGGCGACGGTCGCCGATCCCGTCGCGAGCCGGATCAGCACGGCCAGGATCCAGGCCAGCAGGATGACCGAGAAGTTCGCGCCTTCAGCCCAGCGGGCCAATAGGGTGCCGATCCCGCTGTCCACCAGAACCTGCTTGAAGCCGCCGCCCGCGGCGACGATCAAGATGATCCCGGCCACCGGCGGTAACCCGGATTCGATGCATTTCGTCAACTCGTTGCGGGTCATGCCACCGCCGCGCCCCAGGGTGAACATGCCGACGACCACCGCGAGCAGCAGCGCGATCAACGGGGTGCCGAGCGTGTCCAGTACCTGCCGCAGCAGCTGGGTCTTGTCGTCGATGAAGATGTCCGCCAGCGCCTTGCCGAGCATCAGCACGACCGGCAGCAGCACCGAGAACAGGGTGATGCCGAAGGACGGTCGACGCCGGTCCCCCGCTTCGTCATCGGCGAACCGGTCCGCGTCGAAGGTGTCCGGCGCGTCCACCACGACCCAGCGTCCCGCCAGTTTTCCGAACAGCGGGCCGGCCAGGATGATCGTCGGCACGGCCACCGCGACGCCGAGAGCCAGGGTGATCCCGAGGTCGGCGTGCAGCAGGCCGATCGCGGTCAACGGCCCGGGGTGGGGCGGCACGAACCCGTGCATCGCGGAAAGGCCTGCCAGCGCCGGGATTCCGACGGTGATCAGCGACAGCTGCGAGCGCCGCGACACCAGGTAGATCACCGGCATCAGCAGGACGAGGCCGATCTCGAAGAACATCGGCAGGCCGATGATCGCGCCCACCAACGCCATTGCCCACGGCAACATGCGCGGTGACGCATGCCCGACGATGGTGTCGACGATCTCATCGGCGCCGCCGGAGTCCGCCAGAAGTTTGGCGAACATCGCACCCAACGCGATCAAGATGCCGACGCTGGCCGCGGTGTCGCCGAAACCCTTTGTGAAGGAGGTCAATACGGTCTGCAGGTTCTCCCCCGCCACCACACCCACGGTGAAGGCGCCGAACAGCAACGCCAGGAACGGATGCAGCTTGACGATGGTGATCAGCACGACGATCACCGCGATGCCGGCCAGGAACGCCAGGATCAGTTGCCAACCGGAGGCCACCGGCTCGGCGAGTTTCGGGGCGTCGTCGGCCAGAAAGGTTATTGCGGAGGTCATCACAGCTCCTGTTTGGTGGTGGCGAGATAGCTTTCGACGATGGCGTCGATGTTCTGGTCGACATTGACCACCACGCCGTGCTCGTCGGGGTCGAGCGGTTCGAGGGTGTCGAATTGCGATTTCAGCAGCGATGCCGGCATGAAGTGACCCGGTCGGCTGGCCTGTCGACGACCGATGACTTCCGGGGTGCCTGCCAGGTGCAGGAATTCGACCTGCGGGCAGTGGCTGCGCAGTTGGTCCCGATAGGCGTGCTTGAGCGCCGAGCAGCTCATCACACCGCCGTCGGGATGCCCGGCCAACCACTCGCCGATCGAGTCCAACCAGGGATGTCGGTCGTCGTCGTTGAGCGGATGACCGGCCGACATCTTGGCGATGTTCGCCTCTGGATGGAAATCATCCGCGTCGGCGAACGGCACCCGGAGACGTTGCGCAAGCGCTGCCCCGACCGTCGATTTTCCCGACCCGGAGACGCCCATTACGACTATTGGTGACGCCATCGCCCCTACCTACGCAGTTGTGTCTGTCGTCACACAGCATGCCGTAATGATCATACGATTGCAACTAGCAGAACCAAAAATCCGTTTAATGAGCGTAAATGCCCGTATATGGCACCATATAAACGTGGTCGGACAGCAGATCGTGGGTGAGCTACACGCAAATCTGCTCGATGCGCTGGGCAATGCGATCGTCTCCCACCGGCTGACCGCGGGCCAGGTGCTCAATCTCGACGGTGTCAGCGCCGAACACGGCGTGTCCCGCAGCGTTGCCAGAGAAGCGATCCGCGTGCTGGAATCCATGGGCATGGTGGCGTCACGCAGACGCGTCGGCATCACCATTCAGCCGAGTGACAAATGGAACGTCTTCGACCCCAGGCTGATCCGCTGGCGCCTCGACACCGGCGACCGGGCCGCCCAGCTCGTCTCGTTCTCCGAGCTGCGCCGCGGCTTCGAGCCGGCCGCGGCGGCGCTGGCAGCCCGCCGGGCGGACCCACATCACTGCCGGATCATGGCGGCCGCGGTATCCGATATGGTGGTGCACGGCCGTTCGGGAGATCTTGAGTCATATCTGTTGGCGGACAAGGTCTTTCACCGCACACTGCTGGAGGCCAGCGGGAACGAGATGTTCCGTGCCCTCAACTCGCTCGTTGCGGAGGTGCTGGCCGGCCGTACCCATCACGGCATGATGCCGGAACGCCCCAATACCGAGGCCATCGCCCTGCACGACGAGGTGGCCAGGGCCATCCGGTTGCGCGACGAAGACGGCGCCGAACGGGCCATGCGCGCCATCATCGACGAGGCGGCCGCCGCGGTGGTCGAAGAGTTCTCGCCGCCGCAGCCCTGATTCGGCCTCGTCGACGCGGGCCACCGTGCTAGACCTGACTATGCCTAATAGAAATAGTGGGCTTCCCGACCTGCCAGCCGGGTTCGACTTCACCGATCCGGACATCTACGCCGAGCGGCTACCGACGCACGAACTCGACCAACTACGCCGCCACGCCCCGATCTGGTGGAACGCACAGCCTCATGGCGCCGAGGCGTTCGGCGATGACGGCTACTGGCTGGTCACCAGACACCGGGACGTGCGGGAGGTGTCGCTGCGTGATGACGTGTTCTCCAGCGCCGCCAACTGTGTGGTGCCGCGCTACCCGGATGCGGAGTCGGGGCGCGGGCAGATCGAGGCGGGCCGGTTCTCGATGATCAACATGGATGCGCCGCAACACAGCCGGCTGCGCAAGATCATCACCCGCGGGTTCACCCCGCGCGCCGTCGAGCGGTTACGGGCCGGGCTCGCCGAGGCAGCCAGGGACATCGCCGAGAAGGCCGCCGCGACGGGCACGGGCGACTTTGTCCAACAGGTGGCCGCCGAACTGCCGCTGCACGCCATCGCCGGCCTGCTGGGGGTGCCCGCCGAGGACCGGCAGAAACTCTTTCACTGGACCAACGAGATGGTGGGCGACGAGGACCCGGAGTTCGCGGAGTCGGAGGCGTTGCAGTCCGCGGGCCACTTGGTGTTCTACGGAATGCAATTGGCGGCGCACAAGGCAGACAACCCGGGCGATGACATCGTCACCAAACTCATCCAGGCCGATGTCGACGGCCAGAAACTCTCCGACGAGGAGTTCGGCCTGTTTCTCATCACCTTGACGGTGGCAGGCAACGAGACCACCAGGAACTCCATCACCCAGGGCATGATGGCCTTCCTGGACCACCCCGACCAATGGGACCTGTTTTGCTCCGATCGTCCCGAGAGTGCAGCCGACGAGATCATCCGGTGGGCCACGCCCGTGACCTCGTTTCAGCGGACCGCGCTGGTCGACGTGACCCTGAGCGGGACGCAGATCGAACAAGGGCAGCGAGTGGTGCTGTCGTACCGGTCCGCCAACTTCGACGACGAGGAGTTCGAACACCCGTTCCGCTTTGATATCCTGCGAAACCCCAACCCGCACTTGAGCTTCGGCGGCACCGGTGCCCATTACTGCGTCGGGGCCAGTCTCGCCCGGCTGACCATCAACCTGATGTTCGGCGCTCTGGCCGACGCGGCACCCGACCTCCGAGCACTGGCCCAACCCGAGCGGTTGCGGTCGGGCTGGCTCAACGGCATCAAGCACTGGCAGGTCGACTACACCCGATCTTCGTCGGTGTAGCGGATCACCCCGCGAATGACGTTGCCGGCCAGCATGTCCCGGAAGCCGTCGTTGATCTGAGCCAACCGGTACTCCCGGGTGACCATATCGTCGAGGTTGAGCTTCCCGGCCAGATACAGCGACGCCAACAGCGGGATGTCGTGGTGCGGGTTGCCGCCGCCGAGCAGGCTGCCTTTCAGCCGCTTCTGCTGAAGGATATTGATCGCCAGGTTGGCGGTGACGTCGGTCTCGGCCAGATCGCCCAGCGCGGCCACCACACAGACCCCACCCTTGGCGGTCAGGAACAGCCAGCTGTCCACGTCTTTACCGTGCACCTGCCCGAGCGCGACGATGACCTTGGTCGCCATCCTGCCGTGCGTGACGTCGAAGACCCCGCCCAGCGCGGAGTCGACGTCGGCGTAGCCGTGCGTCGCCCCGAATTTCACCGCCAGGTCCCGTTTCCACTCGTGCGGGTCGATGGCGAACACCCGTCGCGCGCCGGCGCTGACCGCACCCTGCACGGCCGACATGCCCACGCCGCCCAGCCCGATCACCGCGACATCATCCCCGGGACGCACGTCGGCGGACCG
>JBEVHL010000511.1:0-8054 GCA_040511255.1 Mycobacterium sp. | reverse complement strand
TGCAGGAACTCGTGGATGGCCAGCAGCATGCCGTCGCGGCGCAGCACCGGCCGGGTGTGCGCGTAGTAGATCGACGGCAGCGTGATGTTCTCGGCGCCGATGTAGGCCCAGATGTCGTATTCGGTCCAGTTCGACAGCGGGAAGACCCGGATGTGTTCGCCCTTGTGGTGCCGCCCGTTGTAGATGTTCCAGAGTTCGGGCCGTTGCACCTTGGGGTCCCACTGGCCGAACTCGTCGCGGAAGCTGAACACCCGCTCCTTGGCCCTGGCCTTCTCCTCGTCGCGACGGGCGCCACCGAACGCAGCGTCGAATTTGTTTTCGCTGATCGCCCGCAGCAGCGTCACGGTCTGCAGCGGATTGCGGGACGGGCCGTTGTCGACCACCCGGCCGGCGTCGATGTCCTCTTGCACGCTGGCCACCACCAGGCGCACCCCGCTCTCGGCGACCAGCTGGTCGCGGGTGGCGATCACCTCGTCGAAGTTGTGGCCGGTGTCGACGTGCATCACCGGAAACGGCAGCCGGCCCGGCTGGAACGCTTTCAGGGCCAGGTGCAGCATGACGATCGAATCCTTGCCGCCGGAGAACAGCAGGACGGGGCGCTCGAACTCGGCGGCCACCTCACGAATGATGTGGATGGCCTCGGCCTCCAGTGAGCGCAGGTGACTCAGTTCGTATTGCCCTGCGGCCGGCTGGGCCGCGACTTGGGTGGTCATTGATTCCTCGTAAAGTTGGTAGAACTGACCATGTTTACTGTCTTAGCCGAGTATGAAACCAGCCGGGTGAGGAGAAGTCAACGATTTGGCGCGGTTTGGGCCAGGGTGAACTGCAGTTAGAGGGTGACCTCGGCGAGCTTGCCGGTGGCCACATCGAAGACGAAGCCGCGCAACGATTCGTGCTTCGTCACGAACGGGCTGTTCTCGATCCGGCGCAACGACTGACGGACGTCCTCCTCGAGATCGGTGAACGACTCGGCAGCCCACTCCGGTTTGATGCCGATCTCGGCCTGGATATCGCTCTTGAACCCGTCGTCGGTGAAGGTCAACATCCCGCAGTCGGTGTGGTGGATGAGGATGATCTCTTTGGTGCCCAGCAGGCGCTGACTGATGGCCAGCGATCGGATCTCGTCGTCCGTCACCACCCCACCGGCATTGCGGATGACGTGCGCCTCACCGTCACCCAGCCCCAGAATGCGGTACACGTCCAGGCGGGCATCCATGCAGGCCACGACGGCCACGTGCTTGCTGGGCGGCAACGGCAGCGGCCCGGTGAATGTGGCGGCGTACTCGGAGTTGTTGGCCAGGTACTGGTCGGTCACAGTCATCGTTCGAACGCTAGCAACGGGTCGCCGTTATCCGAGCGCCTTTACTCAGCGTGATCACAACACCCGAACGCACAAGAACCCGGGGCGACGCAGAACGCCCCGGGGTCTTGGTCAGTAATGGTTAGCCGATCAGCCTGGCTCAGCCGAGGTCGGCGTGGTGGTGATTTCCGGTGCCGCGGACGGCGTCTCCGGGGCCGGGGGCGGCAGCGTCGGCGTGGTGGTCACCGCGGTGCTGGCCTCAGGTACCTCCGGCGCCACCGCTTCCGGTGACTCCGACGTCGGGAAGGGCTCGACCGGTGTCGCGGGATCGGACACCACGGAGTGCGTGCTGTCGGTGAATCCCACCCCGAGCGCACCTAACGCGACGATGGCGCTGCCGCCGACCACGGCGGCAAAGACTTTCACCCGGGTCGGGCTGTTGATATTCGAATTCACGCTGACCACTCCGTTCCGGTTCCTGGGCTGCTACAGGGCGCGTCATCGCGCCCCTTCGCAGCTTTGAATAACCAAAGCGAACGGAGGTGAAACGTCCAGGAAGTTCCTACGTGTATGCCTTGGCCTTCACAGCAGGTACTGCCTTGGGGGTCAGGAGCGTAGTTGCCGGCGCGTCGACGGCAGGCATCGCCTCGGTCACCGTGACGCCCACGGTCATCGGGCCTGCTGCGGTGACGGCCGGACCGCCGACGCTCTGGTTACCAGCCAGGGCCGTCACCGCCCCCATCACCACCAGGGCGCCGCCGCCGACAGCAGCCGCCAACAACTTCGCGCTTTGCCGATTCTTCACAGGAGTCTCCTCAGTTCGAGTCAAGGGGAATCCACGCGGCGCTGCGCAAATACAGGTAGCCCCTCCTAGGCGCACAGTGCAGCGCGTCGAGCTTGGAGAAACCTGGAGCCTCCCGGCGACCACGCTGTGAATGTGTCAGCTCAGCCGGCGTCCTCGGCGCTGGTGATGGCCGGGGTGGCAAACGAGGTCGCCAGCGTCGACGGCGCGGTGGTCTCGGTGGACGTCTCGCCGAGTGTGGATTCCGAACTGGTCAGCATGCCCGGACCCGCTGTGGTTTCACTCACTGCCAGGGTCAGCGCACCCATCGCGACGACAGCGGTGCCACCCAGGACTGCGGCCGTCAGCTTGACCGGTGCGGGCTTGCGTTCGCGCTGCGATTTCACGGTTGATCACTCCATTCGGTCTCGGTGCAGGAACGGGGTTCCGCCCCTCGAGGCAATTGGGTAACCGGCATCGCGCTGCCGAGAAACTTAGGCCGTTTAGTGACCGCCGGGCGCGCCGACACCCGCTCACCGGATCCCGTGGCCGGTCATCTCCTACCCTGTGCCCATGCAGATCGGTCGGAGTAACCGCGGATGACGCGCTTCCTGGTCGGCCGGTTGCTCAACTACATCGTGCTGTTGGCCGTCGCGTCGTTCCTGGTGTTCTGCCTGGCCTCGATCGAGTTCTCGCCCCTGGACAGCCTGCTGCAGCGCAACCCGCGGCCACCGCAGTCCGTCATCGACGCCAAAGCGGCCGAACTGGATCTGGATAAGCCCGTCCCGCTCCGATATGCGCACTGGGTGGCGGGCATCGTGCACGGCGACTTCGGCACGACGGTCGGGGGCCAGCCCGTCGCCGACGAACTCGGTCGGCGCGTCGGGGTCAGTCTGCGATTGCTGATCATCGGGTCGGTGCTCGGCACGGTGATCGGTGTGGTGGTCGGCGCGTGGGGCGCGGTCCGGCAATACCGGCTCTCGGACCGGGTCATCACGGTGCTGTCGCTGTTGGTGCTGAGCACGCCGACCTTCGTCATCGCCTTCATCCTCATCCTGGGAGCACTGCGGGTGAACTCGATTCTGGGCGTGCAATTGTTCGAATACACCGGCGAGACATCGTCGAGTGCGGTCGACGGGGTGTGGAGCCAACTGGTCGACCGGTTACAGCATCTGGTGCTCCCGACGTTCGCCCTTTCGCTCAGCGCCATCGCGGGATACAGCCGCTACCAACGCAATGCGATGCTCGACGTGCTGGGTCAGGACTTCATCAGGACCGCGCGGGCGAAAGGCCTGACCCGACGCCAAGCGTTGTTCAAACACGGCTTGCGGACCGCGCTGATCCCGATGGCCACCCTGTTCGCCTACAGCGTGGCCGGCCTGGTGACCGGGGCGGTGTTCGTCGAGAAGATCTTCGGCTGGCACGGCATGGGCGAGTGGGCAGTGCAGGCCTTCGCCACGCAGGACACCAACATCGTCGCTGCCATCACGCTGTTCTCCGGGGCGCTCATCCTGCTCGCCGGGTTGCTGTCCGACGTGATCTACGCGGCACTGGACCCCAGGGTGCGGGTGTCATGAGCGAGCCCATCACCACCGAATCGGCCACCTCGGCGAAATCCGGGATGGATCCCGCCGCGTTCGCCTCGCGGCGCACCTTGGTGCGACGACGCTTCCTGCGCAACCGCCCGGCGGTGGTGTCACTGGTGCTGCTGGTGGTGCTGCTCGTCGGCTGCTACGGGTTGCCGTCGGTGCTGCCGTGGTCCTACACCGACCTGGACTACTACTCGCTGCAGCAGCCGCCGAGCCCCACCCACTGGTTCGGCACCAACGCCCTGGGCCAGGACCTGCTGGCGCTGACGCTGCGGGGCATGCAGAAGTCGATGCTGATCGGTATCTGCGTGGCGATCATCTCGACCGCGATCGCCGCCACCGTCGGGTCGATCGCGGGCTACTTCGGCGGCACGCGGGACCGGGTGCTGATGTGGCTGGTGGATCTCATGCTGGTGGTGCCGAGCTTCTTCCTCATCGTCATCGTCACCACCAAAACCAAGGAGTCGTCGAGCATCCTGGGGTTGATCGTCGTACTGGGACTGTTCTCCTGGATGATCAGCTCACGGCTGGTGCGCGGCATGACGATGAGTCTGCGCGAGCGCGAATACGTCCGGGCGGCAAGGTATATGGGTGTGGCGAACTGGCGGATCATCGTCCGGCACATCCTGCCGAACGTGGCGTCGATCCTGATCATCGACACCACGTTGAACGTCGGCCTGGCGATCATCGCCGAAACCGGACTCAGCTTCCTGGGTTTCGGCGTGCAGCCACCCGATGTGTCGCTGGGCACCCTGATCGCCGACGGCACCGCGTCGGCCACCACCTTCCCCTGGGTGTTTTTGTTCCCTGCCGGGGTTCTGGTGCTGATCGTGTTCTGCGCCAACCTGATCGGCGACGGTCTGCGGGACGCGGTCGATCCGGGTGCCGGAAAACTGCGGCGTAAGCGGAAGAAGCGATGAGCGAACTGCTCGAGGTGACGGACCTTGCCGTCGCGTTCCCCACCGACACCGAGCCCGTGACGGCGGTGCGCGGCCTCAGCTTCACCGTCGACCCCGGTGAAGTCGTGGCCGTGGTGGGCGAATCGGGTTCCGGCAAATCGGCGACGGCGATGGCGCTGATCGGCCTGCTGCCCGAATACGCCGAGGTGTCGGGATCGGTGCGGTTGCGCGGCGATGAGCTGATCGGCATGCCCGACAAGGCGATGTCGCGGGTCCGCGGCAAGGCGATCGGCACGATCTTCCAGGATCCGATGTCGGCGCTGACGCCGGTCTACACCGTCGGTGACCAGATCGCCGAGGCGATCACCGTGCACCAACCCCGGGTCGACAAGCGGACGGCACGCAAACGGGCCGTCGAACTGCTCGAGCTGGTCGGCATCAGCCAACCCGAGCGCCGCGCCAAGGCATTCCCGCATGAGCTCTCCGGTGGCGAACGCCAGCGGGTGGTGATCGCCATCGCGATCGCCAACGATCCCGACCTGTTGATCTGCGACGAGCCCACCACCGCGCTGGATGTCACCGTGCAGGCCCAGATCCTCGACGTGCTCAAGACCGCGCGCGACGTGACCGGCGCCGGGGTGCTGATCATCACCCATGATCTGGGGGTGGTCGCCGAATTCGCCAACCGGGCCGTGGTGATGTACGCGGGCCGGGCGGTGGAGACATCGCCGGTCGACACGCTCTACCGAGATCGCCGAATGCCTTACACCGCAGGGTTGTTGGGCTCGGTGCCGCGACTGGACGCCGCCCAGGGCGCCCGGCTGGTCCCCATCCCCGGCGCGCCGCCGTCCCTGATCGACCTCGACCCCGGCTGCCCGTTCGCGCCGCGGTGTCCCCTGGTGATCGACGACTGCCGCACTGCGGAACCCGACCTGGTGGAAGTCGCTCCTTCCCATCGGGCGGCGTGCATCCGCACCGAGCAGGTGGCGGGCCGCAGCGCCGCTGAGATCTACGGGGTGGCGACCGCGCCGCCTGCCGGCCCACGGGCGGATCTGTCCGTGCCCGAGGTGGTGGTGCGCGTGCAGGACCTGACGCGCACCTACAAGCTGACCAAGGGCGTGGTGTTCCGGCGCACCATCGGTGAGGTGCGTGCCGTCGACGGCATCAGCTTCGACCTGCTGCGTGGACAGACCCTGGCCATCGTCGGCGAATCGGGGTCCGGCAAGTCCACCACCCTGCACGAGGTGCTGGAGTTGACCGCGCCGCAATCGGGATCCATCGAAGTGCTGGGCGCGAACGTGGCCGAGCTGGACACCTCCCGACGGCGGGCCCTGCGCGGGGAACTCCAAGTGGTCTTCCAGGACCCGGTGGCCTCACTGGATCCGCGGCTGCCGGTGTCCGACGTGCTCGCAGAACCGTTGCACGCCAACGGTTTCGACAAAGCCCAGATTCAATCGCGGGTGACCGAGCTGCTGGATCTGGTCGGGCTCAGCGGTGGCGACGCCAGCCGGTACCCGGCGGATTTCTCCGGTGGGCAGAAGCAGCGCATCGGGATTGCCCGCGCGCTGGCCACGCAACCCAAGATCCTGGCGCTGGACGAACCGGTGTCGGCCCTCGACGTCTCCATCCAGGCCGGCATCCTCAACCTGTTGCTCGATCTGCAGGATCAGCTGGGCTTGTCCTACCTGTTTGTCTCCCACGACCTGTCGGTGGTCAAGCACCTGGCGCACCGGGTGGCGGTGATGTTCAAGGGTTCGATCGTCGAGCAGGGTCCCGCCGACGACGTGTTCGGCAACCCGCAGCACGAGTACACCAGGAAGCTGCTGGCGGCGGTGCCACACCCCGAGCCGACTCCCCGATAGCATCGGTCGGCATGACCCACCTGCTGCGGCGCCTGGCTGCCGTGACGTTCATCGCCACCCTGGCCGTGACAGGTTGTTCCAGCGGAAGCAACACTCCCCCGCCCGCGGGCGGCAACGCGGAAGTCGGCGCCACCAGCGATATCAACCCACAGGATCCCGCCACCCTGCGTCAGGGCGGCAACCTGCGCCTGGCGCTGCCGTCGTTTCCGGCGAACTGGAACACGCTGACCCTGGACGGCAACGAAGGCACCATCGGCGCCCTGCTGCGCTCGACGCTGCCGCGCGCCTTCAAGGTGGCGGCGGACGGTTCCACGACGGTCAACACCGACTACTTCACCAGCGTGGAGTTGACCAGTGAAAACCCGCAGGTGGTGACGTACACCATCAACCCGAAGGCCGTCTGGTCCGACGGTGCCCCCATCACCTGGGAGGACATCGCGTCCCAGATCAATGCCACCAACGGCAAAGACAAGGCGTACTCGATCGCCAGTGCGGCGGGCAATGACCGGGTGGCCTCGGTCACCCGCGGAGTCGATGACCGGCAGGCCGTGATGACGTTCGCCAAGCCATTCGTCGACTGGAAGGGCATGTTCGCCGGCAACGGAATGCTGTTCCCCAAGAAGATGACCGAGAACCCCGACGTCTTCAACAAGGGGCAGCTCGACGCGCCCGGTCCGTCGGCAGGCCCGTTCATCGTCACCAACGTCGACCGCACCGCCCAACGGATCACGTTGTCCCGCAACCCGAAATGGTGGGGCGCGCCGCCTCTGCTGGACACCATCACCTATCTGGTGCTCGACGACGCCGCCCGCATCCCCGCGCTGCAGAACAACACCATCGACGCCAGCGGGGTGGCGAGTCTCGACGAACTGACCATCGCCCGGCAGACACCGGGCATCTCGATCCGGCGCGCACCCGCCCCCAGCTGGTACCACATGACCTTCAACGGGGCGCCGGGTTCGATTCTCGCGGACAAGGCATTACGACTGGCCGTGAGCAAGGGGATCGATCGGCAGGCCATCGCCGATGTCACCCAGCGCGGACTGGTGGACAAGCCCAGCCCGCTGAACAACCACGTCTTCGTCGCCGGCCAGCAGGGTTACCAGGACAACAGCGCGGACGCAGCCTACGACCCGGAGAAGGCCAAGCAGGAACTCGATGCGCTCGGCTGGAAGATGAACGGGCAGTTCCGGGAGAAGGACGGCAAGCAGCTGGTGCTCCGCGATGTGCTGTACGACTCGCTTCCTACCCGCCAGATCGCGCAGATTGCCCAGAACAGCCTGGCTCAGATCGGGGTGAACCTGCAGATCGAGGCCAAGCCGGGCAACGGCTTCTTTACCGACTGGGTCACCGTCGGCAATTTCGACATCGCCCAGTTCGCTTGGGCGGCAGACGCGGACCCGCTTTGCTGCCTGACCCAGATCTACACCACCGGCGCCGAGAGCAACTTCGGCAAGATCAGCAGCCCCGAGATTGACGCCAAGGTCGACGACGTGCTCAACGAGTTGGACCCAGAGAAAGCGCGCGGCCTGGCCAATGACGTCGACAAGCTCATTTGGGCCGAGGGGTTCAGCTTGCCGCTGTTCCAGTCAGCGGGCAATGCCGCAGTGCGGAGCAACCTGG
>JBEVHL010000510.1:0-4772 GCA_040511255.1 Mycobacterium sp. | reverse complement strand
GATCGACGTGAGGGCGCCGGGTTCGCCGAGGTACCCGGCGAACTGCTCGACGTTGTCCAGCCCGGCAGACAGATCGTCGCCGAGGGTGACCAGCAGCTGGCCGTCGTCGACGGTGAAGCCGGTGGCCTCGGTCCACGATCCCGACGCCAGCGGTGTGGTGTCGTCGAGGAACTTGCGGGCGTAGGCGATGACCTTGTCGCCGCGCACCCGGTTGTAGCTGGTGCCCTTCTCGGCGCCGTCCTCTTCGGAGATGACGTCGGTGCCGTACAGCGCGTCATACAGCGAACCCCAGCGGGCATTGGAGGCGTTCAGTGCGAACCGGGCGTTGAGCACCGGCACAACGAGCTGCGGCCCTGCCGTCGAGGTGATCTCGTGGTCGACCCCCGAGGTGGTGATGGTGAAATCGTCGGGTTCTGGCTCCAGGTAACCGATTTCGGTGAGGAACGCCTTGTACGCCGCCGGATCGAGGGGCTCGATGGCGCGTTGGCGGTGCCATTTGTCGATCTGGGCCTGCAGGTCATCGCGACGGGCCAGCAGTTCCTGGTTCTTGGGCGCCAGATCAGTGACGACCTTGTCGACTCCGGCCCAGAAGGTGTCCGGCTCAATCTCGGTGCCGGGCAACGCCTCATTGGTCACGAAGTCGTGCAGCACCTTGGCGACCCGTAGGTTGCCCACGGTCACACGATCAGTCATTTGTCCTCCTCGCGGCAATTAATCCATCGTACCCGGCAGTAACCCGCGCCTCGGTCAGGCGGCAGCCGCCAACAGCAGGTCACACCGCCGCTGTAGTGCAGCTCGCAACGGCGCCGCGCGTTGCGCCAGATCACTCTGGCAACGCACGTACTCGGCCCGGCCCGCCGGCTGCTCTACCCGGATCGGCGGGTAGCCGTAGTCGGAAAGGTCGTAGGGGCTGGCCCGCATGTCCAGCTCGCGGGCCTCCGCCGCCAGGTCGAGGCAGTCAAGCAGCAGGCCCGACTCGGCCAGCGGTCCCAGCTTGTAGCACCACTTGTACAGATCCATGTTGGCGTGCACGCAGCCCGGCTGCTCGCGCTGCACCTGCGTGTCGCGGGTCAGGACCGTGGAGTTGCGTGGCACGGCGTCCGCGGTGAAGAACCGGAACGCGTCGTAATGGCTGCACCGCAACGGCCCGGCATTGTCGACGACCCGGTCGGTGCCGGTCTGCCCCAACCGCAGCGGGACCTGGGTGTGCCGCGCCGCGTCGGTGCGGTAGACCATCGCCCACTCGTGCATGCCGAAACAGTTCAGCTGGGCGGGCCGGGCGGCAGTGGCCCGCAGCAGGTCGGCGATGAAGCCCACCGTCTCGAGCCGGGCCTGCAGGTAATCCGTCCCGACCGTGACGCCGTCGGCGTGCGCGACATACCCGGTCTTGCCCAGGTACCGGCGCTGCGCTTCGGCACCGGCCAGCACGACACCGAAGCCCGGATGCCAGCGCACCAACTGGCGGGGTCGCAGGCTGTAATAGGTGAACAGGAAGTCCCACACCGGGTGCGCCTGCCCGGCGGCCATCCGCTGGCGGTGTGGCTGCAGGAAGCGTTCGGCGCGGTCCCGGTGCGCCTCGGCGCGGGTGAGCCAGTCCTGCTCGCGTTCGAGCAGAGCCAGCTCAGACACGGTGGGTCCCGTCGCGCACCGTGCCGACCAGGTCCTCCACCAGATCTTCCAGTGCCACCATGGCCACCACCGGACCGTCGCCCACCCCGTCCGGCCTGGTCACCAGGGCCAGGTGGGCGTTGCTTCGCCGCAGCCGCGACAGCGCGTCGGGCAGCGGCAGGGTCTCGGTGACCCGCGGCAGCGGTCGTACCACGGCGAGGTCGATCACCGCGGTGGGATCGTCGCCGAGCGCCAGCACGTCCTTGATGTGCAGATAGCCGACGAAGGTGCCGTCAGCCTCGGCGACCGGGAAGCGGGAGTAGCCGGTCTCGGCGAGCGCCAGCTCGACCTCACTGACTGCGGGGCCGGCCCCCGGTGAGGCCACCGGCACCGCCCGGATATCGCGCAGCGGCACCGCGACGTCGGAGACCTTCCGGTTGCGGATCTGCAACGCTCGCGTCAGCCGGGTGTGCTCCTCGGGATCGAGCAGTCCGACCGACCGCGACTCGGCGATCATCTCGGAGAGCTCGACGGTGGAGACGGTGACGTCGAGTTCGTCGACCGCTTCCACGCCCACCGCGCGCAGTGTGATGTTGGCGCACCAGTTGTAGAACGCGATCAACGGCCGCACCGCCCGGACGTACAGCAGATATGGCGGGATCAGCAGCATGGCCGCCGACTCCGGTCCGGCGATCGCGATGTTCTTCGGCACCATCTCACCGAGCAGCACGTGCAGGATCACCACGAGCAGCAGCGCGACGACGAACGACACCGTGTGCAGCACCGCGTCGGGGATCCCGATCAGGTCGAACGGTTTTTCCAGCAGGTGCGCGACGGCGGGTTCTCCGACGCGGCCCAGCAGGATCGAGCAGATGGTGATGCCCAGCTGCGCGCCGGCCAGCATCAACGACAGCTGCTCGCCGGCCCGGATGACGGTGACGGCGCTCTTCTTGCCCTGTTCGGCGAGCGCTTCGAGCCGGTCGCGCCGCGCCGAGATCAGGGCGAACTCCGAGCCGACGAAGAACGCGTTGGCGGCCAGCAGCAGCACGGTCAGCAGGACCCCGAAAATGTCCGATCCCATCAGCGGGCCTTCCGGTCATCGGCGGCGTCGACGGATTCCGACTCGTCGGACTCCTCCGGCTGCTCGGAGCGTCTGCCCAGGTCGGTGAGTTCCAGCTGGTCGATGCGGCGGCCGTCCATCGCCAGCACGGTGGCGCGCCACACGATCGGATCTTCGATCGGCCCGTCGGGGTCGAACGCGGTCAGCTCGATGGATTCGCCGGCCTCGGGGATGTGGCCGAGTTCCTGCAGCACCAGCCCGCCGATGGTGTCGTACTCGCCTTCGGGGGCGCGGTATCCGGTGGCTGTCGAGATCTCGTCGATGCGCAGCAGACCGGAGACCTGCCAGCCGTTTCCAGCGGCCACCACGTCGGGGGTGGCGTCATCGTGTTCGTCGCGGACGTCGCCGACGATCTCTTCGATCAGGTCCTCCACGGTGACCATGCCCGCGGTGCCGCCGTATTCGTCGACCACCAGTGCGGTCTGCAGACCGTTGGCCCGGATCTGCGTCATCACCGCATCACCGTCCAACGTCGACGGCACCACGGCGACGGGCTGCGCCACCGACGACAGCAGGGTGTTCTTGCGTTCGGCGGGCGGGATCTCGAAGACCTGCTTGACGTGCACGATGCCGATGGTCTCGTCGAGGTCGCCCTCCACGATCGGAAAGCGGGAGAACCCGGTCTCGGTGGCGGTGGCGACCAGGTCGGCGACGGTGTCCTCGGCCTGCAGCACCACGATCTTCGACCGCGGGGTCATCAGCTCTTCGGCGGTCAGTTCACCGAACTGCAGGGACCGGTCCATCAGGATGGCGGTCACCGCGTCCAGCGAGCCCCGCCGGGCCGACGTGCGGACCAGCGACACCAATTCCGCAGGCGAGCGCGCCGAGCGCAGCTCCTCGGCGGGTTCGATGCCCAGCCTGCGCAGGATCCAGTTGGCGGTTCCGTTGGTCGCATTGATGGCCGGTTTGAGGATCATCGAGAAGATCAGCTGCGGTCCGGAGGTGACGCGCGCGGTGGCGACGGGATGGGCCACCGCGAGGTTCTTGGGCACCAGCTCGCCGAACACCATCGACACCGAGGTGGCGATCAGCAACGCCAGGGCCAAGGCAATCCCGGACGCCGCGCCGGCCGGAAGACCGACGGCGAGCAGGCCGGGCTCGATCAGCTTGGCCACCACCGGCTCGGCCAGGTAACCGGTGGCCAGCGTGGTGATCGAGATACCGAGTTGGGCACCGGAGAGTTGAAAGGACAGCGTGCGATGGGCGCGCTGGACGAACTGGTCGCGCCGGTTGCCGGTCTTCGCGTTGGAGTCGACCGTGCTGCGTTCGAGTGCGGTGAGGGAGAATTCGGCCGCGACGAACAAGGCCGTGCCCGCCGTCAATACCACGAAGGCCAGCAGGCTCAGCGCTGTCATCCAGGCGTTCATTGCGCCACCACCGCTGAAGCAGTCAAAGCAGGGAAGCCGGGCCGCCAGCCCGGCTGCGTTTTGGAGGGCTCGGCATCCTGTGCGTCGCCCGAATGATCCGCGGGGGAGACTGTCGGACCGTCGGAGTCACTGGGTGACTGCGGCACTTATGCCCTTTCGCTGAAGCTGCGGTTCTAGCTGTTCGGCGAATTTCGTCCGCCGCTGAAGTACTTATCGTAGCGGGATGCAGCGACGATGCCGATTCACCAACCCGTGGGCAGCGGATGTCCCTCGGCGAAACCGGCGGCCGACTGCACGCCCAGCACCACCTTCTCGTAGAGCTCGGGCAGTGTGGTCGCACCGACATAGGTGCAGGTACTGCGCACTCCGGAGGTGATGTGGTCCAGCAGATCCTCCACGCCGCCGCGTTGCGGGTCCAGCCCCATCCGCGAGGTGGAGATGCCTTCTTCGAACAGCGCTTTGCGGGCCCGGTCGAAAAGGCTGTCGGCGGCGGTGCGGGCGGCAACGGCCCGTTTCGAGGCCATCCCGTAGCTCTCCTTGTACAGCTTGTCCTGCCGGTCCCGCATCAGATCACCAGGGGATTCGTAGGTGCCCGCGAACCACGAGCCGATCATCACCGCGGACGCGCCGGCCGCCAGGGCGAGCGCGACGTCGCGGGGGTGGCGCACTCCCCCGTC
>JBEVHL010000509.1:0-2631 GCA_040511255.1 Mycobacterium sp. | reverse complement strand
CGGCGCAGCCACTCCCGACGGCCTGCAACACCTGCTCTCGCGGGCGAAATGGGACGCCGATGCGGTGCGTGATGATCTGCGCGACTACGTCATCGACGCCTTCGGTGACCCGCAGGCGATCCTGGTCCTTGATCTATACCGAGTCCGGAACTATGCCGAGGTGCGGGAGGGGTGATCTGAAAGGCTATGCGGCGGTGGGTCTCTCGCGGGTCGCAGGTGTCCGGTGGTCGGCATGATTACAGGCCTTCCAGGAATGCCAGCACCGCGTCTTTGGGCCGGTAGCGGCCTGGTGGTGTCGAGACTTGCGCGGTGAGTTCGAGCGCGCGCTGTTTGATGGTCATGTCGGCGTGCAGGTAGATGTTGGTGGAGCGGATGTCGGCGTGGCCGAGCCAGAGCGCGATGACCGCGGTGTCTACGCCGGCGTGCAGCAGCGTCATCGCGCAGCTGTGCCGCAGGACGTGGGGGTGCAGCTGTTCGGCCCGGATGGTCGGGCATCGCCGGGCGGCGGTGGTGGCGTGCTCACGGACGAGCCGTTGCACGGCGTCGATGCTCAACCGCCGTCCGGTGCGAGTGGGGAACAGCGGCTCGTCGCGACGCCCGGCGCGTTCGGTCAGCCAGACCCGCAGCACCGCTTGGGTGGGTGAGGTCAACGGCACCGCCCGTTGTTTGCGGCCCTTGCCGAGACAGCGGACGTGGGCACCCACGCCGAGACTGACGTCGCCGCAGTCGAGTCCGATCAGCTCGGAGACCCGAAGCCCGGTCTGCACCGCCAGCAGCAGCAACGCGCGGTCGCGGCGGCCTTCCCACCGGCTGCGGTCGGGCGCGTCGATGAGGGCGTCGATCTGCACCGGGGTGAGAAACGACACCAGCTGCTTGTCGAACCGTTTGGCGGGGATGGCGAGCACCCGCTGGATGAGCTCGGCGTGTTCGGGGTGCCGCAGGGCCGCGTAGGCGAACAACGACCGGATCGCGGTCAGGCGCAGGTTGCGGGTTCGCGGCCCGTTGTGCCGGTCGGTTTCGAGATGCTCCAGGAACGCGCCGATCACCTCCACGTCGAGGTCGGCCCAGTCCAGCGTGGCCGGCGTTTTCCCGGTGCGCTGCTGGACGAACACGAACAGCAGCTTCAGCGAATCCCGGTAGGAAGCGATCGTGCGTGGGCTGACCCGACGCTGCTTGACCAGCCGCTCGGTGAAGAAGCCTTGCAGGGTGGGGGCGATCGCGCTCATCGTGTCGTCACTTCCCGCGAGGACTCCAGGCGCTGCGCGGCCAGCGCCAGCAGTTCCGGTGCGGCCGACAGGTACCAGTACGTCGAGCGAGGATCGCGATGCCCCAGGTAGGTCGACAGGGTCGGCAGCTGGGCCTCGACATCGGCTCCGCTGCGGTACCAGTCCAGCAGGGTGCGCACCGCGAAACTGTGGCGCAGGTCGTGAATCCGCGGCGGGGACGCGGCATCGGCTCCGATCCCCGCGCTGTCGCAGAGCCGCCGGAAGGTCTGCTGCACGATCCGGTAGATCACTCTGGTGCCGGTCATCGACACGAAGAAGCTCGATGACGTTGTCCGGGAACAGAATTGATCGCGGACCCGCGCGTAGCGGTCCAGGGCCGTGAGCGTGGATTCCAGCACGGGAACCCGCCGCGATTTGCCGAACTTCGACTCGCGGATCGCCAATATGCCGAGCGCCCAGTCGATGTCGTCGCGGTCGAGGCGGATGGCTTCTCCGACCCGGACGCCGCTGGCGGCCAGTAGCCCGATCAGGGTCTCGTGTGTGGCCGCTGGCATCGGCTGGCGCAGGCGGCGGGCCTGCGCCATCAACATCGCGATGTCGTCGGGGCTATAGATGAACGGCGGACGCCAGCGGCGTCGGCCGGAGATCAACCCTGGTGGTGGCACTTCGGTGCGAGCGTCGATGCCGGCCATGTAACGGGCGAAGCCGCGGGCGATCGTCATCCGCCGCGGCGCGATGCTGCTGGCCGGGTCGACGTCGGGACCCTGCGCCCAGGACAGCGCCGCAGCGACGGTGACTGTGGGCAGACCGGCGGCGTCCAGAACAGCAACGAACCGGGCTAGCTCACGGTGATATTCGGCCAGTTCGTGGCCGAGACTGTTGCGTAGCCGCAGGTAGTCGCGGGCCGCGTCGGACAGGGCGCTCATCGCTGCGCTCCCGGCCAGGGCCGGGCGACGGCCCGCAGAGCGGCGTAGTCGACCTTGGCGTAGATAGCGGTCGTGGCCAGATCGCGATGCCGCAGCACCTGACTCACCTCGACGATCGTGGCCCCCCGGCGCAGCATTTCCGTCGCCAGCGAGTGCCGCAGTCGGTGCGCGCCGATGCGGGGCAGCCCGGCGCGGTCACAGGCCCGATGGGTGACGTCGCTGACCAAGCCGGGCGGGATGGGCCGCATCGGAGCCTTGGCGGCCAGGAAAACCTGCCGGATTCGCGTCGACGGACGCGCCTGCCTCAGGTAAGCGGTCAACGCCTGCCCGACATCGACCGGCAGCGGCATGCCCTCCTGGCGAGATGCCTTGCCCCGCAAAATGATCTGCCCGGCACGCCAGTCGATGTCACCCAACTCCAGACGCGCCACCTCGGCCGACCGCAGAACGAGGCGAGCCACCAGCATCAGCATCGCGAA
>JBEVHL010000508.1:0-2640 GCA_040511255.1 Mycobacterium sp. | reverse complement strand
CGCTGACCAGCGCATGGATCTGCCGTCCCGTTAGGGGAATATCGGTGCGCAGGAGGGCCGCTAACACGGCTCCACGAGCGCCGGGAATGACTCCGCCGAACGGCTCGCTGAACAACATGTGCTCATTGTAACGGTCATATGATTGTCTCAACAGTCACGTGACTGGATTTGTGCCTGTGTCGCTCGATGCTAGACCTCTCGACCAGAGAACGGCGGCGCGGCAGCCTGAGGAACCGACTCCGATGAGAGTTCCGCGCTTTGCCCCCACTGCTGCTTCGGATCCCGATAACAACCGGTCGGCGTACTTGATCGCCGCGAGTGCGATCGGGGCGAGGCCTCCTGCCCATCTGCATCGAGCAACGAGTTCAGCGTGACCGCGCGTTACCAAATTGAGACTAATCGTTTGACCTATGGCGATAAATATCTCGATTTGATAACGTACGGATGCCGGATGCACGCTGGGGGGCTTGGACAGGTCGAGCAGCGGGGGCCGCAGTGATAAGCCAAGTCGACAAAGAACAGTCCACCTCTCGCTACAGCAGGCGAGCCTTCCTGAGCCGCGTAGGAGCCGGAGCAGGTGCGGTTGCACTCTCAGGCGGTGTCGGTGCCGCGATCGCGCCCCGCGCGGTGGCCGGGCCGAGTGCGACGGTACAAACCAGTCCGACGAAGTTCGGACGCATATTCCGGAGGCTGCCTGCGTTCTCCCGCGCAACCGACGCGGCGCGGGCCGCGCTTTCCGACCTGGGCAAGCCGGGGGGCCTGCTCGATGCCCAGGACAAGCTGAGCAAGGGACCGGTGCATTTGATCACCGACGCCAGCTTGAGCGTCAACAATCCGAACAATCCGACGCATACGGCGGGCACGACCTTCTTCGGCCAGTTCGTCGATCACGACATCACCTTCGACACAACTTCGCCGCTCGGCGTCCCTACGGATCCGGGCGCGACGGCCAACGAGCGCACACCGTCGCTCGACCTTGACACGGTGTACGGCGGAGGCCCTGTCACGAGCCCGCGGCTCTACAACCGTAGAGACCGCGCCAAGCTGCGGATCGGCTTCGGCGGCCAGTTCGAGGATCTGCCCCGCGGGGACGGCGGCAACGCGATCATTCCCGACCCACGCAACGACGAAAACCTGATGATCGCTGGGTTGCACTGCGCGATCATCCTCTTCCATAACAACGCGGTGGATTGGGCGCGCTCTCATGGCTTCACTGGCGACTCCGCGTTCGCGAAAGCGCGGCAACTGACCACCTGGCACTACCAGTGGCTCGTGCTGCACGAGTTCCTGCCTCAAATCGTCGGCCAGCCAATGGTGGACAACATCATCCGGAACGGGCGCCGGTTCTACCGGCCGGGAATGCGCGAGGGCTACATCCCCGTGGAGTTCCAGGCGGGTGCTTACCGGTTCGGGCATAGCATGGTGCGGCCCTCCTATCGTGCGAACCTGGCCGGCGACAACGACGACCCGTTCTTCGGCATGGTCTTTGATCCTGCTGGTGACGGGCAGCGTGACCCTGTCGACCTGCGCGGTGGCAGCCGCGCCCCGCGACGCTTCATCGACTGGCAGACCTTCTTCGACTTCGGCGACGGGGAGGTGAAGCCCAATAAGCGGATCGACACCAAGATCTCCACGCCGCTGTTCAACCTGCCGCTCGACGCAATCGCAAGTCACGATCGGCCGCAGGCGCTGCCGCAGCGCAACCTGCTGCGCCAGCTCACCTGGAGCTTGCCGTCCGGGCAGGCCGTTGCCAAGGCGGTGGGCGCCACGCCACTCGCAGCCCACGATCTCGATGAGCTGAAGCCCTATGGATTCCAATCCTCGACACCGCTTTGGTACTACGTGCTCAAGGAAGCGGAGCAGGTGGCCGACGGCCTCCACCTCGGTCCGGTCGGCGGCCGCATCGTCGCCGAAGTGCTGATCGGCCTGCTGGAGACCGATTCCAACTCATACCTGGCACGGAAGCCGACGTGGACGCCAACCCTTGCATCGGCCGGCACCTCGTTTCGGATGAAGGACTTCCTTATCTTCGCCGGCGTCGACCCGAAGAGTCGCGGCCAGTAGCACCAGCGCTTCCGATCGCCGACGGTCACGGCTGGCGAGCCGATCGCGTAGGTCTCAAGTCGCTCGGACGGGCGATCGGGCACTGCTGTACTTTGCTGCTGTACTGATGTCCGAAGACGGGCAAGGAAGCCCCGCGGTTATGAGACGACAACAAGTTCGCCAGTCAGACCGCGGCTCGGCGACGTCAGCCATCGTTGAGACCTCGGCGATCGAGGTTTCATTTTGCGCACCCACAGCACTAAAGGGCAGTCTCTGCTTACCTCAGGTGTTTGATTCGCTCGTCGAGACGCTGGGAGCTCGAGGATGAGCGCCGGTCCTGACGCGACACCGGCTACAGCGCAGAGGCATCGCGAATTCGCGCTGGCTGGCCTGCTCCGCCGCGATCCGCGCCACATCGTGTTGCATCGGGCCGTGCGCGTGACGCTCGCGTGCTGCGTCGGGTTCTATACCTGCCGGTTCCTGATCGGTGATGCGCAGATGGGCGTCTATGCCTGCTTCGCAGCTATGTCACTTGGCGCGATGTCCAGCATCGCCGGCAGTGCCTGGCAGCGGCTCCGGCTGTACGCCGTGGCACTG
>JBEVHL010000507.1:0-4450 GCA_040511255.1 Mycobacterium sp. | reverse complement strand
GTCGTCGGGCTCACCCTGGCCGCTGTCCTGCTGCACGAATCGCTGGCACCGATGCAATGGGTCGGCGTCGCCATCATCGTGGCCTCCTGTACCGCCGTACCGCTGGTAGCGCGCCGACAGCCGACGGCACCGTCGACGCCGCCTCTGGTCAGCGGGGCCGGAGTCGGGGAAGCGGCGGTGTTCGAACCACCGCCCCGCGACACCCAGGAATCCCCGACCCACCCGGTGCCGACTCTCGACACGGCTGGAAGCGCCGTCTTGTGTGATGAGCCGGACGGCCAATCGCGGCGGTAGGCATTGGACAGATACCGACGGCCGCCTCTGCAGGTGTCCCGTACCCTCACACGGATGGGAATGGGAGCTGATCGCCTGGGCCCTTCCGGCCCCGGTCAACCTGTGCCATGACGGATTCTGCTGCCGCACAAGCCCTTCGAATGGTCGAGGCCGTCGCGGACGACCCCGCTCGGCGAATGGACCTGGCCGCCGCGTTCTACGATGACCGACCACACCGCCGGTCCATCACGAGTTACCGACGCGCCGAGCTGTCGTTCATGCACTGGCAGGTGCGCCGCGGCGCCCTCAACCCGACATCCGGATCGCAACCCGGCAGCCCTTGGTGGCGGGCGATCAACGCCCGCTTATTGTGCGACTCATGGGAGGCGCACCATCTGGCCGCGGGTGTCCCGGGAACGGCCAGCCGGCCCGCGGTGACACGCTGGATGGAGTTTCTCGACGGGCCCACACCACAGTCCTGGTACCGGGCCCACAACACCAGCATCGCGGCGGGCTACGCCGAGTACCGCGCTCTGAGCGAGGCGGAGCTTCCCGCCGAGCGATTCTTCATGGACGTCACCCTGGGCCGGGTCCTGTTCGTCCACGGCATCCTGATGAATCCCCGCAAGTTTCGGGGGCCCGTCTTCTGGCCCCTCGCGCGCGTCCTCACCGACCCGCGTTCGCGCAGCGTCGACCTCTACCTCTCCCTGCGCAACATCCTGCCCAGCGCATATCCCATTGCGGGACAGTCGATCACCGCGATTCTCGACGCCGAGAACTTCGCCGGGCGCGTCATCGACTACGGCGTCTTCCTGCCGCGGGCCCAGGCACTCTACGAATTCGCCGCGGCCGACCTCGACGAGCCGGGCCTGCGTGACTTCATCGACGACGGCGGCCTCACCTACGCCTGGCCATCCGCCGAGCGCGGCGTCTGGGAACCGCGCAAATCCCGCGCCTTGATCGCCCTGGTCGCGCGAATGTCCTAGGAAGCGCCACACCCACGAAGACATCAACGTCTCGGGCCACCATGGGTGCGCGTTAGGGTTCTCGGGTCGGCTTCAGCGAACCGCCGGTAGGAAAGTTGAGCACATTCATGACCGCAGCAGCAGAAACGTCAGCACTCGAGGCGCGGGTCGGCCATTACTACCAGATGGACGGCACCTACCTGGTCGGGCGCGAAAAGCTACGCGAGTACGCCCGGGCCGTCCAGGACTACCACCCCGCACACTGGGACGTCGCAGCCGCGACCGAGTTGGGTTATCCGGACCTGGTGGCGCCGCTGACGTTCACCTCGACCCCAGGGATGAACTGCAACAGACACATGTTCGAGCAGGTCGTGGTGGGTTACGACACCTACATGCAGACCGAAGAAGTCTTCGAGCAGCACCGCCCGATCGTCGCAGGCGACGAACTGCACGTGGACGTCGAGCTGACCTCGGTGCGCAGGATCGCCGGCCGGGACCTGATCACCGTGACCAACACCTTCACCGATGCTGCCGGCGAACGCGTGCACACCCTGCACACCACCGTCGTCGGCGTCACCGCCGAGGACCTGGATCCGCAGATCAAGTCGGCGGTACACAACGCGATGATGCACGACGTGAACATTTTCGGTGTCGGCGAAACCGAATACCGCAAGACGGTGCGCCCCGAGGGCGAAGTGCGGATCGCCGAGGCAGACCCCACCCGCACGCCAGGCACCCCGTCCTTCGACGACGTCAAGGTGGGCGACGAGTTGGCGACACACCACACCCGTCTGTCGCGCGGTGACCTGGTGAACTATGCCGGCGTCGCCGGCGACGCCAACCCGATCCACTGGGACGAGGACATCGCCAAACTCGCCGGGCTTCCCGACGTGATCGCCCACGGCATGCTCACCATGGGGCTGGGCGCGGGATTCGCCTCGACCTGGTCAGGTGATCCCGGTGCGGTCACCAGGTACGCGGTGCGGCTGTCTGCGCCTGCCATCGTCTCCGCCACGGAGGGCGCTGACATCGAGTTCAGCGGCAAGATCAAGTCCTTGGACCCGGAGACCCGCACCGGTGTCGTCCTGGTGGCCGCCAAGTCCGGCGGCCGGAAGATTTTCGGCCTGGCGACGTTGGACGTGCGCTTCCGCTGAGCCTCAGGTGTTGAAGTCGGGCAGCGGTGTGGCGGGCTGCTCGGACGGCACCTGCGTTTCGGTCTGGTCGTCCTGCGCCTCCTCTTGCACTTCCGCTGCGTGACGCAGGTTGTCACCGGTGTTTTCTGCGTGGTCAGGCGTGGTCACGAACGCTCCTTCGGTTCAAGTTCTCTGCGGCATACCCGCGCGACGGCGCGGTCTACCAATCCCCTACTGCGGGAGCAACGGTTTCAGCGCTTCGGCGACGGCCGCGACGGCACCCGGGGTGTAGCTCGGCATATTGAAGATGATGCCGCCGATACCGGCGTCGAACACCTGGGTCTTGATCTGCTCGGCGATCGCTTCCGGACTACCGATCGCCACGCGCTGGCGTCGCTCCTCGGGAATCTGGTCGATGCTCCCCTTCTCGTCGACGATGACGGTGATGAGCTGGCTGGTCTCGAGCGTGGCCGGATCCCGACCGATGTCGTCGCAGCGATCCTTGATCGCGGTGATCTTGGCGGCGAGCTGGTCGAAGCCGGCGATGACATTCAGGTGGTCAAAGTGCTTGACCGCCAACGGGATTGTCTTCTTTTCACCGCTGCCGCCGATCATCAGCGGGATGTGGTCGCGGAAGCGGGGCTCGGCCATCGCTTCCTGCGTGCGGTAGTACTTGCCAGAAAACGTCGGCCGCTCGCCTTTGATCATCGGCAGGATGATCTCCAGTGCCTCGTTGAGCTTGTTGAAACGATCGGTGAAAGTGCCAAACTCGTAGCCGAGCTGATCGTGTTCGAGCTCGAACCAGCCGGTGCCGACGCCAAGGATGGCACGGCCCTGGCTGATCACGTCGAGTGTGGTGATGGCCTTCGCCAGAAGGGTGGGGTTGCGATAGGTGTTGCCGGTGACCAACGTGCCGAGTTGAACGTTCTCGGTGACTGCCGCCAGCGCGCCGAGCGCGGTGTAGGCCTCCAGCATCGGCTGGTCGGGTGTGCCCAGCTGAGGCAACTGATAAAAGTGGTCCATCACGAAGACGGCGTCGAATCCGGCGGCGTCAGCCTCCCGGGCCTGAGCGACAACGGTGGGGAAAAGCTGCTCGACGCCGGTGCCGTAGGAGAAATTGGGGATCTGATAGCCAAGTTTCAATGTCACTTGATCAACCCTAGCCAGCGGACCGTCGCGCGGCGTGGTGAAGACGCGGAGAAACCGCCACCTATCGTGTGGACATGTCAGCAACCCAGCGGGAACGAGACGCCCTCGTCGACATCGTGCGCGCCTTGGGCCCGGACGCCCCCACCCTGTGCGGGGACTGGACCACCCGTGACCTGGTGGCGCACCTCTTGGTGCGCGAGCGGCGCCCCGATGCGATGCCCGGCATCTTGTTCAAGCCGCTCGCGTCGTACACCGAGCGCGTGCAGAACAAGCTGAGCACTTCGACCAACTGGGAGGTCCTGGTCGACCGGTTCGCGTCCGGGCCGCCCTCTTTCTCCCCGTTCAAGGTCCTCGACCCGGTGGCGAGCATCCACGAGATGTTCGTTCATCACGAGGACGTCCGCCGGGCGCAGACCGGCTGGGAGCCAAGACAACTCAATGGGAAGACTGCGGCGGCGGTGCGCCGACGCGTCTCGGTGATCAGTCGGGTCGGGATGTCGAAATCGATGGCTGCGGTGCCTGCGCGGGTGACGCTGCGCGACCATGACGGTCAGACGGTGGCCGCCGTCGGGAGCGGGTCGCCGGTCACGGTGACCGGTGAACCGCAGGAGCTGCTGCTGTTCGCGTTCGGCCGCGACGCCGTGCGCGTCGAGTTCGGCGGGGATGAGGGCGTCATCGCTGCGGTGCGGGCCGCCAAGCGCGGATTCTGAGCCGGCCGCACGCTCGGCGAGTCACGAAAGTGGCTCGACTACACCGATTTTCGGATAACTGGCCTCGTCGAGCGCCGCACCTCTACCGGTCTCCTGTCACCGACTGCGCCTGCCGTTTCCGTCGCGCGGCCGACACGAACAGCCAGAGGGCCGAAGCCAGGAAGTAGAAGGCGCCGAACGCGGCGTAGGGGGCGATGTCGGCGACACTCGGCGTCTCAGG
>JBEVHL010000506.1:0-21370 GCA_040511255.1 Mycobacterium sp. | reverse complement strand
AGTTGGCCGACTCGGCGGCCACATCGGTGCCCTTCATTCCTTGACCGAACATGCCGGTCAGCTGCTGCAGAGCCTGCGGAGCGGCCTGCATCACCTGCTGGCCCATCTGCATCGGCATCTGGAAGACCTGACTGAGCGGTTGCACCATCTGGCCCACCATCGAGCTCATCTGACTACCGGCTTCGCCGCCGGCGCTGGAGGTGCCCTGACCTGCGGTTTCGGCAGCTTTGGAGCCTGCCTGCATGGCCTGGGTGCCGGTGGCCTGCGCCGTGGCCTGCGCGACGGACGCGGCGGACCCTGCCGCTGCGGCCGCGGGATCGGCCATCGGCGCGACCGGCGGCGGAACCGCCAGCAAGGCCGTCAGCCCCGACAGCACGGCGCCGTACGCGGCTCCGGCGCTGGCATTGTGCGGCCAGTGCTCGCCGAAGTACTCCAAGTTCAGATCGGCGATCCGGGGGGTCAGCGCCCCCCATACCGACGGATTGATCGCGTTGTCCGCGAGTTCCTCCATCCGGTTGGCCTCGCAGACCGGAGCCGGGATCATCGTCGAGCAGGCTGACTCGTACGCCGTGACAGCGGCTTCGGCCAACGGTGGTTTCTCCACCACCCACGCGGTGAGCAGCTGCAATGCCGTGTTCAATTCCGTACTGGCGGCCGCGGAGGCGGTGCCGCCGAGCCCGATGAAGCTCGCGCCCGTAGCGGCCGTGTTCAGCTGCGAGGCACCGAACGATAGCTCATGGGTGGCCAGCTGGGTGAGCCACGCCGCCATGTTGGCCAGCGTGGTTGCAGGGCCGGTACCCGAGACCAACCGGGTGTGGTTGGCCTCCGGGGTACTGATCGGCCAGAGCGGATCGGTCGCCATTCAATTACCTGGTCGTTGCCTCAGAAGGTGAGGCCGGACGCCGCGTTGATGGCATCCGTTGCCTGGTAGGTCAGCGAGGAGATGGCCTGATTGCTCGCCAGCCCCAGACGCGAGCCGACGTGCTCGGCCGTCATCCCCAGGTACTGCCCACCTGCCGCACTCAAGGCGGCGGCGAACGCGGCCGAATCCGCGTCCAGTCCCATCGGTGTGACCCCGAGCAACGCTGCCGAAGCCGCGGATGCGCTGGCACCCATCTCGGCACTGATGCCGACCTCCGTCGCCGACGAGAGATCAACGGCGCTTGGCACTACCTCCATGCTCTTTCCTCCCTTTTTGTAACGCGGCTTCCCAGCCGTTGTTTACCCGATTCTATGGTGCATCAAGAGTGGCTGTCGATATTCGTCTCCAACCCCCCAGCGAACGCATGCTGTCCGGTCATTCTGGCGAACCCACCAATACACCTTCAATCACGCCGTCGGTGCTGACTAATAGTCCACGACCCGGCGCCAATTGCTGGGCGCTGGTTCGGCCGAATACCTTTACCGCGGCTGGGTCGTTATCCATGAACAGCGTCGGCGAACGCGAACTCGTCATCTTCTGCAGGAAGGGATTCATCACTGAGACGCCGGCCCAGTTCCCCGGCAGACGGGACATGATCACGTGCAGCCCGATCTCACGGCTGCGTTCGATCAGCCCCCACAGCGGCGCCGTCGCCGCCTGCTTCCCCAACACCCCGTTGGGTCGCAGTTCCTGCTCGTCGTCGATCAGCACGAAGTGATGGGGACCCTCCCAGGCCGCGCGGTTCAACAACTCCTCCTGGCTCAGCCCCGACGGCGGCAACCGCTGCTGCAGCAGTTGAGCGAGCTCGCCGATGGCCTGATCGATGTCATCGACGGTGTAGCCGTAGGCCCGCACATGCGGTCCCTGCATCCGACCGATCAGCGCGGTCTTCGGGTCGATGACGGTGATCTGCGCCTGCTCCGGGGTGTACCGGCTCATGATCGCCTGGCCGAGGGCCGACAGCGTGGACGTCTTGCCGCAGCCCTGACGGCCGATGACCGACAGATTCGGGGTACTGCGCAGCGGTAGCGCGACGGGTGTCAGGCCCGCCTCGCTGATCGCGAAGGGCAGATTCAAGGGATCCGCTGCCGCCGGGCTGGCGGCGAAGGCGTCGACGACCTGCCGCAGGGCGATGCGCTCCGGCAGCCGGGCCAGGGCCTCCACCCGTTCCAGCCCGGTGTTGGCCGCGATCACCGCGCCGACCTGTCGCACGGTGACGCGCTCGCCCTGGGGTCCGGTGATCTCCGGTACGCCGATCAAGATCTCGTGGCCATGACGGCTCACGCCGAAACCGGGGCGGTCCAAGGTGTGCCGCGCCGCCCTGCGGTGGTCGATACCAGTACCCATCTGAGTCTCGTCGGGATTACTCAGGCGAAGTTGGATGCGGGCATTCGACACGTTCAGCAGCGCCTGCTTCTGGCCGACCAGCCAGGCGTTCGAGCTGGTCATCACGTGCACGCCGTACGAAAGGCCCTGCCGCGCCAACGAGATGGCGCGGTCGCCCAGGCCGTAGTCCTTGTCGTAGAGATCACCGAAGTTGTCCACGACGAGGAAGACGTCGCCGAACTTGTCGTTCGGATCGGTGCCCGCCCCGCCGGACGGCCCGAAGCGCCGCTCCCGGAAGTCGGAGATGTCGATCTGGTACTGCTTGAACGCGGCTTCCCGGGCACGGATCAGTCCCTCGAGAGTGGCGATCGTCCGCGACACCCCCTCACCGTCGGACAGGCTCACGACACCGGCGACGTGCGGGAGTTCCTCGACAGGGAAGAGCGAAGCCCCGATGCAGAAAAAGGTCACTCGGTCGGGTCGGTACATCAGCGCCGCCGACGTCATCAAGGTCATCAGCGTGGTCGATTTCCCGCGCTGGGCGGTCGCGACGACCATGATGTTGTCCATCTCGGCATCGACGACGTGCACCCGCTGGGCGTGCTCTTCCGGAATGTCCTCGATGGCGAGGGGGAAGACCAGCCCGGGATTCTGCCCGTAGTCGACGTGCCAGGGTTTTCCGCGCCAGCGCAGCACCAGGTCGTCGGCGCGTTCACTGATCGCCAGCGGCGGCAACCAGATCTGGTGCGGCGCGCGCACCGGGTTGGCCAGCAGCGACTCCCGGATCACGTCGAGCAGCTTCTTCTTCTTAAAACCGTCTGCGTGATAGAGGAATTCGTCGGGTTCGTCCGGTTCGTCGGCACTGGCCAACGCGGCGTTGTCCTCGTCGGTGAGCGGCTGGTACTCCCAGGTCAGCGATCGCGGCTGGGTGAAGCTGACGTCCACGGTCTTGTTGACGTTGACGGCCTTCTTCGGCAGCACGAACGGGGCTGAGACGTAGAAGCAGCGGAACTGCTCCAGATCGCGTGGACCCACTTTGAGCAGTGCGTAGCCTGCTTCTTTCGACGGCAGGTGCAGCGCGGCATCGCTGCTGATCACGTCGCGGGAGTCCTCGGCGGTCTCTGCGCGCAGTGCAACCCGGAAGGCGATATTGCTCTTGGCCTTACTCAACGACGACAGGTCGAGTCGCTGACCGCCCAGGGTGAAGAAGACGTTACAACCGCGACCCTCCTGCCCGATGTGGATCACCAGGTCGATCCATTCGGGGTGATGGTGGAACAGCTCGAGATACTCGTCGATGATCACCAGCAGGATCGGCACAGGTTCCAGATCCCGGCCGGCCAACCGCATTTCCTCGTACTCGTTGGCATCGCGCGCGCCGGCATCCTTGAACAACCGGTAACGCCTTGCGATTTCGCCGTCGACCGCCTTGCGCATGCGATCGGCCAGGTGACGGTCGTCCTTGCCAAGGTTGGACAGTGACCCGGCGACGTGCGGCAACCCCTCCAGATCCTGGGCCGCCGATTCGAACTTCATGTCGACGAAGATCACGATGAACGTTTCCGGCGAATGGGTCAGCGCGATCCCGTTGCACAACGACAGGAAGTATTCGGATTTACCCGATCCGGAGGTTCCGATCACCACGGAGTGGAAGCCGAACCCGCCAAAGTCCTTGGCGCGCAACACCACGTACTGCAGCTCGCCACCCGGCTTCACCCCCACGGGCACCATCGCCCACTTGGGGTCGCCGCGGCCGCGGCTGTCCGCCCACAGCCGGTCGACGTCGAGCTGGCGCGGATCGCTGATTCCCAACGCGCGTAACAGTTCTCCGCCCTGGCTATCCGTTCCGGACAGCTCACCGGCGCTCATCGGCGACCAGCGGGCGATGGCGCGGGCGTACCGGTCCGCGGTGCTCTCGGCGAGCATGTCGGCCACGCCGAAGAATGCGCCGCGGTGCCGCAACCTGCCTTCCCGAAGTTCGAACCGCTCGTCCTCGTCAGAGAATCCGACACCCGAGCCGGGGCGGGTCGACAAGCGCAACACCGTGATTCCGGCCATGCCTTTCTGACCGGTGACGCCCTCCCACTGCTCAGGGGTGCCCACGTTGTCGTCGACGATCACCCAGTGCGGGCCCAACGCCGCGCCTGCCATCGCCTCCATCGGGGACGGCATCGACAGCGGGCTACTGCCGGTCGGTGGTGCCCAGGGGCCGCGGCCTTTGCGGTGCAGTTCGGCGTCGAGCGCGTCCTCCAGCTCGGTGGGCGAGGCGAACACCAGCCGCCGTAGCCCGCAGGCGTCGAACATCTCGTCGTGCTGGTTGTGTGGCAGCCAGACCAACCACGACCACTTCTCGGGATGCCGGGTGACCACCATCAGCTTGACGTCGCCCGGGCTGTGGTAGACCGCCAGCGAGCAGAGCACCGCCCTGATGAACGCGTGCAGCTCACCGATGTCGTCACCGGTGAAGCTGAATCCGGGTCTTGACCGCAGGTTGAGCACCTTGCCGATGCCGCGAATCTTGCTCTGCTCCAAGATGAAATCCCGTAGCGCGCGGCCGGTGACCGGTTCCAGTTCCTCACCGACCGGCACCTCGGGCCACTGCAGGCTGACAGCCGACTCACTGGCCTGCTGGATGCCGATCCCCAGGCGGGCGTCGAGAAAGTCGACGTCGGCGGGCCGACGTTCCCACATGCGTGGGCCACCGATGACGGTGTCCAGGCTCTGCGGGTCGCCGTGCACGAAGAGCTGGCTACGCCGCTGATCCTGCGCCGCGCGCTGCACTTCGTCGCGGTCCTCGTCGAGCTGACGGAGGTAGACCCGGCGTTGCTTCTCCTGCTCGCCCCAGCTGATCTTGCGGCCGCGGCCCATCCGACCGCTGAACATCATCGCGCCGAACCCGACCAGGCCGACCATGGGGAAGAACCCGGACTGCAGCGAGCGAATCCCCGAGGTGTACATCACTACCAACGTGCCGATGATGCCGACCAGCAGGGCTGGAATCGCGATCATCAGCAAGATGTTTCGCGGTTCCCGTTCCGGCAGCGCCAGTGGAGCAGCGACCGCGACACGAGCGGGCGGCACCGATGGCGGGGGTTTGCGTGCGCCCCGGACGAACCCTCGTTTCGACACGCTAACCTCCCGCGTTCTGTTGGTCGACACCCGGTATCAGCGCGGCGGTACCGCCGCCGGGCAGGGTGTCCCTGGCCAAGAGTGCAGCGCTCTTGCTGATCGCCGGACCCGGCGCGAAGGTGCGCACGATCGGCCACGGCGCCTGGACCGCCCTGGCTGGATCAAGCCCCAGCGCACGCAATGTCGACTGGTCCCAGTCGATTCCGAAGCGGACCCCCTGCGGGGAGACCCAGTACAGACTCTCCCTGGTGTCTGACGTCGCGACACCACTGGTGGTGGCGACGAAGTTGGCCGCGCCGGGCAGCACCAGCGTCTGGTCTGCCTCGACCGAATCCTGGGCCCGATCATCCCGGACCAGCCGCACCAGATGTGAGTCCATTCCCGGCGAAACGGGCAGGCCCTTGCCGGTCAGGACCGCGATGCTGGCTTGGCGGTCGGTGGACATCTTCTCCCAGCCCACGCAGGTGACCGGGTTGGCTGCTGTGTCAACGAAAGTCAGCTTGCCGTCGGGGTAGTAGCCGACGTTGAGCACATCGACCTCGGGTATGTCGACAAGCTTGCTCGGCGAGACCAACTGTGGAGCGTTGGACGTCTGCGTCACCGCAGTGCGCAACAGGTCCGCCACGAACGCGGTGATCTTCTGGACGCCCCCAGGCAGCAAGACGTAGAAACCGCTGACGGTTCCTGCCGCATCCCTGGTCTCCAGGACGGTGCCGACCGGGGTGCCCGCTAGCCAGTTCGACGGCTCCCCGACGCCCGGGATGTTGGGCACCAGGATGGGTTCGGTGGCGGGCATCGCGTCGAACAGGGCGTTGGAGATCGCGATCGGATGGGTGACCCCGGGATCGAGCCCCAGGTTGAACGTCAGGGACCGGTCGGCCGGGTCGATCTGGGAGCGGTGTCCGCCCCAGATCACGTAGGTGGCGTCGCCGTGTGTCGCGAGGACCGCCGCGGCCGGATCCATCGCCGAGGCCCGGCCGAAGGCCGAGAGTGGTCCGGCGATCGACGTGACCATCGGCGGCTCGGCGCCGCTGGCGGAGGCGGTATCGCAGACCGTCCACCCGGAGGCGCCACCGCCGTCGACGGCGAGGTCATCAGGTGCGCCGGGGATACCGATCATCGGACCGGTCGGGTACTTGTTGATCTCGGCCGAGCTCACCCACGTGGGAGCACTGGCATTGCCGGTGGCCAGCCGCGCCGACGTCAGGTTGAGCGCGGGGTAGAGCCGGCCGTCCAGCTTTGCGTAAACCGCACCCGTCTGTCGGTCGCCGATGATGTTCGAATCGCCGACTAAGCCTGCCGGCTTCATGACGTGCAGCAACGCCATCCATCCGACGCCGATAAAGACGAATACAATCGACAGCACAACGGCGGCCTGTTGTTTGCGGTCGTCGTGCTTCATGCGTACCGAGAACCGAGTGATCGCAGCCTTTAGCCGCCTGTTGTAGAACAGGTGACCTGAATTCTGGTCACGGTTCGACAGATTCAGCGGCACGGTCGCCATCCTCTCGGCGAAGAATTCGCAGCCGATCGCCACACCGGCGCGGGGCAACGGAAACCATTCGTGGCTACACGATAACTATTGAGTGCGGGATCGCTTGTCGACGGTTTGTCGACGACCATTCCACCGTCGGCTATTGCGACACTGCTGCCCCAGAGGCCACAGTGGAAACTGCCACACCTCGGCTCCTGCCGGTTAACATCGGCGGTAAAGCGCAGTTCAGCACCCATCAGTGCAGTGGTCCTCCATAACGTGCGGCGTTATCGGCCTCGGCTTCGCGGCGTAGCGCCGCGAACGCCGTATTCAAGCGATCGGCCAGCTCACCGTGGGTGTAGGTGGCCATAATCTGTGGGTTCAGTGTCAATTCGACGAGCTTCCCGTCCGAATTCACGACCGCGTGGATATCCCCCAGATCGACGCTGTATGAAATTGTTTCGGCTTCCGCGACCAGGCGTTCCCATTTGTCGGCGGCGGCGTTCAATTCGCGGAGAATCTCGTCCACGAGGGCTTTATCACCATGGCCCGCGCCAACTGCATCCCCCGACACCGTCACAGTATGTCGACCTGTTTGAACCAGCGTCAATTCATACCGCTAGGACTGCTGACCGACCGCAGACGGCTGCTGCCAGCAACATCGCGTCAGGCCTGGGCACTCCAGCTACTGGCCGGCGGGGCACTGAGCGCGACGAACCAGGCGAAGTGGTAATTGGCTGCCGTCTGGTCGGCGCAGGCGATGGCCTCTGTCGCGGCGAGGAGCATGCAGTTCAGCACCACCGACGGCTCGACATCCGGGTAGCGGGCGAGCAGCTGGTACCTGACGGTGTCGAGATGAACGCGCAGAACGTCGAGCTCCGCCTCCACCACCCCGGTTCCTGCGGCACCGGCCTTGGCCATGGTGTGAGCCATCCTGGGCAGTCCGTCGCGCCAGTGCGTCGCTTCGGCCAGCTGCCACCCGAGGTCGTCGACGGGTTCCGTCCGGCGTGCGGTATCTGAGGCCGACGTGACGTCGAACTGCGTCGCCTCTGTGAAGGAGTCCCCCGGGGTGTAGGTCGCCGTCAGCTCGGTCTGACCCAGGAGGGCCACGGCATTTCCGTTCCGGCGCGCTGGTGCAAGGAGTTGGACGCCCGCGGGCAAGTCGATTCCGGACGGGATCCAGCCGTGGGCAAGGTCGGTGACGAGCACCGCGGTGCCGTCTTCGCGCTGGCCGACCGCCCACTTCAGCCCTGGTTCCTGCCTGGCCACGTAGCGCACTAAGCGCCGAAGCCGATGCTCGTCGGACTCCCGTGGCCGGTGGGGCACCACCACTTCGCTGACGGACTCGATCACCACGGGTTCGGGCCGCACCGCAGCGTAAGGGGTGTCCGGGGTGATGACTTCCGGTTCCTGGACGTCCTCGGCGGCACCTACCCCCACCCGGTCGAGTTCTGCAGGCGGCGAGGGTGTTTCGGTTGCCTCGACAGGCCCGGATGCGTGGGCCTGGTCAGGGACACGCGGAACATCCGCGGTGCGTTCCTGGGCCGAAATGGCGTCCCTGGTACGGCGGTCAGGGACCGCTCCGAGGCTCAGGGGCTCAGGCTGGAACCCCAGCGGCTCCTTGCGGAGGTGGCGGACCGTCGATTCCACCCGGAGGACTGCGAAGGCCCTGGCGACGTTGATGACCCTGGCCTCCTCGGCCTGCCGGAACGGTTCGACCAGGCCGGCGTCTGCGATGGCGCGCAGCTTTTCGTTGGCCGAGCTGGCGATCCGCTGCAGGTCTCTGTCGAGATGCTGTGCGAGGCTTGCTGTTTCGGCGGTCACGCGCTGGAGCTCTGCAGGCCACAGGCCGCCCAGCACCAACGGGGCGCAATCAGCGGGTGTGCGAAAGGTCGGAATGGAGAGGGCCTGCTGCGTCGCCCTCTTCATGCGCTGGCGCGCTGTCTTCCGGCCGAAAATCGCCATTGCGTCAGCGTACCGGCCTGCGCCTTGTCGTCCATTCACCACAAAATGGCTCACCAGGCGGGTGAATTGTGTGTCGACCAGCCAATGGGTACGGTCGCGAGCATGGCAGATTCGCTGCTTCAGCAGCAGCTGGACGAGGTGCGCACGCTGTTGGCGCGGGCGCGCGAACTGTTCGGCGCCAATCCGGTGCCCCCGCCCACCGATATCGCCCCGCCCACCGGCACCGTTCAGAACTGGGTGCGCTGAGGGCGCGAATATCGTTGCGACGGTGATTGATTCGCCAGCTTTCAGGAACCGCTGTCCGTCGGCCGATCGGCAGCACCCGTCGCGTCGATGAAAGCCCGCACCCGGGGCAGCGCTCCAGGCGGCACGTACCCGCGGTTACGGATGTCCCACATCTCCTCGGCAGTGATGCCGACCAATGCTGCGATGACGGCCTCGGGCAACGCCGAGTCGGCGCAGGCGCGATCGAACCTGGCCCCGATGCTGTCGGACAGGCGCGCCAGCAGGGCGACGCGTGTCGCTTCCAACGCCTTGACGTGACCCATCAGCGGCCCGTCGGGATCGGCACCTGCGTTGATCGCGACCCGCCACGAGTTGGCCGCAAGTAACTCTGCCTTCACGCACTGGGCGATCACCGAGACGATAAGTGGCTCGTATTCGTTTGATGCCGGCGAGGGGAGGCGCGCGATCACCGAATTGAGCACTTCCAGCTGTGCCTCGGCGTATCCCTCGAAAACTGTGGTGTCCGAACTGCGGTCTGAGATCACTTCCGCCAAGGACCGGCGCGGCTGATCTTCGACGGAGTCGGCGGCCAGCAGCTTGGCCAGCTCGGCCTCGGGGTCCGGCGAAACCACCAACCGCGAGTATGTGCCCGCCGGCAGCCCGAGGCCGTTCTCCACCTTCTGAACTGTGCCTTTGTGCGGTTTTCTGGTGCCGCGTTCGAGATAGCTCAGACCCATGATGCTCACCCCGGTCGCGGCGGCCAGATCGGCCAGGGACCAATCCCGCGATTCGCGCAGAGACCGAAGCGTGGCGCCTGCCAACTCTCGGCTCACCGTGGTGCTCCGGCCATGGGGGAATCGTACACAGCCACCCGATTCACCTCTTTTATATATGTTTTTGTAGATGTTTCTTGCGCGCCGTCCGTTCTACATATACGCTTTTGTCATCGCTTCGATCCACCAGAGACAGGACAGAAAATGGATCAACCCTGTGCGACCAATCCCGATATGTGGTTCGGGTACTCCGATGACGACGGCACCGACGGAGCCGCGAAGGCCCGCGCCTACGAACGGGCGTCCATCGAGGCCCGCACGATTTGCCTGCGCCGATGCCCGTTGGCCCAGCAGCGCAGATGCGCCCAGCGCGCGGTCGATCTGGGCGAGGAGTACGGCGTCTGGAGCGGGGTGAAGCTGCCCGGCGGGCAATACCGCAAACGCCATGAGCTGGCTCGGGCTCATCAGATCCTGCGCCAGATCGCTGCCGGCGAGATCAACCCCCGCCAGTTACCGGAAAATGCTGCGCTGCTGGAACGCAGCCAGGTCGACGTGCTGCCCATCGTGGCCACTGTCTTCCATCTGCCCGCAGCAGAGGTCGGTCCGCGCAGCGCGGCCTAGGCACGGCGGGAGTAACGGCATGGCGGAGCTGGAGATCTTGGGCCGCGCACACGCACTCTTCGTCGGCGAGGGTGCACCGACCCGCCTCGACGCGGGTAGCGATGATCACCGCCCAGTGGCAGCCGGCCTGAATACCGGTGGTGGACAAGCCCAATACCGATTGGCAGTGCAGCGCAGTCGCGAGTTGTTGCGGGCCGCCGCAGACACCGACGCTGCATTCGCAGGGGTGATCGCGCGGGCGCAACAGGATCATGCTTTGGCCCGGCAATTGACCAGGCAGGTGTTGGAAGCGGCCCACGCGGACGCAGCGACACCGACCGGGTCCCCGGTGGCCCAGCGCGAGGCGATGCGGCGCCGCGTGGCGCGCCTGCGCGCACAACACGACCACGTATCCGCAGCCCGCCGGCGCGCCCTGCGCAGACTGGTTCTCCTGCGTGCGCTGCGGTACCGCGCCCTGCAGCGACGACGCAGACTCGGTGGCCTGCGGCTTCCGCCGCCGAGCAGTAGGGCGGGCATCGCGGTGCGTGCTGCGCTGTCACGGCTGGGCAGGCCGTATGTATGGGGCGCCACCGGGCCCAACCAATTCGATTGCTCGGGCCTGGTGCAGTGGGCGTATCACCAAGCCGGCATCCGGCTCGATCGCACCACGTACGACCAGATCAATGACGGCGTGCCGGTGCCCCGCTCCCAAATCCGACCGGGGGACTTGGTCTTCCCGCACAGCGGGCATGTGCAGATGGCGATCGGCAACGGGATGGTGGTCGAAGCCCCGCACGCCGGTGCGACGGTCCGCATCAGCCCGCTCGGAACGGCTATCGCCATCCGCCGACCGTTATGACAACGGCCGGTATCGGTGAATTGTTGGCGCAGATCAGCCGCGGTACCTTGTGACGATGGCGGATCAGGCGGGGCATTCGGCGTCAGCCATCGCCGCGCTGTCGAGCACGCTGACGGGGCGACATACCGCCGTTGCTGACGCTGATCGGGCGCTGGCCGAGGCCTTGACCGCCGCGCACGCCGCCACCGTCGAAGGCCTGCAGCGGCTGGACGCGATCGCGGCAGATATCGATGCAGCCGTGGCGCACCAGGAGGCGTTCGCCTTGGACACCGCCGCGGGCGCGCACGAGTTTCATCGATTCCTACTCGCCAAACAGCGCGAAATCAGCGACATCGTATCTTCGACAGCCGCGCTGAGCGATGCCAAAAGTGCTGCACTGCAAGAGCTTCTGGTCCACTATCGGCAGACGCCGACGGTATCCACACCCTAGCCAAGGGTGAATTGTCGGCGGTGTGCCACCTCGGTACAGTCCGCCGTATGCCCAGTCCCGGCGAGGTACCGCACCCACCTGCGCGCCGCGGTGCACAGCGGTGACCGAGATGCAGAAGGTGCTGGATGCCATCGCCCACATCGAACAATGCACCGGCGATCCCGATGCTTGGCGGCAGGGGCTCGCCCCGACGGAGCTGGCCGTGCTGCTGCCCGCAGCCGTCGTCGACGAGCGGGTGGTGACCGGCTTGCTCACCAAGATCCGCGCCAACCATCCGACACTGTTCGAGCGGACCACCGGGGTGCCGATCACTCCCGCCGCACTGCCGCCGGCCGCACCGCCGCCCCCTGCCGATGGCCCGGGCCAACAGGGTGAGGCGGCGACCGCGATGAAGAAGGCCGAAGATAGTCTCGCCCAACAGAACTCAACCGCCGCCCAGCTGGATCTGCACGTCGTCACAGCCATCCTGAATGCGCACGCCACCACGGTTGAAAGCGGCGGACAACTGCGCGCTCTGCAGCAGGAGGTCGAAGATGCGGTGCGCGCCCGCACCGATCTCGACACGCCTGCCGGGGCGCGGGACTTCCAGCGCTATCTGATCGGGAAGCTTCGGCAGATCGGCGCCGTCGTAGAGACGGCGCACCTTGATGACACCTCCAAGGCCGCCCTCGCCAGCGCATGGACCGCGTTGTATGAGTCGTCCAAATCGGCACGGCCGACACCCCCTGCGTCAGCACCGAGTACCGACCGGGCGACAAGATCTGATCCCGCGCTACCGCCGTACGGTGCCGACGACGACCTCGCGGGCGTCGACCCCCTCTTGGACCAGATGCTCGGCGATGACCTCGGTTGGCCCCAGGCCGGATCAGCGCCGGACGCACCCGCGGCACCTGCCGCCTCGCCTCCGCCGACGGTGATGACGGGGTTACCCGGGCTGGGCGGTGGTGCGGCACCTCCCGCGGGCGGGCTCGGCGGTGCCCTGCCACCCGCGCTGGGCCTGCCACGGCCCGAGGAAAGTCAGACCCCCGGTCCGGGCGGACCAGCCGACGAGATGTCCCTTGCGGATCTGCTGGGAGAAGAAGACGGCCTACCCGAGGATGACGAAATCGACTCTGCAGCTGATGAACTCGTCGACGAAGAGCCCGATGCCGAGGATTCAGCAGTCGAGGTGCCGCCACCGTCGGGACCGACCGTCGTGCACCTGCCCAACGGCGATACCGTCACTGCGCCCAACCCACAGATCGCCGGTGTCATCACCGCGGCCGTCGGCGGTACGCCCATCCTTGAGGCGTTTCGGCAGGAAGGGATGACTGTCCCGCCTCCCGGGACGGCAGTGGCACATCCACTGGACCCGAGTCGGCTCAGGTCAGGGGACCTCGGCCAGTTCACCGACCGCCAGGCTCTGGCGCTCGACCGCGATCGGGCACTGTTCAACGGACAGATTCAGTCGGTTACCAGCGTGGGCGGGCCAAGCTTTCTAGGCTGGTTGCATCCGCCCAACCCAGGCACCACCACACCGTCGACGACCTCACCGACCACGCCGCCGGAACACCCCGGCACACCGCCACCCACCCGGCCGGCGACGTCGGCCGAGCGCACAGGATAGGAGACCGAGATGGCAGACATCATTCGCGTCGACCCGGCCAATCTGCGTGATGCCGCAGTCCACCACGGTGACGCCGCCGACTACCTGCGGACGGTTCCGTCGAGCCACGACGCCATCCAGGAGAGCCTCGACTCCCTCGGTCCGATCTTCGGCGAACTCCGCGAAGCGGCCCGCGAACTACTGGATCAGCGGCGGCTCTGTTACGAACAGCAAGCGCAAGATCATGCGACCATGGCCGATAACCTGAAGCGGTCCGCCGACTATTGGGAACAGCATGAGGCAGATGCCGCGACCACAATGCGCGGTGTCCTCGACGAGAGCCAGTGACCGAGCATGACCGAACCGGTTTCCAGCACCGAGCCCAATCCGGCGTTCGATGCCGTGCACCCCAGCGGCCATGTGCTGTTTCGGAGCTGCCGTGGCGGTTATCTGCACAGCGTCGCCCTGTCAGAAGCAGCGATGACGACGGAGGCGGAGACGCTGGCCGAAGCGATCAGATTGACGGCCGACGTGTCGTATCTCAAAGCGTTGATGGAGGTGCGCGGTGAAATCCTCGCCGCAGGTCACACTCCGTCGGCAGAGGTGCCGACCAGCTCAGATTTCGCCGCCGCCGTCGAGGCGCTCAACGACCATCAGCTTGCCCCCTGAGCCAAACCCGTAGCAGCACAAGTGTTTTGCCGCCGTGTACAGGCTAGAGGTGCGGGGCCTCTTTGACCTTGCTCTCTTCCTTACCAGCCACCTGGCAGAAAGTTTGGGCTGAGAGCCGCGTGCCGGTGATCTCCAGATTCGCTGGGTCCGTGCCTTTTTCGTCCTTCAGCATCTTGGAGATGGTCTCGTTTTGGGTCTTGTCGTCCTGACCGAGGAAGTCTTTGCAGCTGGTGTCGCCGCCTTGATTGACCAAGCCGCTGGAGCAGCCGCTCAAACTAATCGCTGCAGCGAGGCCGGCGATGAGAAGAGTTCCGCGTCGATTCATCTTCACCCAATCCTTTTCGAATATTGCCGGCTCCACGAGCGCCGACAATGGCCCGCTGCTTGTACCCCGATCGCGAAGACAGGAAACTAATAGGGTCGGCTACGGCTGCGGTCAGCGATCGATCTCGGAATCCAACGCGCCCGCGGCAACGGCGGCGGCGTTGATTTTCGTCAGCACCTTGTGCAGGTTCTCCAGTTCGGCGAGGTCGACGCCCAGCTTCTCGACCACTGCGGGTGGGATCGTCAGCGCACGACGCCTGAGCGCCGCACCCTCCTTGGTCAGGGTGATGTGGCTGGTGCGTTCGTCGGCCGTGCTGCGCGAGCGGCTGATCAGGCCCAACGCCTCCAACCGCTTGAGCATCGGCGAGATGGTGGCCGAGTCCATCTGCAGCAGGGCAGCAATCTGTTTGACCGACAACGGTTCCTGCTTGGTCTTCGCGTGGTCCCACAGCGCCAGCATCACCAGGTACTGAGGGTGCGTCACACCCAATGGGGCCAGCAATGGTCGGTATACGGCCAGCACCGCGCGGTTGGTGACGGCCAGCGCGAAGCACACCTGCCGTTCCAAGGACAGCGGGTCGGCATCGACGGACGGTGCGGTCATCCCCCCAACTTAGTACTCGATTAGTGCCCTATCTAATTCTTCGGCTGTGACCACGCCGACATAGTTAGTGCCCTATTGATTAGCGTACGATTTAGTTAGGTCCCACCGACCACTGATCGACCAACTGGAGCAAACATGACCGCCGCCCGACCCACCTTTTGGCAGTACGTCGCCTATGCCTATGGGCGGCGGCTGCCCGATTCGATGCACACCTGGGTGACGCACGATCTGGCCGGTGACGGTGCCGTCCGTCGCCAGATGATCCGCAGCGCGATCCCGCCGTTTGCGGTGCTCGCCCCGTTCTGGCTGCTGCCGGCGTCGCTGTACGTGCATCTGGAGATGACGGTGCCGATCTTCATCTGGGCCTTGCTGATCTCACTGGCACTCAACAAGGTCTGGCGGCGCCATCGGCTGCTGCAGCACGGGCTGGATCCCAACCTCGTCGACGCGCTGCGGCACCAGCGCAATGCCGCCAAAGAAGAGGACTACATCCGCCGCTACGGCGCCCGCCCGGAATCGGCCCGTTGGCAGGCCAACAGCAGCCCCTTCTGACGGTCCATGCCGCCGCCGGGGTTTCGGGATACCGGATTCGGGAGACTCTCCCGGGGCAACCCCTACTGCCGGAGGCGCCCGCATGGAACAGTCCAACATTCCCCCACCCACCCCGAAGGACGCCACCAAGGCGACCGAGGAGCAGCAGGAACTGCAAGATCAGTTGGACCACCAGAACGACAGCCCGGATCCCAACCCACCGGGTGGCCACGAGACCCGACGTCAGATCGCGGACGAGACCTAAGCGGTCGCGGGCACCCGGCAGAACGGATGGCCGGTGGTTCGTCGCTGCGAGGACACCATGAGTTCCGTTGAGAGCGAGGACAATCCCGTCCCTCCCGCCTTGGCAACCGTCGTCAAGCGGGTCGACGAACTACATCGACCGCTTGGACCAGCAATTTTTTCGCCCGTTCGCCGGCGGCCTTCGAGACTCGCGGATTGGCTGACGAGGTAACCGTCACCAGGTGCCGGTCATCGAGGCGGGCACTGAACACAAACTGGTCGACGGCGTGGATGTTGCCGGTCAGCGGTTCGTTGATGGCGACGGTGGAATGGACGCCGCGGGTGGTGACGCCGGCGATCTCCGGGGCGTCGACAATCTGTGCGGTAGTCGATGTCTCGTCAGGGGCCTCGGTGGTGAACTCCGCACAACCCGACGGGTCCGGCGAAACTGTGGTCGGCTGCGGGCTTGCTGTCGCCTGAATGACGAATGACGCCTGGGCATTGCTCGCCGCCACCGCCACAACCTCCATGTTCACCGCCAGGGGTGCATTGTTCGCCGCCGTCTTGCACTCGGGTGGCGTGACGACAAGCGCCTCCGCTGCGGCGATCGAGGCGTCGACCACCTGCTGATCCAGCCGATGAGGCGCCTGGACGTCGACGGTGAACTCTGTCACCAGCGCCGGTTTGATCTCCGGCAGTCGATCTATGGCCACCTCTGGGCGAGTAGCGCTGGCTCCGGGGTCTGCGTTGGTCCCGCAGCCCGCCAATGACATTGCCGCCACCGCGGCTGGAACCACCAGCAAACCTGCCACCGTCTGATTCCGCACCGCCACCGGCCCCCTCGTTTTTGGTGATCCGTTGTCGCCGGCCGCTCCGAACCCCACCGGCCGGACTGGGTTTTCCCCGGTTTACCTCGTATTCAAAACGGATAAGCTACCGGCCAGGGTCAGATCGCGGGGGATGACAATGATCTATCGCACGGTGTCAGCGCGCCACCGGGGGTTTCGAGCACTGTTCGCTGCCGTCGTGGCGATGCTGCTGGTGATCTCCACCGCCGTCGTGACCGCCGCTCCCAGCTACGGACCTGCCCGTGCCGGGGCCACCCCCGCCCCAGGTGAGCCAGGCGGCAATCATTCCAAGCCGGGTGACAACAAAAAGAAGAACAAGCAGAACCAACAGCGCCGCCCGAACGGTTCCGACACCCGCAGCGGGAACGACGACTCGCAGTCCAACGGCAACAATCCGCGGCAACGCCCGACGTCGCAGGTCGAGGCTCAGCAGACCACTGTGGATCGGGACACCCAACAGACGGTCACCACGTCCAGGGCACCTCAGCAGCGTGACGCCCTAGGACGGTTCACCGCGGGCAACAACGGTCGCGTGGGTTTCGACGAGGAGCAGTTCGCCTTTGACCAGCGTGAAGAACAGACCGGCGTTCCGATCGACCGCCGCAAGGTGGCGGTCCGAATGCCTGACCCGCAGAACCCGGACCGAATGCTGCCGAACCGGTTCTATGACGGTTTGGAGGAGATTTCTCCGGGTAAGTACCGCGGTCTGGAGCACAAGCTCAACACCGCACGACTCTCGCCTCAACAACGCGAGTTCGACGGTCTGGTCAACGCAGGCAATCCGGCGCACGGCAGGCTCGACGGTCATCCGATCGAGATCGTCCAATCCGAAGAAATCCGCACCACCTCGCCACAACTGCCGTCCAGCGGTCCGGAGGTCGACCTGCAGACCCCGCTGGAGTTGCCAGCGCGCGAAGCGCCCCCCGAATTGCCGGCGACGGTCGGCCCACAGGAACTCGCGCCCACGCCCGCCCCGGTGGAGCTCGCGCCGGTGTCAGTCGGGCCTCAGATGCCGGTGATACCCCCAGAGATCACCATGACCGCGATACCTCCGAATCCGTTGGCCCCGGCCATCGGCGTACCTGCACCGGGGATCGGCACGGCCGCGCCGCCAGTGCCGATCGGCACCGCCGAGCCGCCGATAGGTGCTCCCGCCACCGTCGTGCCGACGTTCGTGGCTCCCCCGGCCGGTCCCGTCGCGATCCCGTTGGGCTCGCCTGACCCATTCGCCTCGCTGCAGGCCGAATCCGATGCTCTCTTCGCTGAGTACGGATCGATCCTGAGCCGCAGGACAGCGCTCGCCGCCGCGGCAGGATTTGCTCAACGTCCGGCGGATGTCGCCGAATGGCAGGCCCTGGGCACCCTTTCGTCCCAGGTCGCACAGCGCCAACTCGAGATCGGGGTGCTGCTGCACCCGCCGGCCCCCGCAGCTGTGGTGGCGCCACCCGCGCCGGCACCCGCGCCCGCACCCAGCACGCTGAGCCAGATCGGTTCAGGAATAGTCGGCGGGCTGACAGTCCTCGGCGGAATCGCCTCGTCGTTGGTGCGCCCGTTCGCTGTACCGGTCGGCTGAGAAGGATCTCCATGCCGCACAACAGCTTTCGCCGACACCCCTCGACCGGCCGATTCCACGCCATCGTCATCGTGCTCGCGATCGTTCTGGTGATCCAGACCGGAGTGGCCGCGGTGTGGTTGGGCAACCGGCCATCGTCCCCGACGACGAATACCGCCCGCCTGGACAGAGTGCACGACGTCGCGGATAGATTTCCGCCCGGATTCAAGGTCACGCAGACCGATACCGTCACCGTCACGCAGGCCTATCTCGACAAGCTCCATGCGCCGATGGCCGGTGCTTTGTTCATTCCCAGCGAATGCGGAGGCGAGGCCAACTCGGCGTCGCCGCTGCCCCTCGGGGCCACAATGGAAGGGTTACGCGGCGAAAGCGCGCAGCAGCTGGTCACTGTGGCGGCGCTGGAATCACCGGCGCCTATGTCGGTGAATCCGGTTCCGCCACAATGTGCTGCCGTGGCGTTCGTCAAGCAGGGTTCGGTCCGCGGCTTTTCCACCCGCATCGAGCCGCCGCCCGTCAAGAGTTCCCTGATGACGCAAGCCATGCGGGTCACCGCCACTGTGACCCCACCCGGGGAGCAACCTGTGGACACTGTCCAGTACGTCTACAGCGCACTGCTGGACAACCGCCACGTCGTCGCGGTAACCGTCACCGGCATACCGACGCCTGGTCAGCCCGACGACGCCGACTCAGCGTTGGCGCGGAGCCTGCTCGCCGCGGCCGTGGACGCGGTACGAACCGCGTGACGGTGCTATCGCGGGGTGTCGTCGATGTCGATGACCGTGCCGTCGGCGCGGTAGCCCTGAGCGGGCCGCAGGGCGTACCCCGGCGGAAGCTCACCCGTCTGGTGATACGCGTCGAACAGGTCGGCTGCCTCCTGGGCGGTGAACACCTCTGCTGCGGTGACTTTCAACTCGCCTGGCATCGAGATCTCGACATCCACCGGCAGGCCCGGCTCATGTGGATGGCCGACGACATACCGCACTGAGTCGCAATCCCATTGCGCCCCATCGGGTTTAAAGAGCTCAACGGTAAGTGCCTCCGCACTGCCCCCGGCTTGGAGATAGGTGTCGAAGTCCCTACCGTCCTTGAGCATGTCCTCGTAGGTGGTGCCGTCCGGTATCGGTGACAGTCCGAGCCCCCACCGCTTCTGTCCGTTGCGTCGCTCCAAGACCTTGGCGAAGAAGTCCCGACGGGGCTGCGGGCCGATCTGACTCACCATCTCGCCACCGTCATATGTCATAACGTGTGTGTAAGCCTGCACCATTCGTAAACCCTAACGCTGCGGTGTGACCTGAGCTCCCGGCCGATGCTCAGAGACGTGCTTCGGTCGAACGTCGGATCCACGCGTTGATGTTGGGCCACAGCTCACCCACGGGTTCCACGCTTGCACCGTTGAGCAGCCAGGCGTTTTCGGTGCCCAGCTCGACGCAAAGGCGCCCGTTGCTGGAGATGAACACCGGCAACAACTGGTCTGCGGCAGGAGGATCGATATCTTCGGCATGGTCGAAGTCATCAGGTTCACCCTCCAGGGTGAACAGTTCGTCCAGCGGCGCTAACCCGCATTCACCCGCACCGATGAGCCGGAATCTGTTGTGGATCTGGGTGTAGAACGCGCGCAAACGCTCCGACACCTGGGTGAGGTCGGTCTTTTCGCCTGGCCGGGATTCTTCCTCGGTGCGGTTGTCGAGGTGGTTGGTGGGTAGATAGCCGTACCAGCAGACAAAAGGCTCCGTGTCGCCGCGCAGGACGTAGATCAGGACGAGAAAACCGCCCCAGTCACCCGAGACCCGCCCGAGGGAGGTGCCCACCGCCCGGTCGCGAAAAAGACGGATCGCATCGTCCAGCGCCCCGGGTAGCGTGTCCTCCCAGTGCGCCGTCGCCGCAACGACACCTTCGGGCCCTTCGTGCGCGACCGATTCCAGCACCCACTCCGGAACCGCACTCCGCTCGTTGGCGCTGAGGTCGTCGACGCCGAGCAAGGTGGTGCACGTGTAGGCGCGGGTCGAGACCAGTTCGGCCAGGCCTGGCAACGGTGCCATTGCCGCCGTCCTCTCTCATCGTGGCTCGTGGCGGGTGTTGTGGCGGGTGCTAATGCGTTGATCCTCCCGTGCAGAACCGCGCACAGCGGCGGCTTCGACCGCTAGCAAAGTTCCTCGGTAAAGCGTCGGATCCACGCGTTCAGGCTGGGCCACAGCTCACCCACCGGCTCGATTATGGAGTCATCCTGTTCCCAGGCATTTTCGGTGTCGAGCTCGACGCAAAGGTTCCCGTTACTGGAGATGAACACCGGCAGCAGCTGATCGGGCTCGGGGTGACGACCGTGGTAGTCATTCCCTTCCTGGTCCCAGTATTCGTAATCGCTGGAATCCCCGTCGAGTGTGAACAATTCATTTAGGGGCGGCAACCCGCACTCTCCCAACCCCACCAAACAGAACCAGTTGTGAACTTGGGTGTAGAACGCCCGCAGCTCACCCGAGACCTGTGTCAGGTCCACTTTTTCGCCTGGACGCATCTCCGGCTTTGGTGATCGGTTGTCCAGATGATCGGTGGGAAGGTAGCCGTACCAGCAGATAAACGGTCGTGACTCGCTGCGCAGCACATAGATCAGCACCAGGGCACCGCGAAGGCGCATCTCGCGACCCAGGTAAATGCCCGCCGCCAGGTCGCGGAACAGCTCGGCCGCATCGTCGAGCAGACCCGGCACGACGGACTGCCAGTGATTGGTCGCCGCGATGACGCCGTCCGGCCCATCGTGGGCAAGCACATCGACGAACCAGGCTGGCACCACGGCCTTCTCATCGTCCGTGAGCCCCTCGACGGTCACCAGCGTCACCTCGCCGAATCTGCCGGCAGCGAGGTGGTCGGCTAATCCCGGCGGAAACGGTGCCATCTGCCTGCTCCTTTCAAGACGTCAAGTCGCGGCGCCGTCGAGATCGATGACCGTCCCGTCGGCGCGATAGCCCTGCGCGGGCCGCAAGGAATAGCCCGACGGTAGGTCCCCGGTTTGGTGATAGCTGTGGAACAGGTCTGCCGCTTCCTCAGCGCCGAAGACCTCCGCGGCGCTGACCTTCAACTCCCCTGGCATCGGAATGTCGACATCCAACGGCAGCCCCGGCTCATGTGGATGACTAACGACGTACCGCGCCCAGTCACAATCCCATTGCGGCCCAGCCGGTTTGAATATCTCAACGGTGAGAGCGTCAGCCCTGCCCCCGGCCTGCAGGTAATTGTCGAAATCTTGGCCGGCGTCGAGCATGTCCTCGTAGGTGGTGTTCTCCGGTACCGACGAC
>JBEVHL010000505.1:0-3023 GCA_040511255.1 Mycobacterium sp. | reverse complement strand
GATGCGTACACCGGAACCGCATGGCATCTGGGGCGGCATGACCGCTTCGGAACGTGCCCGCGCGCTGATCGGGCATCGCGCACCTGCGGTCTAGTCGGGGGAACACCGTCCCGGTGCTCGGCGTTGTCGGGTCGTGCGAACGTGGTTTGTCACCGGAGCCTCACGTGGGCTCGGACTGGAAATTGCCCGCCAAGCACTCGACAACGGCGACGCCGTGGCAGGCACTGCGCGCGACCCCCGGCCGTCGAGGCGGCACTGAGCGGCTACGGCGACCGCCTGTTGCCGCTCAGGCTGGACGTCAGCGACGACGCCCAGGTCCAGGATGCAGTGGCGGAAACCATCGGCCGGTTCGGCCAGATCGATGTTCTGGTGAACAACGCAGGCCGGGGCCTGGTGGGCGCGGTGGAGGAAACAGCAGTGGCGCGACTTGGCGCTGTCGACGGGCTATTGAGCACCCAGCCGTTGCTTTTCGGCCCCGGTGGTCAGCGGTTGCCCCGCGGTCTCGCGCATCGTCAGCACGGTGAGTAGCGAAATGACCGCTGCGGCAATGAGATAGAACGCTGCCGCGAGATTGTCGCCGGTGTTCGCGGTCAGGGCGGTCACCACATAGGGCGTGGTGCCGCCGAACACCGCGACACACACGTTGTACCCGATCGAAAAGCCGCTGTAGCGCACCCTGGTGGTGAACATCTCGACACCCGCCGATACCGCCGCGGCGATGTAGACCGACTCGATCACCGCCAGTGTCGCGTGCGCGGTGATGGCCGCCCCGAGTGAGCCCGAATTCAGCAGCAGGAAAAGGGGATACGCCAACACCACGAAACCCACCGACCCGGCGAGCAACAGCGGCCGTCGACCGATCCGGTCGGACAGCGCAGCCAGTGGGAGCGTCAGGATCAGCGCGACCACACTGGCGATGGTCACCGACAGGAACGCATCGGTCTTGTCGAAGTGCAGGGTCTTGATGAAATAGGTTGACAGGTAGGTGAACACCACGTAGTAGCCCACGTTGAAGACGATCATCAACCCGACCACCCGCAGGATCGCCGGCCACGCGCTGCGGACCGCCTCCCGCAGTGGCGATTCGGAAATCTCGTCGGTGTTGCTGAGCGCCTTGAACTGCGGGGTGTCGTCCAGGCGCAGCCGGATGAACAGGCCGACGAGGCCCAGCGGAGCGGCGATCAGGAACGGAATACGCCAGCCGTAAGTGGCCATCACGTCGGCGGGCAATGCGGCCTGCAGTACGGTGACGGTGATCGACCCCAGTAGGAATCCCACGATCCCCGACCACACCATGAACGAGATGGTCCGCCCGCGGTTGCGGTCCGTTGCATACTCGGCGAGGTAGACCGCGCCGCCGCCGTATTCTCCTCCGGCCGAAAAGCCTTGCAGGCAACGAAGTCCCAAGAGCAGCAGCGGAGCGGCCACCCCGATGGTGGCGTACGTCGGAAGCAGGCCGATGGCCAGCGTCGCCCCCGACATCAGCAGGATGACAATCGCCAGCACGCGCTGGCGGCCGATCCGGTCGCCGAGCGGTCCGAACACGAAGCCGCCCAGTGGCCGCATGAAGAACGCCGCCGCGAAGATGGCGAACGTGTTGAGCAGGGCCGCCGTCTCGTTCCCGGCCGGAAAGAAGTTGGCCGCGATATAGGTGGCCAGAAAACCGTAGATGGCGAAGTCGAACCATTCCACGGCGTTGCCGATCGAGGCGCCGACGATCACCGTGCGCAGCGTGCCAGTCACGACACGCGAGTTTACGTCACGCGCTTTAATTTGTGGCGGCGATTGCCCCAGGTGCGCGGTACACGTTCGAGCCGAGCACCAACGGCAGGTCCAGGGTGGTCCGGATGCCCGGCGGCGCGGCGATCACCGCGGGGATCGAGTTCACGATCCGGGCGGCCGCGGCCAGGATCGCCGCATACGGGGCTCCACCGTGCGCGCTGGTGGGCACGATGTCCACGAAGTACGACGGCTCGCCGGTGACCTCCACCCGGTACGAGCCGCCGGGGTGGGCGGGCTGCGCCCAGTCCGGCCGCAGGTCCGCGTGCAGTCGCGTGACGTGTTCGACCACGATGACGGGCCTGCCCTGGACCAGTCCTTCGATCTGGAAGCGCAGCGCCGCGACGGTGCCCTTGGCGATGCGCCCGACGGCGACGTCCAGATCCTCCGGCGCGGGTTCCTGCTCGACGGAGTCCCTGATCTCGTCGACCTCGATGCCGAGGCCTGCTGCGAGCTGACGGATGGCAGTACCCCAGGCGATGCTCAGCACCCCGGGCAGGAACAGCATGGGAAAGTCGCCGATCTGGTTGCCGAAGCCCATCACGTCGAACATCACCGTCGCCCCGTCATAGGTGGAGTAGTCGGCGATCTCCATGGTGCGGACCTGCTCGAAGTGCTGGCAGGTGCTGGCGATGGCAATGGGCAGCAGGTCGGTGGCGAACCCGGGGTCGACACCGGTGATGTAGACGCTGGAATTGCCTTCCTGCGCCGCATCTTCGACCTTCGCGATGTGTTTGTCGGGGATCACCGCCCACGGGTACTGCAGCACGCCGGGGGCTGACCCGACGACGTTGATGCCGGCCGAGAGGAACTGCCGGACATCGGCCATCGCCTCCTTGAGTCGGGTGTCACCGTCGGCGGTGTACACCACGCAGTCCGGCGCGCTGGCCAGTGCCACCTCGATGCCCTTGGTGGCGGTGATGCCGGTGACGACGTCGAGCCCGGCGAGCTCTCCGGCGTCCCTACCCACCTTTGCCTCCGACGAGACCCCCACCGCGGTCAGCTCGAACTGGTCGTCCTCGATGAGCTGCGTCAGGGCCAGGCTGCCGCAGTTGCCGGTACCGATCAGCGCCACGCGGATGGCCATGAATGTCTCCTTCTACAGACGAGATAGCTGCCAGGAAGTATGCGTGTTCGGCCACTGAATTGGAACAAGTTCTAGTCGTTTTGAGGCGTGCGGTAGCCTGACCGGTCATGGGACGCGTGGACGGAAAAGTCGTACTCATCAGCGGTGGCGCACAGGG
>JBEVHL010000504.1:0-6200 GCA_040511255.1 Mycobacterium sp. | reverse complement strand
GGTACGCCACCGACGGTCGCACGGCGGCGGCTTTCGAACTGGCCTGCCGTCAGGCCGGGGTGCCGTTGCAGCGCTATGAGCATCGCGCGGATCTACCGTGCGGCTCGACGATCGGACCGATGACCGCAGCCCGCACCGGCATCCCCACGGTCGACGTCGGGGCCGCGCAGCTGGCGATGCACTCAGCCCGGGAGTTGATGGGCGCCCACGACGTCGCCGCGTATTCGGCGGCGTTACAGGCATTTCTGTCGCCCGACTGAATTACCCTGCCCGCATGAGCCTCACCGTCGAGATGATCACGTTCGACTGTTCTGACCCGGACACGCTGGCGGACTGGTGGGCGCAGGCGACCTCCGGATCGGTGCACCCGGTGGTCGGCGGTGAGTTCGTCGTGGTCGGTATCCAGGGCGGACTGCGGCTGGGGTTCCAGCGGGTCGACGAACCGACGCCCGGCAAGAACCGGGTGCACGTGGATTTCACGGTGACCGATCTTGAGGCTGAGGTCAGCCGCCTGGTCGGCCTGGGTGCCACCGAGACCAGCCGCCACGAGGCCCCGGACTTTCGCTGGGTGGTGCTGGCCGATCCGGCGGGCAATGCGTTCTGCGTCGCCGCCGGACACTGACCGTGCCGTACTGAAATAGCCAGCACTCGCTGGCAAGATCACGCCCGTGCTGTTGTCACTGATCGCGATCTCGGTCGTCCTGGCCGGCTGGGCGCTCTCGGCCCGGCGCCTGGAGCGGTGGCGCATCACCTCACCGCTGTTCCTGGTGCTCGCAGGCGCGATCGTCGAATACACCACACACGGTTCGCTCGCCGACGAGCTCAACGCGACACTGGCGCAACACATCGCCGAGGTGATCTTGGCGGTGCTGCTGTTCGTCGACGCCGCCGACGTCCGCGGCGGCCTGCTGGGCCACCACCCACGTTCGGCGATGCGGCTGCTGTTCATCGCGCTACCGCTGAGCGTCGGACTTGCCCTGCTGCTCGGGCTCTGGCTGCTGCCCGGCAACGCGTGGGCGACCGTGCTGGTGATCGCCTGCGTGGTGGTACCGATCGACTTCGCCTCGGCGCCGTCGATACTGCATGACGAGCGGACCTCCGGCCGGGTGCGCGCGCTGCTGCGCGTCGAAGCGGGCTACAACGACGGCATCGTCTCGCCGATCCTGCTCTTCGCACTGGTGCTCGCCGATGAGAACGTGCACAACGAGACCCCGATGGAAGAGCTCACCTCGGCGTTCCCGCACATCCTCAAAGCCCTCGTGCTGGGCCTGTGCATCGGCGCGGGAATTGCGCTGGCCGCGAACGCCGCCGAGCGACGCAACCTGATGACCGAACAGTCCAAGCGGCTGATCATGGTCGCGGCCCCCGGCGTTTCGTACACGCTGAGCCTCGGCGTGCACGGCAACGGATTTGTCGCGGCGTTCGTTTGCGGCATCGGCTATCACTATTTCCGTCGTTCGCAGCAGGCCAAACGCGAGCTGGAATTGATCGAGGACATCAGCTTTCTGCTGCAGGCGGCGATGTGGTTCGTTTTCGGTGGTGTACTGCTGATTGCGTACTGGCACGCAGGTCTGACGGTCGGGATAGTGGTGTTCTGCCTGCTGGCGCTGACGCTGGTGCGGATGCTGCCGGTGGCGGTGGCGATGCTGTGGTCGAAGTTCAGCTGGTCCGAGCGGATTTTGCTGGGCTGGCTCGGTCCGCGTGGCACACCGTCGATCGTTTTCGGTCTGCTGGCCTACAACGTGCTCACGGGCGGGGCCGAGCACGCGGTGCTTTTGGTGATGTCGCTGGTGGTCCTCGGCAGCGTGTTGTTGCACGGTGTCGGCGCGTCCGCGGTGGCGCGGAGGTTCACTCGTGTGCAAAGCGAATAAACTGGTGCCGTGACATCCGCGCCCTCGCACGAAGTCGATACCGTCGAGCGCGCCGCGGCGTCGCCTGACCAGCCACAACCGTTCCGTGAGCTCGGGCTCAAGGACGACGAATACGACCGGATCCGTGAGATCCTCGGCCGTCGTCCCACCGCCGCCGAGCTCGCGATGTACTCGGTGATGTGGAGCGAACACTGCTCCTACAAGTCCTCCAAGGTGCATCTGCGGTACTTCGGGGAGACCACCACCGACGAGATGCGCGCCGGCATGCTGGCCGGCATCGGCGAGAACGCCGGCGTCGTCGACATCGGCGACGGCTGGGCCGTGACGTTCAAGGTCGAATCGCACAACCACCCGTCCTACGTCGAGCCGTACCAGGGTGCTGCCACCGGTGTCGGCGGCATCGTCCGCGACATCATGGCGATGGGCGCGCGCCCGGTCGCGGTGATGGACCAGTTGCGGTTCGGCGCAGCCGACGCCCCCGACACCCGCCGGGTGCTCGACGGGGTGGTCCGCGGCGTCGGCGGCTACGGCAACTCGCTGGGCCTGCCGAACATCGGCGGGGAGACCATCTTCGACCCGTCCTACGCAGGCAACCCGTTGGTCAACGCGCTGTGCGTCGGGGTGCTGCGCAAAGAGGATCTGCACCTGGCCTTCGCCTCCGGTGCGGGTAACAAGATCATCCTGTTCGGAGCGCGCACCGGCCTCGACGGAATCGGCGGCGTCTCGGTGCTGGCGTCGGAGACGTTCGGCGGCGACGAGAGCGGCGCCACCGGCCGCAAGAAGCTGCCGTCGGTTCAGGTCGGCGATCCGTTCATGGAGAAGGTGCTCATCGAGTGCTGCCTCGAGCTGTATGCGGCAGGCATCGTGATCGGTATTCAGGACCTCGGCGGTGCCGGATTGTCCTGCGCCACTTCGGAACTGGCCTCAGCCGGTGACGGCGGCATGTCGATCCAACTCGATACCGTGCCGCTGCGGGCAAAGAACATGACTCCCGCCGAGATCCTGTCGAGCGAATCGCAGGAGCGGATGTGTGCCGTGGTCGCGCCGGAGAACGTCGACGCGTTCATGGCGGTCTGCCGCAAATGGGAGGTGCTCGCCGCGGTCATCGGTGAGGTCACCGACGGTGACCGGCTCCAGATCACCTGGAACGGTGAGACTGTCGTCGACGTGCCGCCGCGGACCGTCGCCCACGAGGGTCCGGTGTATCAGCGGCCGGTGCGGCGCCCCCACACCCAGGACGCGCTGATCGCCGACAGCTCCAAGACCTTGCCCAGGCCGAAGACCGGTGCCGAGCTGCACGCGACTTTGCTTGCGCTGCTAGGCAGTCCACACCTGTGCAGTCGGGCGTTCATCACCGAGCAGTATGACCGCTACGTGCGCGGCAACACCGTGCTGGCCGAACACGCCGACGGCGGGGTGTTGCGCATCGACGAGAAGACCGGGCGCGGGATCACGTTGTCCACCGACGCCTCCGGCCGCTACACGCAGTTGGACCCGTACACCGGCGCCCAGTTGGCGCTGGCCGAGTCCTACCGCAACGTCGCCGTCACCGGTGCCACCCCGGTCGCGGTGACCAACTGCCTGAACTTCGGCTCGCCGGAGGATCCGGGCGTGATGTGGCAGTTCTCCCAGGCGGTCCGTGGCCTCGCCGATGGCTGCGCGGCCCTTGGCATTCCGGTGACCGGCGGCAATGTGAGCTTCTACAACCAGACCGGTTCGACCGCAATCCTGCCGACCCCGGTGGTCGGCGTGCTCGGCGTTATCGACGACGTCGCCCGACGCATCCCGACCGGCTTCGGTACCGAACTCGGCGAGACCCTGATCCTGCTCGGGGACACCCGCGACGAGTTCGACGGTTCGGTGTGGGCCCAGGTCACCGCCGATCACCTGGGTGGCGTGCCCCCGCAGGTCGATCTGGCCCGGGAGAAGCTGCTGGCCGAGGTGCTGACTGCGGCATCGCGCGACGGATTGATCTCCGCGGCCCACGATCTCAGTGAAGGCGGCCTGATCCAGGCGGTGGTGGAATCGGCACTGGCCGGCGAAACCGGTTGCCGGATACTGCTTCCCGAAGGCTCGGATCCGTTCGTCGAACTGTTCTCCGAGTCGGCGGGCCGGGTGCTGGTCGCCGTGCCGCGCACCGAGGAGAGCCGGTTCCGCGCCATGTGCGAAGCGCGGGGCCTGCCCGCCACCAGGATCGGTGTCGTCGACCAGGGCTCAACCGAGATCGAGGTCCAGGGTCAGTTCACGGCGTCGCTGGCGGACCTCCGCAGCACGTGGGAGGGCGTGCTCCCGGGCCTGTTCGGGTAGCGCACGTGCCCTCGCCACCGACCGCGCCGGTTGAGCACCACGGCCGGCATCCGCTGCTGGTGTGGGCGTGGACCCTGGTACGCCTCGATTTCGTGGGCATCGGCGGCGGCGCGTTGTTCTTCTGCCTGTCGCTGACCCCGTCGTTGCTGCCCCGCAGTTGGCTGTTCGCCGGGCTGATCGGCGGGATCAATGCGGCGATTGGTTACGGGCTCGGCGTCGCGATCGGAAAGGCGTTCCGCCACTTCGTCTTACGGGACCGGGCCTGGTGGCCGCCCAGTAAAGCGGTGTTGTACCGACTCAAGGTGGCCACCGTCGCGCTGTCGGCGCTCGCCAGTGTGGCGATCGTGGTGCCCGCCGCGGCGTGGCAACGCCAGGTGTCGGCCCTGATGGGCATCGAAGGCCCCGCCACCGCCGGTTACTACCGCACCCTGATCATCGCGGTGCTCGCCGGCGGCGTGGTGGTGGGGGTGTCACGGATCCTGCTCGATGCCATCAAGCTGCTGGCCCGCGTGCTGATCCGGCGCTGGCACGTCAACGATGAGGTGGCGTTGTTCATCGGCACCGCGGTGGTGGCGGTGTTGGTCATCACGTTGATCAACGGTGTGCTGCTGCGCGGTTTCCTGGCCGGCGCCAGTTGGGTGTTCCAGCCGCAGAACTCCACCACCAGGGCCGGCGTCGAACAACCCGTAGAAGTCGAAAGATCGGGCAGTCCAACTTCTTTCGCGCCGTGGGACACCCTCGGCTATGAGGGCCGCAACTTCGTGGCGAACGGTCCGGACGCCGCTGAGCTGACCGCGGTCAACGACCGGCCGGCCCGAGAGCCCATCCGTGTCTACGCGGGTCTACAGACCGCCGACAGCGACGAGGCCCGGATGGCGGTGGTACTCAGCGAGCTCGAACGCACCCACGCGTTCGACCGCAGGCTGTTGGTGATCATCCCGACCACCGGCACAGGCTGGGTGGATCCGGTGGCGGCCAGGGCGATCGAGACCATGTACAACGGCGACACCGCGCTGGTCGGTGTGCAGTATTCCTATCTGCCGAGCTGGATCTCGTTCCTCGGCGATCAACAACGGTCGTTGGATGTCGGCCGGATGATGGTAGACAGCATCCAGCACCGGTGGGCACTGCGACCGCCGGAACAGCGCCCGAAACTGGTGCTCTACGGCGAAAGCCTGGGTTCGATGGCGGGCCAGGGTGCCTTCGGGTATCTCCCCGACATCTCCCGGCTGGGCTTCGACGCTGTGCTCTGGGTCGGCCCGCCCAACGCCAGCCCGTTGTGGAGTGCCGTCGAGCAGCGCCGCGACCCCGGCACCCCACAGGTGCGGCCACGGTACGACAACGGCCGCACCGTGCGGTTCGCCAACGGCCCCGACATCCCGCAGATCGCGGCGCCGCCCTGGGACGGCACGCGAGTTCTGTTCGTGCAGCACCCATCCGACCCGATCGTCTGGTGGTCGCCGGATCTGTTGTTCAGCAGGCCCGACTGGTTGATCCAACCGCCGGGGTTCGACCGGACGGCGTCCATGCGCTGGTATCCGATCGTGACGTTCTGGCAGGTGGCCGCCGATATGACCAATGCCGCAGGCATGCCGGGTGGCCACGGCCACAACTACGGCTACTCCGTCCTGGACGGCTGGGCGGCGGTCGCCGCACCGGACGGCTGGACCGCGGACGACACCGAACGCGTGCGCACCGCGTTGGAGAAGTCGCGGGCTGCCAACGGTTCTGAGTACTAGCTCAGTTCGCCGAGCAACAGCCCACGGGTGAGGGCACGTTCGACCAGAGCCTCCGGATTCTCTTGAATGCCCATGTGTTTGAGATCTCCGCCACTGGACAGCGAGGCGATGCCATGTATCAGCGACCACAGCGGCCCCGCGATGTCGAGGGGGTCCTGGCCACTCATCATTCCCGACTCCTGGCATCGGGTGATCGCGCCGAGCATGTCACCGAATGCTGCGCCGCCGGCGGTCAACAGGCCGGGGTGTTCGGCCTTGACGGTCTCGCCACCGAACATCACCT
>JBEVHL010000503.1:0-5668 GCA_040511255.1 Mycobacterium sp. | reverse complement strand
GAACCAGCCGTCGGCCAGCCGCCCGGCGCGCCGGTAGCCGGCGGGGATCTGCGCGCCGATCCAGATGGGGATCGGCTGCTGAATGGGTAACGGCGCCAATCCGGCGGCGGTGACGGTGTCGTAGACGCCGTGGAACGTCACCGAGCGCTCCGTCCACAGCCGCCGCAGCAAGTCGATCTGTTCTTCGATTCGCTTGCCCCGCACTGAGAAATCCTCTCCCAGCGCGTCGTACTCGACTTTGTTCCAGCCCACGCCGACCCCGAGTCGCAGCCGGCCGCCGCTGAGTAGATCGACCTGCGCGGCCTGCTTGGCCACCAGTGCGGTCTGGCGTTGCGGCAGGATGATCACGCCGGTGAACAGTTCCAGCTCGGTGAGGGCGGCCAGATAGCCGAACGTCACCAGCGGCTCATGGAACGTGGTGTCCACGTCGTAGCCGTACTGCGTCGAGTGCACCGTGGGGTCAGCTCCCAGGACGTGGTCGTAGGCCATCACGTGGCGAAAGCCCAGGTCCTGAACTGCCAGCGCATAACGCCGCAGATCACGTACGTCCGAGCCCAGCTCGGTCTGGGGGAGGACGACACCGAAGTTGGTCACAAAAGGTCCTCACAGGGTTGGGGGATGCAGCCGAAGCAAATCAGACTGTAGTCGCGTTTTGGTGAATTGGTGCGGCGAGAAGCTACGGGTCGACGGGCCCCTGACCGGAGTGCGACGAAAGATACTGAATCAGAACGATTCTGACCTCGCCGATGATCAACGGGTCACCTTTGGCATTCTCGGTGTAGGCGTATTGGAAAAGCCGCTCCATGATCTCCACGGCAACCAGGCACTGCCGGACCGAGAGATCGTCGAACAGCGGCGCAAAGTTCCGTAGCGCGGACAACACGTCGTTCGCCACGTTCTGCATCCACTCGCGGTCGCGAGCCCGCACCGGTGGCGTCAGGTTCTGGCCGACCCACAGTTCCCGCACCAGCGGGCGTTGAAAGCAATCCGTGTAGAACGCGATGAGGACGTCGACAACGTCATGCCAGTGCCGGATCGGATTCTGCTGCAACATGTTTCGGATCAGGGCACTGGATTCTTGCATGCACTGGAATGCGAGCTCTTCCAGCACTTTCTCAGGCGTCTCGAAGAACGAGTAGAACGACCCCCTGCTGACGCCGGATTCCTGCAGGAGCAGGGTGGGGGAGCCGGCGACTGCGTCGTAGCCGACCTCGACCACCAGCCGCGACGCCGTGTCGAGAATCCGCTGGGTGGTGGCCTTGGAACGCTCCTGCAGGGGCATCTTGCGCAGGCCGCCCTTGGTCACGCCCGGCACCGCCGATCCGCCCGGATGTGGCGTGAAACCAGTTCCTGCACAGTGCTCTCCGCCCGAGTCTCGCCGTCGACGACCGGTGGTCATCCTAACCCGGCTCCCGCCGACACCTCGGGTGTGGTGCACGTCACTTCTGGCTGGTCAGTGCGACCGGCCGTGACACCGGCGTAATACGCGAGGTACTGCTGCGAAGCAGTCGCGTCACGCAGCGCCGGTTCAATTCGCGGTACGCACCGCAGCTGGGTTTTGCGCAGCTGGCCCATCCAGGAGGTATCTATGGTCGACACCGCACGCCCGAACAACGTACCCACCGGTTGGGACCGGCGCACCTTCCTCAAGGCCGGCGGCCTGACCGTCGGTGGGTTGAGCCTGGCTGGTCTGATCGCCGCCTGCGGGGGCGGGGGCGCCGGCGGTGGTGGCGGGGCCCAGCAGACGGCGACGCTGCGGCTGCCCTTCCTCAATGACATGCAGATCCCCGATCCCGACATCATGTACGAGGGCGAAGGCGCCCTGGTCACCCACACGGTCTACGAGGGACTTCTGGGTTACAAGCCGGGCACACCGGAAATCATTGGGGCACTGGCCAAGTCCTGGACCATCTCCCCGGACCAGCTGACCTACACCTTCACTCTGCAGCCGAATGTGAAGTTCCACGACGGCACACCCGCGGATGCCGCCTCCTGGATCAAGAGCTTCGAGCGCCGCGCGAAAGTCAACCAGGGGCCCGCCTACATGGTGGCCGGCGTCGCCAAGACCGCGGCGCCGGACCCGACGACATTCGTCGTCACCCTGAAGGAACCCAATAACGCGTTTGTGCACTACCTGGCCTGCCCGTGGCAGCCGTTCGCGGTCAGCCCCACCGCGGTGGAGAAGAACGCGGTCGGCGACGACCTCGCGCAGGAATGGCTCAAGACCCATGACGCCGGCACGGGGCCCTACTCGATGACCGAATTCATCCCGGGAAACCACTACTCCTTCTCCGCCTTCCCCGACTACTGGGGCGGCAAGCCGGGCTTCGAGTCGATCCGGATCGAGATCACCCCAGACGTCACGACGCAAAAGTTGCAGCTCGACTCCGGAGCCTTCGACCTGGTGGCCAAGGGCTTTTCGGTCCCGGATGTGCTTGCTTACCAGAAGAATTCGCAGTTCAACGTGATCAACTCCGTCGGCGGTGTGGCGGACGGGCTGCTGCTGAATCCGCACACCGGCATCTTCGCCGACGTGAAACTGCGCCGGGCCATGCAGACCGCGCTGGACCGGGCGTCCATCGTCGACACCTCCTGGGGTGGGTTGGCGAAGGCGCAGACCGCAGTGTGGCCCGACGGGACGCTGCCCCCGGAATTCGCCCCGTTCCCGAGCACCGTCGACACCACCGCGATCAAGGCAATGGTGGCCGCCCTGCCCGACAAGAAGGTCGACCTGGCGGTCATCACCGACGGCGGCGCGGCTCGCCAGCAGATGGGCGAGCTGGTGCAGAGCCAGCTCGCCGCGGTGGGATTGGACGTGACAGTGCGACAGATGCCGCCGTCCGAGCAGTTCGACCTGGTCAACCAGCCCAGCGAGAAGCGACCGGACATGATGTTGTCCTTCGTCGGCGGTGACGCCTTCCATCTGGACACCACGTTCCGTATTTTGTTCCGGACCGGCGCGGCGCCGTTGAACTACTACCAGTACTCGAACCCGCAACTCGACAAGCTGATGGACGATGCCATCCTCAAGCCGACGCCGGCCGAGATGAATGCGGTCTACCAGCAGGCCACTCAGGTGCTCCTCGACGACGGCATCTTGATTCCGATGTGCCTGCCGCCGACCACCACGATCGCGCACACCGATATCTCGGACATCGTGATCAACTCGTTCTTCCCGCAGGTCGTCCAGATGCAGACCATCAAACGGACCTAAGTCCTGACGCGAGCAATCGCCCTGTCGCGAACCGACTTTGGAGGTAGACATGCCTGAACTGCTTTTCCCGCTCGACTCGTCGAAGAAGTTCACCGATCAACTCATCACCGGGCACAACCGCTGGCACCCCGACATCCCAGCCGCGGTGACGGTGAAGCCCGGTGACACCTTTCGCGCGCACTGCCGCGAATGGTTCGACGGCGCCATCCACAATGACGATTCCGCCGAGGACATCCTCAACGCACCACTGAAGGGTGTGCACGTCCTCTCGGGTCCGTTTGCCATCGAGGGCGCCGAACCGGGCGACCTGCTGATCGTGGACATCCTCGACGTCGGCCCGATTCCTCAGGAGGACTCGGGCCCGCTGGCCGGGCAGGGCTGGGGCTACACAGGCATTTTCGCCAAGAAGAACGGCGGCGGCTTCCTCACCGAGCAGTTTCCCGACGCCTACAAGGCCATCTGGGACTTCGCCGGTCAGAGCACCACGTCGCGGCACATCCCCGGGGTCAAGTACACGGGCATCGTCCATCCGGGGCTGATGGGCACCGCACCTTCGGCCGAGCTGCTCGGTAAGTGGAATGCCCGCGAAGGCGCTCTCATCGCGACCGATCCGCAACGGGTACCTCCGCTGGCGCTGCCCCCGGAGCCCGATGACGCCATCCTCGGCACGCTCACCGGTGACGAGTTCACCCGGGTGGCCGGCGAGGCGGCCAGGACCGCGCCGCCGCGGGAGAACGGTGGCAACCAGGACATCAAGAACCTGACCAAGGGTTCGCGGGTGTTCTATCCGGTGTTCGTCCCTGGGGCGAACCTGTCCTTCGGCGATCTGCACTTCTCCCAGGGCGATGGCGAGATCACGTTCTGCGGGGCGATCGAGATGGGCGGATTCATGGATCTGCATGTCGACCTGATCAAGGGCGGGATGCACACCTACGGGGTGCACGAGAACGCCATCTTCATGCCCGGCAACACCGATCCGCTGTACTCGGAATGGATTGCGTTCTCGGGCACGTCGGTCACCCTGGACGGTGAGCAGAAGTACCTCGACTCCGACCTGGCCTATCAGCGGGCCTGCCTGCACGCGATCGATTATCTGACCAACTTCGGCTACAGCCCGGAGCAGGCCTACCTGCTGCTCGGCTCTGCGCCCATCGAAGGCCGCCTCTCCGGTGTGGTTGATATCCCGAATTCATGTGCCACCGTGTACATCCCGACGGCCATCTTCGATTTCCCGGTGGCTCCGTCGAAAGCTGGCCCGCAGAAGATCGATCCGGGCATGGGCGCCCCGCACGCCAGCTTCTAGCGCATCCAACAAGACCAGTGAGAGGAAAACATGACCGATAAATTTCATCTGGGATGGTTCCTGAACTTCGTCGCCGACGAGTGGAACGGGAACTGGGGTGACGGCGGGCGTGACTTCACCGGCGACTTCTACGTCGAGATGGCCCGGAACCTGGAGCGCGCCAAGTTCGACTACATCCTGATCGAGGACAAGTTGATGGTGTCGACGGCATTCGGCGGCACCATGGAGCACGACCTCAAGCACGGCATCAATCCCAAGCATGATCCGGTGCCGCTGGCCGTGCTGATGGCCGCCGCCACCAAGCACATCGGTGTGGTGCCGACGATGTCGACCAGTTTTTATCCGCCGTTCCTGTTGGCGCGGTTGTGCAGCACGGTCGACCACATCGCGCGCGGACGGTTCGGCTGGAACGTCGTCACCTCGGCAGAGGATCGCTCCGCCCAGAACTTCGGACTCGACAAGCTCTACGAGCACGACGAGCGTTACGCGCGGGCCAGTGAATACATGGAGGTGGTGAGCAAGCTCTGGGAGTCGTGGGAGCCGGACGCGATCGAGCGGGACTACGAGACCGGAACGTACGCGAATTACAAGAAGGTCAACACAATTGACTTCGAGGGGAAGTACTTCAAGTCCCGCGGTCCGCTGAACACCGCGCCGTCGCCGCAGCATCGGCCGACCATCGCCCAGGCCGGCGCCTCGCCCCCGGGACGTGAACTCGCCGCCCAGCATGCCGACACCATCGTCGCCCCGGCCAACAGTCCCGAGGCGATGAAGGCTTACCGCGACGACATCCACGAGCGGATGAAGGCACACGGTCGCGATCCCTCGGAGTGCAAGGTGCTGTATCTGGTGTCGCCGATCGTCGGCGACACCCGCGAGGAGGCGCTGGCCAAGCAGGAACGCTGGTTGAGCTCTGACTCGTACGTCGAGTACATGCTGGCCGAGATGTCATCCATCACCGAAATCGACTTCTCTCAATTCGATCTGGACAAGCCGGTGCCCCCTGTCACCACCAACGGTGAGCGTGGCGGCCTGGAGAGCTTCCTGGGTCGGGGCAAGGACAAGACGCTGCGGGAACTGGTCACCGGTAACGGCATCGGCTCCAGCATCCCATTCGTCGGCACGCCTGACGCGGTGGCCAAGGAGATGGG
>JBEVHL010000502.1:0-10830 GCA_040511255.1 Mycobacterium sp. | reverse complement strand
CCGCCGGCACACCTGCCGGATTGCCGCAGACTTCCCAGTACATGAGGTTGCCGTCACCGACGTCGAGCATGCCCGACTCGTACGGCTCGATCGGAGGATATCCCTGCCCCACGCTCACGGCACCAAGTCTCTCCGCATGGCGACACCCAAAGTGCCCCGGCCCTGGCCAACGACACGAAAACCCTTCCGCTCATACAGCCGAGCCGACGGGTTCCGTTGATGAACGTTCAGGCAGAGTGCGTTGTAAGCACCGGCGCAGCGGATGAGCAGTTCGTCCAACAGCGATCCACCGACGCCCTGTCCTCGCGCCTCTTGCGTCACCGCGATGACCACCTCTGGCAGAGCGACGCCGTGCCCATCGACCAAGAGCGGGGGGTCATGGCGAAACGTCCACACCGCCCCTAACCGCATACCTGCGGCTGTCGTCGCAATGATCGTCACATCGGCGCCCCCGGGCATCAGGCTCTGCGCCTCGTCGGAGCTCGGGTCGGGTAAGGGCCAGTCCTCGATAACGCAGGCATGACGCGCCATCTCGACGATGAACGAGGCGTCACCGGCAGTCGCGGGACGCCGCTCACAACTTCTCACGTGATCCCCAAAAACTTCCGGACCTGCGCGATACCCGCGAGCTGAATGTCATCGCGGCGAACGGTCTGCCACTGCTGCTCGGTCATCGAGAACGCCAGCATGGTGTCTGACCGGTCCCGTCGTTGCTCCTGGGCGGCACCATCTTCGGTGTAGGGCAGCGATCTTGTAACAGCCAGCGACGCGGTGTTGTCATGCCAGGCGCGGGTGGCTGCGCGGTTGCCGTGCAGCCCGGCGAAGATCAGGTGTAGCGCGGCCTGTCGCATCTCCCTGCCGAACCCACGCCGTTGATACCGCCCGCCCAGCCACGACCCGGTGGTCGCACTACGGGTGGTCGGGAAGTCTGTCGCATCGACCGAACACACGCCGATGAGACGGTCGTCCTGATCACGCGCACCCAAGTTCAGATGCCAACGTTCGCTGGATGTTTCAGATCTGCAGCGCCAGAAATAGCGCAGCGAATTGCGCTGCAGCTCCGGCGGTTCGACGTCGGTCCAGGGCTCTGAGAACGGCATGGTGGCCGGGTCGTGAATTCCCTGCGCAGCCAGGTCGGCAAGTTGCCCGCCGTCGGCGTCGGTGACATAGCGCAGCGACAACCGGGGCGTCGACACTTCAAGGCCGAACAGCGGCCAGATCGCAGCGGTCATGCCTCCATGGCATCTCACCCACCGCCGAACCGCAATCGAAATACGCACGGCACACTGGATTGATGCCTGACGCCGTAGGCCCCCATCCGCAGTACGACGTGTTCGCCGACGAATTCCTCGAGCACGCCCGCGACAACCTGTACAACGCCCATTACGACCGGCCTGCGTGTCTGGCCCTCCTCGGTGACGTCGCCGGCCGCACGGTGTTGGACGCCGCCTGCGGGCCCGGGCTGTACGCCGAGGAGCTCGCCGTGCGCGGGGCCGACGTGGTCGGCTTCGACCAGAGCCCTCGCATGACCGAGCTGTCCCGGCAACGAGTTCCGTCGGGGCAGTTTCGCACCCACGACCTCGCCGATCCCCTGGACTGGCTGCCCGACCAGTCGGTGGACCTGGTGTTGTTCGCGCTGGCGCTGGAGTACCTCGACGACAGGACGGGTGCCCTGCGCGAACTGCGGCGGGTACTGCGTCCCGGCGGGGCACTGGTGTTGTCGCGGATGCACCCCACCGGTGACTGGCTGCGTCACGGCGGAAACTACTTCGACGAACGGGTCATCGACGAAGTCTGGAGCCGCGGCTGGCGGGTCCGCTACTGGCTGTCGCCTTTGGAGCGGACGTGCGAGGAACTGCACGCCGCCGGCTTTCTCATCGAGCGCCTGGTCGAACCGCGGCCCACCGCTGACTCCGCCGACCTCGATCCCGAGGACTACCAGCGCCTCACCCGCGAGCCGACGGGCTTCCTGGCCATCAAAGCGATCCCGGATCCGAGAACCTCCTGACCGTTAGACGGTGATGACCATCCGGAACCGCGCGCGGCCCTCGTCCATCGCGGCGTAAGCGTCGGCCGCCTCGGCCAGCGGAAGCTCCTGGACGCGGGCCCGCACGCCCGACTGCACCGCGAACTTCATGGTTTCCTCGACGTCGCGTGCCGTGCCCGACGGGTGACCGGTGATGGTCAACCCGGGTGTGATGAGTTGCAGTGGACTGATCGGAAGCGGTTCTGGGGTGACGCCGATGGTGATGAGTTCACCACGGGGCAGCAGTCCGCCGATGGTGTCGCCCATCGCCTTTGAACTCGCGGCGGTGGCGAGCACCACGATGACACCGCCGAGGGCCTGCAGCGCCTCGCTGACGTCGCCGGCATTCGAGTCGATGTAGTGGTGAGCACCGAACTCTTTGGCGTCGGCTTCCTTGTCCGAACCGCGGGCGATCGCGATCGTCTCGAAACCCATTGCCCTGGCGAATTGCACGCCGAGGTGCCCTAGTCCGCCCACGCCGAGAACGGCCACCCGATCACCGGGCCGAGCCCTGGATTCCCGAAGTGCGTGATACACGGTGACGCCCGCACAGGACATCGGTGCGGCTTCGACGAAGGACAACTCCTCAGGGATCCGGGCGAGGGCATTGGCGGGGACGACGACCGATGCCGCATAGCCGCCCGGGTAGTGCAGGCTGGGAATCTGCATGTTGGCACAATGGATGAAATCGCCTTGCAGGCACTGCACGCACTGGTTGCAGTGCCCGCCGAACCAGCCGACGGCGACTCGATCGCCGACAGCGTGATTTTCGACGCCCTCACCGACTTCGGCAATGGTCCCCGCAATCTCGTGCCCGGGAGTCAGCGGCCAGGTCATACCTGGGAACTGACCGTTGACGAAGGCATGGTCGGTGCCGCAGACGCCGCACGCGGCAACGGCGATCCGGACGTGATCACGCCCTGGAGACGTCGTCTCGACGTCGACCAGGGTCAGTGCCTCGCCGGCAGCCTGGACATGTACAGCTTGGTGAGTTGACATCTCATCCTTCTATTGGTCGGTGCTCGGTTACTGATACGGAATACACTGCAGCACAACAGATCAGCTGCGGGACAGAAATTCGAGAATCGCCGGAGCAGCCAGCACCCAGGTTTCGAACATGTTGAACGGCGCCGCCTGATCGGCCATGAAGATCTCCAGGGCGCGCTCCCAGGCATCCTCGGGCCACGGCGGGTCGATGAGTTGGGATCCCTCGATCAGACAGTTGATCTCCACCGACGTCCGTTTGGGGTGATCGAGGTCGTGCTGGCCACCGCGGATGATCAGCGTCGGCACGGTGATGCGGTCGAACATCTCGTCGTCGACCCCGGGGATCGTCTGACCCGGCTTGGGCACGTACGCGTTGAGCCACCGCAGCGACAGCTTGATGAACTCGTCGCGGTCCAGGGCCAGCAGGCGCTGTTCGTTGTCGGGGTTCTGTTCGATGCGCTCTGCCCATTCAGGAACCGTGAGAAGGCCTTTCACGCCCAGCCCGCGCACCGCCTGCAGGCTGGGCAACACGTACACCGCCGCCAGGTTCATGGTGCCGTAGCTGCCCCCGACAATGTTCCACACCACCAGCTTGGTGACGAGCTCCGGGTAGAGCATCGTGGTGAGCATCGAATCCCGGGCGCCACCGGAGCCGCCGGCGAGGATGCACGGTCCGGTGTCCAAAGCGGTCAGCAACCCGGCCAGCGTCTCGGCCCGCATATGCGATTCGGTCTGACCGTAGAACTGCACGTCGGAGGCACCGCAGTTCGGCCGGTCCCAGAGCAGCACGCGGTGTCCGCCGTCGACCAGCGCCTGCGCCAACGGGCGCAACCCGGGAATGTCTTTGCCGAATCGTCCGCCGGGGGTCAGGACGATGAGATCGCCTGACTCGCCGATAATTTCGTAGACGACGTTGCCACCGTTCACCGAAAGAGATGGCACATGCGCTCCTTGCTCAGCCATTGATGCGAGCTCAGAATAGATCGTCCGCCACGGCGGACCCGGCGACCGGCGGCGGGTAGGCGCGCACGTACTCCTCGGTGCGCAGTCCCGATTCGTCCAATTCGGTTGTGTCGGAGAACATCTGCAGGAGCGCCTGTGCATCGGGCTGGCTGGCGTGTGCCGCCAGCGCCCGTAGTTTGTCGGGCCAGAACGGTGTGACGTCGATCCGGGCGGTGATCTCGGCGTCGTCGACGGCCATGTCGTCCGGCGGCGTCCATGCCTCGTCGCCGAACACGGCGCGGGCCGTGGCCTGGAAGCGTCGCACACTCGAGGCGGACATCGCGATGTAGTACAGCTTCGGGGGCGTCGAGTCGGTATTCGCGACGATATTGCGATGAGCAGTGACCACCGCCTCATGGGTGCGGATGTGGTCAGGGTGCCCGGACAGGCCGTTGGCCGGATAGGTCACCAGCACGTCAGGAGAGAACAGCCGGATGAGCCGGACCAGCTGGTGCACGATCGGGCTGATCGGCAGCCGGCTGAACGAATCGGCAGCCGCGTACTCGACGCCACCTTCGTGCAGCCCGGAATCGGGATAGCCGAGTTTCACCACATCGCTGACGCCCAACGCCTTGGCGGCCTGATCGAGCTCTCCCGATCGGCGCGTGGGCACCAGACCGGCGTCCAGGCCTGCAGCGTCCCCGTGGCGGCCGTCGGTGCACGTGACCAGCACCGTGCGGTACCCGGCAGCGGCATACCGGGCCAGGGTGCCACCGGTCTGGCTGGACTCGTCATCGGGATGGGCGTGCACCAGCATCAGCACAGGCGTGTGCCGCGGTTCAGCGTTACCACGGCTTTCATCCACACCAGCCCCAAGGCCGCTCACCAGGCAGAAATTCCCGATAGATTCCGCTGATGGTTCCGCAGTGGCACCTCGGGCCCGTCGCGGTCGCCGTGCACGGACTCTTCATCGCACTCGGTGTGCTGGCGGCGGCCATCGTCTTTGCCGCCGAAGCGCGCCGACGCGGCGCCATGAACGAACAGTCCCTGGTCGCGGTGGCAGGTGCGCTGGTCGGTGGGGCGATCGGCATGCGGCTGTCCGGCTGGGCCGAACACCTCGACTTCCGCACCAATCCCAGCCTGGCCCAGGCCTGGCAGTTCGGCTCGAAGAGCATCCTGGGTGGACTGCTCGGCGCGTATCTGGGCGTCCTGATCGCCAAGCGGATCGGCGGGTACCGCGGTAAAACCGGCGATCTGTTCGCCCCCGCGGTGGCATTGGGGATGGCGATCGGCCGAATCGGTTGCTATCTCACCGAGGCTCCCGGCCGACCGACGACGCTGCCGTGGGGCGTGCATGCCCCGGCCACCACACCGGAATGTCCGGGCTGCCTCACCGGCCAGGCCATGCATCCGTCGTTTCTATACGAAATCATCTTCCAGCTCACGGCATTCGTGGTCTTGCTGTGGCTGCGGCCCCGAATCGGTAGGCCCGGCGAGTTGTTCGTGCTCTATGTCGCCGCGTACGCGGTGTTCCGGTTCTTCGTGGAGTTCGTCCGGGCCAACGAAACGGTGTGGCTGGATTTGACTCGGCCGCAATGGTTTCTGTTGCCGTCGCTGCTGATCCTGGGAATTCGCCTGTGGTTGGGTTATCGCCGCGGCTACTATCGGACCCCAGCCCGCGATCAGGAAGTGCGCGTATGACGCTCCCTCCAGACCAGCCCCCGCCAGGCGAGGATCCTCCTGAGGACTACCCGCAGAACTATCCACCGCCTGGCTATCCACCGCAGAACTACCCACCGCCGGGCTATCCGGGCTCGGCGTATCCCTATCCCATGCCTGCACCGCCGAAGACATCCCGCATCGCCGTCGGCATGGTGTTCGTCGGGGCGCCGGTGTACGTCCTACTCAACGTCGTCGTCGGATTCATGGCGTTCGTGCTCGCGGGTTCGGTGACGAACCAGAACGGCAACTGGGTGATCGGGATCGCTGCCCTGGGGCTGGCCCTGATCACCTTCGTCGCCGGCGGCGGGTTGCTCGCGACATCCAACCGCAACGCCAAGGGTTTCGGCCTGGGCCTGATCATCGGCTGGGCGTTGACCACGATTTTCACCGTCGGAATCTGCACGGGTCTCAACCCGGAGGTGTACTCCCGATGACTGCTGGGATGGCCCTGCGGGGCGACCGCATCCACCGCTACGTGACGGCGTTCTGCCCGCTCTGCCACGACGAGGCACCCGAGCGGCCCCTTGCGCAGGTGGTCCGGCTGAGCGCTCAGCTGATGGAACGTGACGGCCGCATCTGGCTCGAACGTGGTTGCGCTACACACGGATTGATCCGGACGCTCTACGACGAGGACCCTGAGATCCTGTCCTATCTGGAAGAGTGGACGGCACCCACCAAGGCGCACATGCCCGACGTGGTGGGTAATTTCGACCCCGTCCCGTCGGCCTATCTGCGCGGGCTACCGGAGATGCAGACGCAGCACACCTGCATCCTGCTCGAGGACATCGCCGAGACCTGCAATCTGCGCTGCCCCACCTGTTTCACCGACTCGTCACCGGACCTGCGCAATGTGGTGCCGGTGGCCGACGTGCTGGCCAACGTGGACCAGCGACTCGCCAGGGAGAACGGTCGCATCGACGTGCTGATGCTCAGCGGCGGCGAACCGACGCTGCATCCGGAGCTCGCTGAGCTGCTCACCGAACTCACGGCCCGGCCGATCACCCGAATCCTGATCAACAGCAACGGATTACGCATCGCGGCCGACGACGCACTGCTGGATTTACTGACCGAGCACCGCGAACGCGTCGAGGTGTATCTGCAGTACGACGGACTGTCCGAAGCGGCGCATCGCTATCACCGCGGCGGTGATCTGCGGCGTTTTAAAGCCCAAGCGCTGCAACGACTCTCTGAGCGAGAGATCTTCACCACGCTGGTGATGGCCGTCGCCCTCGGCGTCAACGACACCGAGATCGGCGACATGGTCCGCCTGGCGTTGGACACTCCGTACGTCGGCGGTCTGACGATTCAGCCGCTGTTCGGTTCGGGCCGGTCCGGGCAGATCGACCCATTGGACCGGCTCACCCACACCGGGGTGCTGAAGCGGTTGGGGCCGCAGACTGACCACCTGGTCACCTGGCGCGATCTCACCGCGCTGCCGTGCTCGCACCCACACTGCTGTTCGGTGGGCTACCTGATCCGTGACGACAGCGAGCACTGGCGCTCCCTGGTCTCGCTGATCGGACCCGACAACCTCAAAGACAAACTCGGTCTGGTGGCCAACCGGATCGCCGACACCGAGATCCCGAAACAGTTGCGCGCCGCGGTGCAGGAATCGCTGCTGGGCCTGCTCTCGGAACAGTCGTCGTTGTCCCATCCCCAGATCGGGGACGTCTGGCGCAACATCTGTGAGAACTGCGACCTGGGCATGTCCACGCTGCTCACCCTGGCCTCGTCGGCGCTACCAGGACGACGGAAGAAGATCCGCCGGCTACTGGGGGAGCGCGTCGTTCGCATCACCGTCAAGCCCTTCATGGACATGTCGACGATGATCGAAGAACGCCTGCTGCAGTGCTGTGTGCACGTGGGCACCCGGTCCAGCCAGGACCAATGCGCGCCGTTCTGCGCGGTGCAGGCCTGGCCGGAACTCAGCCGGCAGCGGCTGTCGATCTCGGCCCGGCAGTCCCTCCCCCATATCGAGGTCCGATGAGCCAACCCACGGTAGAGACCTACGATCCGCTGAGGCTCTGCGTCTACGCCACGGTCGCGCTGATCGCCTGGCTGTTGGGGCCGTGGGCGGTGGCGGCGTTCGCGGTGCTGGGTGTCGCCGGGTACGTCCGGGCCCGGCGGGCGGGACTGCTGCAGAGCAAGTGCGTCTTGCGCGACACCCGCCTGGTGATCGGCTACCTCGGCGTCATCGCGGTGGTCGCGGTCGCGGCGATCGTCTACGGCTTCTGGGAATAGCCTCCGCGGCGCATCGGTTGGCCCCGAAATGCGAGCCATCGTCTACGACCCGCACGCCCGGGCGAATTTGCGATTCGACGACGTCGACGAACCTGCCGTCAGCCCGTCGGAGGCGCTGATCGAAGTGCAGGCCCTCGCGCTGAACTTCGGCGAGATCCACTTCATCGAGCACGCCAGGAAACCCGGGGAAGTACCTGGTTGGGACACCGCAGGCGTGGTGGTTCGGGCCGCCGAAGATGGTTCGGGACCGCAAGCCGGCGCCCGGGTGGTCGGTTTCAACGGTCAGGGCGGCTGGGCAGAGCGGAGAGTGGTCGCGGCCGAAAACCTGGCCGAACTGCCCGAATGGGTCGACGTCGACGAGGCCGCGGCGCTCCCCGTCGCCGGGGTGACCGCACTGCAAGCGCTGCGGGCCCTGGGTCCCGTGGTCGGACGCCGAGTGCTGATCACCGGCGCGTCCGGCGGAGTCGGACGTTACGCCGTCCAACTGGCGGCGCGGGCCGGTGCACACGTGATTGCCGCGGTCGGCAGTCCCGCCCGGGGCGAAGGCCTGACGGAACTGGGCGCCGACGAGGTCGTCGTCGGACTCGCCGGACTGACCGAGCCGGTGTTCGGGGTTCTCGACAACGTCGGGGGCCGACTGCTCGCCGAGGCGTTCAGCCTGGTCGGCGACGGCGGGTCGGTGCAATCGATCGGCATGGCGTCCAACGAGCCAACCACCATCGATTTCGAGAAGGAACGCCGGACCGGCAGTCGGAAACGGCTGGAGTCGTTCATGGTGCGGACCCCGTTCCGCGCCGACCTGGAGTATCTGCTGACCCTGCTCGCCGACGGAGAGTTGGACCCGCAGATCGGACTGCGCGACTCCTGGAACAACGTATCCGAGGCAGCCGAGGCGCTGTTGAACCGGAAAGTCGCGGGTAAAGCCGTTCTTCAGGTGAGCTGACGCGGCGCGATTCGCGCCGGGGGCCACAATGGCCAGGTGACTGAACCGGGCGACGACGGATTCGACCCCTACGTGCGGGTGCTTGGCTCCCAGGTGCACAACCTGCAGACGGTCGACGTCATCGCACCCCGCAACGCCTTCGTCGCCTTCACCGGAGTCTCCGGCTCGGGGAAGTCGTCGCTGGCCTTCGGCACCATCTACGCGGAGGCACAGCGCCGGTACTTCGAGTCGGTCGCGCCCTACGCTCGCCGATTGCTGTTGCCCGCCGACGCTCCGAAGGTCGACGACATCACCGGCCTACCACCCGCGGTGGCGCTGCAGCAGCGCCGCGGTTCGGGATCGTCGCGGTCGACCGTCGGCACCGTCACCCAACTGTCCAACCTGCTGCGGATGCTGTTCTCCCGCGCAGGCACCTACCCGCCCGACGCGGCCGAGCGACTCGACTCCGACGCCTTCTCGTCGAACACCGCAGTGGGCGCCTGCCCGGAATGCCATGGCCTCGGTCGTATCCACCGGGTGACCGAAGAAACCCTGGTGCCCGATCCGTCGTTGACCATCCGTGAAGGGGCGGTGGCGGCGTGGCCGGGAGCGTGGCAGGGGCAGAACCTGCGCGACATCCTGATCACGCTGGGCTATGACATCGACAAGCCGTGGCGGAAAATGGCCAAGCGCCAACGCGATTGGATCTTGTTCACCGAAGACCAGCCGACGGTCGAGATCGATCCCAGCCAGCATCCCGTCACCGCGGACTACTACTACAACGGCACCTTCTCCAGCGCCGAGCGCCACGTCCGGCACACCCTGGCCAATTCGCAGAGCGCCATGATGCGTCGACGGGTGCTGGCGTTCGTCGACAGCGTGGAATGTCCGGTCTGCCACGGCGCCGGGCTGCGGCCCGAAGCACTCGCCGTCACGTTCTCCGGCCTGACCATTGCCGACTACGTGGCGATGCCATTGGCCGACCTTGCCGACGCGCTGCAGCCGGCGGCCACCCGCACCGAATCCGAAGCGGCCTACGAGTCAACGGAATCCGGTGAGTTCACCGAGGTGGCCACCCTCATCGCCGCTGACCTCGTCGCGCGGATCCAGGTGCTCATCGATCTCGGCCTGGGCTATCTGAGCCTCAACCGCCGCACCCCGACGGTCTCGCCGGGAGAGCTGCAGCGCCTGCGGTTGGCAACCCAGCTGAGGGCCGGGCTGTTCGGCGTCCTTTACGTTCTCGACGAACCCTCTGCCGGCCTGCACCCGGCCGATGCCGAACCGCTGCTCGATGTCCTGGACCGACTGCGCCGCTCGGGTAACTCGCTGTTCGTGGTCGAGCACGACATGGACGTGGTGCGCCGCGCCGACTGGATCGTCGACGTCGGGCCCGGAGCCGGTGAGCTGGGCGGGCGGGTGCTCTACAGCGGGCCGGTCCCCGGGCTGGCGGACGTGCCGGACTCGGTCACCCGGCGGCATCTCTTCGATACCGCGGCGCGGCCGGCGCGTGACGTCCGTGAGCCATCCGGGTTATTGCGGTTGCGCGGCATCACCTTTCACAATCTGCACGACCTCGACGTGGACCTGCCGCTCGGGGTGTTCACCGCGGTCACCGGAGTGTCCGGCTCCGGGAAGTCGACGTTGGTCTGCAAGGTGCTCGGCGACGTCATCCGCCGGCAGCTGGGGGCCGAACCCGATGTCGAGGAGGCTGACCCGGAAGAGCCGGGGGCGATGGTCGACGATGTCGACCAGGATGCGAGCGCAGGTGTGACGGCTGACGGTGTCGAGGTGATCGATCGTCTGGTGCTGGTCGATCAGCGCCCGATCGGACGGACGCCGCGGTCGAACCTGGCGACCTACACCGGGATGTTCGACGCGGTACGCAAGGTGTTCGCCGGCACCGAGGAAGCCCGTCGACGTGGGTGGACCGCGGGACGGTTCTCGTTCAACGTCGCCGAGGGCCGCTGTCCGACCTGTCAGGGTGAGGGCT
>JBEVHL010000501.1:0-10037 GCA_040511255.1 Mycobacterium sp. | reverse complement strand
CGGGCGGTGACGGCGGTACTGCGCAGCGGGGCGGTGGTGGTCATGTCGTGGCCAGCGACGCAATCACCCGCCCGGCGACGTGATGCACGTCAACCACTTTCAGTCCGACGTCCTCGGCGACCGCGGGCGCTGCGTCGATGCCGACCGTGGCCCAGCGGAACCACGGGCCGATCGTCTTCTTGGACTCCAGGCGCACCCAGTCGACGTTGACACCCGTTGGCGCCAAACTGAATTCGGCCAGGCACAGGCCGTCGATACTCAACAGCTCGGCGGCCCTGCGCAGCACCCGCCACGGGTCGCCACCGAGGCCGACATTGCCGTCGGCCAGCAGCACGGTCTGCCAGCGCCCCATGCCGGGTAGCGGACCGAACAGATCGCGGTGCAGCGCGGGCGCCCCGCTGTCGCGGGCCAGGTCCACCGCGGTCGGTGACAGGTCGACGCCCAGCGCGGGAATGCCGCGTTGGATCAGGCTTGCCACCAAACGCCCTGGGCCGCAACCCAAGTCGATGGTCGGGCCGGCGCATCTGTCCAGCAGCGCCTCGTCGAACGCGGTGTCCGCATGGCGACCGCCCAGCCAGCTGTGCACCGGCAGCCGCTCGGCCCGGCCGTCGTCGCGGTGGCGCAACGAACATCGTTCCCCGGTCAGTGCGCGTTCGTAGAGATTTCCGAACATGTCAGACCCCAGCCATTCTCGTGGTGTTGACGAACCGGCTACCGGGCGCGCATGCAGCGCGCACCGGATCGACATCGTCGATGGTGTCGACATCGTGAAGCTCTGGAACCAGGACCGCATGCACTCCGGTGTGCCGCAGCGCCGCCAGCGTCACCGCCCCGGTCTCGGAGGTGGACATCGGCACGTCGCGCAGGCATTCGGTCTGCGCGGCCGAATGCACGCCGAGCACCCACCAGCCGCCGTCGCATGCCATCCCGAGCACCGCGGGCACGTCGACCAGAGTCTGCGCGCAGGCAGTGAGCAGCTCGGCGGTGACCTGCGGGGTGTCCATCCCGATCTGGAGCACCGGATGACCACCGCCCGCCGCGGCGGCGTCGGCGTGCGCGTGGACCAGGCGTTCGGCGAAACCGTCACCCCGCTGGTCGACCACGGTGAACGCGTCCAGCCGACGGCGAATCTCGGCGCTGTTGCTGGCCAGGTCCAGGTCGCCGGTCATGGCGACGACGCGGGCGGCGGCCGGGGTGGCCGCGACGGCGTCCAGGGTGTCGAGCAGGGCGGCCGCCGCGATATCGGCGGCAGCCTCGTCGCCGACGGTGGCAGCGAGGCGGGTCTTGGCCAGCCCGGGCACGGGTGCCTTCGCCACGACGAGGACGGTGACGGGGATGTCGCTCACGAAATCACCTTCCAGAAATCGTAGGCGGCAGTGGCGCTGCCGCGGACCGAGCCGCTGACCTTTGACACGCCACCGGTGCGGGGGCCGTAGTCCACGTCGACTTCCACCACCCGCCAGTTTGCGGCGGCGGCCCGCACCAACAGTTCCAGCGGATAGCCGGAGCGGCGGTCGGTCACGCCCAACGTCAGCAAATCGTCACGGCGCATCACCCGCATGGGCGCGATGTCATGCACCGCGAGTTTGTGTCGGGTCCGCAGCCGCCAGCACACCGCGGCGGTGCCCAGGCGGGCATGCCAGGGCCAGTGCAGCCCGCGGACCGGGCGTCGGCGGCCCGCCACCAGGTCGGCGCCGTCCAGGGCAGCCACCAGTCTGGGCAGGTCACCGGGGTCAAGGGAGCCGTCGGCGTCGATGATCGCCACGATCGGCGTCGTCGCCGCCACCACCCCGGCGTGCACGGCCGAGCCGTACCCCGGCACCGGCTCGGCGACCACGTCGGCGCCGTGCCGCCGCGCGACGTCGGCCGTCCCGTCGGTGCTGTTGTTGTCGACCACGAGCGCCCGGTAACCCTCGGGCAACGCCGCCAACACGCCCGGCAGTGCGTCGGCCTCGTTGAGGCATGGGAGCACCACCGTGACGGGACAGTCGGGCATGGGTTCCGACGCTAGCAGCGGTTTGCTGCCGCAACAGTGACCATTCGATGACATCCACGCAGGTAGCGACGTTTCGCAGCGGCAGAAGCGGGCTACTGTAGTGCAGTGAGTGCCCGGGTTCTGATCGCCGACGACGACGTCGTGGTGCGCGACGTGGTGCGCAGATACCTGGAACGTGACGGCCTGCAGGTCTCGGTCGCCGACGACGGCACCGAAGCCTTGCGACTGCTGGGCAGCGAACGGATCGACGTTGCCGTGCTGGACGTGATGATGCCGGGTCCCAACGGTCTTGCGCTGTGCCGCAGCCTGCGTCAGGCCGGCGACTACAGCGTGCCGGTGATCCTGCTGACCGCCCTCGGCGAAGAAGACGACCGCATCGCCGGCCTGGAAGCCGGCGCGGACGACTACCTGACCAAGCCGTTCAGTCCGCGCGAACTGGCGCTGCGGGTGCGGTCGATCCTGCGTCGTGCCCCCGCCCCGCTGGGCGCGCTGCCGCTGGAGATCACCGTCGGGGATCTGACCGTTTCGACCGCCGCCCGCACCGTCTACGCCCACGGAGAGCCCGTCGGGCTGACCAATCGCGAGTTCGATCTGCTGCTGTTCTTCCTCACCCACGCCGACACGGTGTTCACCCGTGAGGAACTGCTGCAACGCGTCTGGCGCTGGGAGTTCGGCGATATGTCGACGGTGACCGTGCACGTCAAGCGGCTGCGGTCCAAGCTGGTCAACGATCACCGGATCCAGACGGTATGGGGCCGCGGCTATCTGTGGCGCGGTGCCGGCGGCGGTGACCGTGCCGCCGTATGACCTCGCCGAGATCGTCGGCTGGGTGCTGGTGTGTTCGGTGCCCGTGGTGCTGGCCGGTGCCATCATCATCCGACTGGCGCGCTCGTGGTCGCTGGCCGTCAGCATGGTGGTGCTCGCGCTGATCCCGGTGGTCGCCACGTTCACCGGGGTGATCGGCGCCAGCGGTTTCATGGTCACCGAGACATTCGAGAAGACCGCCGTCGTGCTGGTGGTGGTGTCGGTGGTGACGGTGCCCGCCGCGGTGATGCTGGGCCGCTACCAGGCCCGCCGCACCGTATGGGAGCAACAGATCCGGGATGCCGAACACGCCGCCGAACAATCCCGGCGCCGGTTGGTGGCGTTCGTCAGCCATGACCTCCGCACCCCGCTGGCCGGGATCCGCGCGGTGTCCGAGGCCATCGGCGACGGGGTGCTGACCGATGACGAAATCCGCCAACACGCCAAACACATTGAGCAGGAATCGATCCGGCTTTCGGAGATGGTCGACGACCTGTTCGAGATGTCGAAGATCAACGCGGGCGCAGTCATCCCGGCGTATGACAAGGTCGCGCTCGACGAGGTGATCGACGATGTGGTGGCCGCACACCGGATCACCGCCGAGCGGTCAGGTGTGCGCTTGCATGCCTCGCTACCTGACCAGCCGGTGCGGGTCATCGGCAGCGACCGCGCGCTGGTGCGGGTGCTGTCGAATCTGGTGGCCAACGCGATCGCGCACACCCCCACCGGTGGCACCGTGAACCTGGCGCTGGGCTCCGACGAGAACGGGGCGTGGGCCCGGGTCGACGACACCGGTGTCGGTATCGACGAGCACGACCTGCCGCGGGTGTTCGATGTGGCCTACCGCGGCTCCAACGGCCGGGTGCCGCGGTCGGATTCGTCGCTGCCCAGCGGGTCCGGTCTCGGTCTGGCGATCGCCGCCGGCCTGATCCAGGCGCACCGCGGGACGCTGTCGGCGCACAACCTGGCTACCGGCGCGCGCTTCGAGGTCCGACTACCGCTGGCCGCCACGGACTAGCCGGCTCTGCTGCTGTCGAGAGCGTGCGTCTGGTACACCCGCACCGGCGCGTCTCGGACACTTCGCACGCTCGCGGAAGTCAGAAGTCGGCTATCACCGCGGCGAACTCGGTGCAGAACCAGTCCACATCCGCCATCGAAAACACCAGCGGCGGACGGATTTTCAGCACATTGCCACCGGTACCGCAGACCGAGATCAACACCCGACGCTCCCGCATGGTGTTCACCAGCCAGCGGGCGCCGGCCCGGTCCGGTGCCTTGGTGTCCGGGTCGGTGACCACCTCGACACCGATGTAGAGCCCCGTCCCGCGGATATCGCCGATCCTGGGGTGCCCCACACTGGCCGCGCCCAGGTCGGTCCGCAGTGCCATGCCGACACTGGCCGCATTCAACTGCAGCCGCTCGTGTTCGATCACGTCCAGCACGGCCGCCGCCGCAGCCATCGACACCGGATTGCCTGCGAAGGTGTTGAAATACGGCACGCCCACCGCGAAGGCCTTCAGCACGTCTGAGCGGGCGGCCATCGCGGCCACCGGCATCCCGTTGCCCATCGGCTTGCCCATGGTGACCAGATCCGGGACCACCCGGTGCCTGCTGAACCCCCACATCGATTCCCCGGTGCGGGCGAACCCGGGTTGTACCTCGTCGGCGATGAACACTCCCCCGGCACTTCGGACGATGTCGACCGCGGGCCGCAGCACGGACGGATCGGGATGGATGCCGTCCGAGCTGAAGATGGTGTCGGCGATCAGCGCGCTGCACCCGTAGCCGGCCGCGGCCAGCTCCTCGACAGCGCGCGAGACGTCGGCGGCAAAGCGGGCCGCCACCTCCCCCGGTGGCGTGCGGTAGCCGTCCGGCGCGGGCACGGTGCGTACGTTCGCACCCAACGAGGTCGCACCGCCCAGCGAGGGCGAGATGGCCGTCACCGCCGTGGTGTTGCCGTGGTAAGCGTCCGCGGTGACGATGACTCCCGTTGCGCCGGTGTGCATCTCGGCCACCCGCAGGGCCAGATCGTTGGCTTCTGACCCGGTGCAGGCATACATCACCTGGTCGATCTCGTGCGGCATGGTGGCCAGCAAACGCTCCGAGTAGTCCAGGATGCTGCCGTGCAGATACCGGGTGTGGGTGTTCAGGGTGGCCATCTGCTGCGCCACCGCGTCGGTGACGTGCGGGTGGCAGTGGCCCACGCTGGCGACATTGTTGTAGGCGTCCAGGAAGCACGCCCCGTCGGCATCGAAGAGATGGCTGCCCTGACCGCGGACCAGGTGCACCGGCCGGTCGTAGAACAACCGGTTCGCGGGGCCCAGGAGCCGCTCGCGCGCCTCGATGAGCGGCTCCGCTGTGGAGTCACCCTGGTAACTGTTCGAGTCCATGATGTTGGAGAACGTCATCGGTGCTAACGATGCCACCGATCACCTCGGCCTGCCGGGTCGGGCCGCCTGGTCCAGACTGGTGCCCATGTCAGGTGTGCCACCCAATCACGAACTCCTCGCCCGCGCCGCCCTGGCGGCCTACGGGCGGGCACCTGATGCACAGCTGCGGTTGCTCAGCCTGTCGGAGAACGCCACCTACCTGGTGGACGAGGCCGACCCGATGGTGCTGCGGGTGCACCGGCCCGGCTACCACTCCCTGGACGCGATCCGCTCCGAGCTGTCCTGGATGTCCGCGCTGAGCAGCGAAACACAAGTGGCAACACCGCATTTGATCACCGCCGGCGACGGCTCGGAGGTGGTGAACGTCACCGTCGGCGACGTACAGGTGCACGTCGACGCGGTGACCTACGTGCCGGGCTGCACCGCGGAGGAAGCCCCCGACGCCGTCGGCTTCGATCAGCTCGGCCGGTTGACGGCCATCATGCACGAGCACGTGCAGAACTGGGCCGCCCCGGCCTACTTCACCCGCTTCCGCTGGGACCTCGACACCATGCTGCGCCCGCAGGCCCGGTGGGGCGACTGGCGCGACGCCCCCGGCCTGACCGAAGCCGGAGCCCAGGTGATCGACCACGCGGCCACCGAGATCGACCGTCGGCTCACCGAGTTCGGTTGCGGCCCTGATCGATTCGGCCTGGTCCACGCCGACCTGCGGATGGCCAACCTGATGGTCGACCCCGACGACCCCGAATCGCCGATCACCGTCATCGACTTCGACGACTCGGGGTGGTCCTGGTATCTGACCGACGTCGGGGCGGTGGTGTCGTTCATCGAGGACACCCCGGCGGCCGAACGGATCATCGCCGACTGGTTACGCGGCTATCTGCAGGTGCGGGAGCTGCCCGCCGAGCATTTGGAGTTGATCCCGACGATGGTGATGCTGCGCCGGATCCAATTGTCGGCGTGGCTGGGCAGCCATGCCGACGCCGACGCGGCCAGCCCGCTGGCCGGTAGCTTCGCCGCGGGTACCGCCGATCTGGCCGCCCGCTATCTGGAGGATCGGTCCTGGCTGCGCGACGCCATCTGGGACTTACGCGCCTGACGAGCCGCAGTCGTGACGGTGCTCACGTCGGCGGGATTGAACCGTTATGTCCTCGGTATCCGTTCTACAAGAACAGAACTCGATGACACGGAGGTCACTCAGATGCGCACCACCAAACTCACCCTGGCACTTGCGGCCGGCGCCATCGCGTCGGTGCTCGGCACCGCGCCGATCGCCACCGCCGTCCCGTTCCTGCCTGCCGACCCCGGCGGGGGCGGTTGTTTCAACGGCCAGTGCGGCTCAGGTGGCGTCAACGGCGGGCCCGGCGGTGGGCCGGGCGGCCTGGGCTGCGTGCCGACCGCTCAGGGCGTCGTCTGCGGCTCGGGCGGTGTCAATGCCGGTCCCGGGGGCGTCCCCGGCGGAAGTGGCTGCTTTCCCGGTCTGGGCTGCGGCTCCGGACACGGCTGACCCGTCACAGCACCGGCAGCAGGTGACGCAGAATCTGGGCCGACGATGCGGCCACCTCTTCGACGTAGGTGCCGAAGTCATGACGCGAATCTGCTCCGGCCAGATCGGACAGCGCGCGGATGACCAGCCACGGCAGCCCGAACGCCGCACAGGTCTGCGCGACGGCGCCACCTTCCATCTCGACGGCCCGGCCACCGAACGCCTGGTACAGGCGAAGCCGGGCGGACTCGGAATGGACGAACTGATCGCCGGACAGGACGGTGCCGTATTCGATCCGCGGCGCCCTGCCGTCACCGCCCGCCGCGGCTGACAACGCAGGCAGGCGCAATTCGGTCAACTGGGCCTGCACCCGTGACAGCAACGCCGGATCGACGGCATGGCCGAGCCCGTCGGTCGGGTTGATGAACGGCACGTGGCCGGCCTGGTAGGTCAGCAGACCGCCCTCTTCGAGCAACCCGGCGTCGTGCTGGATCACCCGGTCGGCGATCACCACGTCGCCGATGCTCAGAGTTGGGTCCAGGCCGCCGGCCACCCCGGAGAAAACGATTGTCCGGCAACCGAATCGATCGGCCAGCAGCGTCGCGACGACAGTTGCGTTGACCTTGCCCATCCCCGATCCCGCCAGGACCACGTCGTGGCCGTCGAGGGTGCCGACGTCGAATCCTGCCGCGCCGTATCCCTGACTGGAGGTCAGGGCCAGCGCGTCGCGCAGGTGGCCGAGTTCTTGCGGGATGGCACAGATGAGACCGATGGGCATATCTCCATTAACGCCCCTGCACTGACCGATTCTTCACTTCGGGTGCGATGTGAGAAGTTGGGCGCATGCCGCCGGAGCCCAGCAACCCGCAGGGAGGTCCCCCGCGGCCGCCGACGAATCCGGTCCGGGCGGTGTTCACCATGGGCCCTGCCCAGCGGCGCTGGCCGTTCGGCGTGAAAGCCGGGTTCAGCACCGCCGCCATGGTCACCGCAGGCTGGACGGCGGGCAATGTGGCCGCCGGGCTGATCGGCAGCATCGGCACGTTCACCTCGCGGTACGGCAACAGCCGGCCCTACCTCAACCGCGGCATCCAGTTGGCCGTCGTCGCGCTCTCGCTGGCGCTCGCCATCTCACTGGGCGTCTGGGCGGCCCCCGTGCCGTGGGCGGGCGTGCTGGTGGTCTCCCTGGTGGCCGTCGCAGCGGTGTGGTTGTGCAACGCGCTGGCGGTCGGCCCGCCCGGCGGCTATCTGTTCGTGGTCGCGTGCGCAGCCGGCATCGGGATCTCCGCCTCGCAGCTGGGCCCACTGCGGGTCGGGCTGCTGGTGCTGGCGGGCGGTGCGCTGGCCTGGCTGGTGCAGATGGTCGGCGCGCTGGTGGACTTCCGGGGCCCGGAACGCTCGGCGGTGGCGGGCACGGGCGAAGCCGTCGCCGCCTATATCGAGGCGACCGGAACACCGGCAGCCGGCGCGGCCCGGCACCGCGCCGCCGCCTCATTGCACGAAACCTGGAGTGTGCTGGTCAATTTCCAGCCCGTCACCCCGCCGCCCGCCAGCGATCTCAACCGCCTGCGGGCGGCCAATCACGCCCTGCACGTGCTGTTCGCCGACGCCATGACCGCCGCCGCCGATGGCGAACCCCAGGCGCCGGACGCCGCGGCGCAGGCCCGTCGACTCGGCACCATGGACCTGCCGCCGGAGACCGTCGCCACCCGCGATATCGACCGGATCCCGTTGGGCCGCCCGCCGCTGACTCAGCTGCTGCGCCAAGCCGTCACCCCCGGTTCCCAGACCCGGCACGTGATGCTGCGCGTCGCGATCGCGGTGCCGCTGGCCGGGGCGGTCGCGGCCTCGCTCGGCGTTGGACGCGCGTACTGGGCGATGGCCGCCGCCGTGCTGGTGCTGCACCAGGGGTTCGATTGGACCCGCACGCTGCAACGCGGCGCCGAACGGCTGCTGGGCACCTGGATCGGGCTGGGCCTGGCCGCCGTCATCATCCTGATCCACCCGCAGGGACTGTGGCTCGCCCTGGTCTTGGCCCTGCTGCAGTTCACCGTGGAAATGCTGGTGGTCCGGAACTACACGCTGGCAACGATTTTCATCACCGCGGCCGCGCTGACCATCTCCACCGGTTCCCGGCAGGTGGACGTCGGCCCGCTGCTGATCTCGCGGGGCGTGGACACCGCCATCGGGTGTGCGGTGGGGATTCTGGTCTACCTGGCGGTGGTCCGACGGCAGGAAACCACGCGCCTGACCGACGCGATCGCCGACACCCTGGACGCGATCGCGGTGACCAGTGCCAACCTGGCTCGTGGCGACGCCGCGTCGCTGCCGGCCAGGACGGCGCGGCGGGATCTGCAACGCGCCGCCACCGCAGTGGTGGACGCCTACGACGCGGCGACGGGCGGATCGGGCACGCGGCGTAAGGCGGCCGAGCCGATGTGGCCGCTGGTCGAAGCCACCGAACACCTGGCGTACCGGGTGATCGCGGCGTGCTGGGCGATGGACCGCGCCACCGATGGTCGGCCCGGCGCCGGGCTGGATACCACGGCGTTCGACGCACACGCTGCCGACCTGCGCGCGACGCTGGCCGCTACTCCTCGAGCGAGCCGCCGAGGCGTTCCGCGGCGGCGACGTAGTCCTCGATGAATTCCAGCACCACTTCCCGGGCCGGTTTGACCCGATTCATCAGGCCCACCCCCTGCCCCACCCAGTAGGTGGCCAACTGCTGCGCACCCCGGTGCCCGGCCGCGGCGAGTTTGTCCACCCGGCGCAGGGCGGGTTCGCTGATCATCCCCTGCAGCGGCAACGGCAGCGGCGCCTGCCCGCCGGCATGTGGCTGCCACGCATCGGTCCATTCCGAAACCAGTTGGCGCGACGGCTTTCCCGTCCGGCCGGCAGACCGGACGGTGTCGCGCGACGTGGCGGCCAGCATCTTCTGCACGGTGTAGGGCGCGGTCTCGGCTTCCTCCGTCGTCAGCCACACCGAACCGGTCCAGGCACCCGCGGCGCCCATCGCCACACACGCCGCCATCTGCCGACCGGTCACGATGCCCCCGGCCGCGAGCACCGGTACGGCATCGTCGATGGCCTCGAGCACTTCGGGCACCAGCACCAGTGTGGACACCCCGCCGCAGTGCCCGCCCGCCTCGGTGCCCTGCGCGACGATCAGGTCCACCCCGGCGGCCACCTGCTTGATCGCGTGCTCGCGGGCACCGACCAGGGCCGCCACCGGGATGCCGCGCTCGCGACCCGCCTCGATCATGTACGCCGGCGGCACCCCGAGTGCGTTGGCCATCAACGCAATTGGATGCGTCAGCGCGACGTCGAGCAGCTGCTGACCGCCCTCCCCGGACAGGGCCGGGGC
>JBEVHL010000500.1:0-4838 GCA_040511255.1 Mycobacterium sp. | reverse complement strand
GCGTGGGCGGATGACGCCTACAAGCAGCGGCTCAGCGACGACCCGAGCGGTGTCCTCGCCGACGCCGGCATCACCGTCCCGACGGGCGTCGAGGTACGCGTAGTGGAGAACACCCCCACGGTCATGCACCTGGTCGTTCCCGCTGCGCCGGCCGATGGAGAGATCAGCGAGGAGGCACTCGGGCAGGTCAGCGGAGGATTTAGCATGTGTGGGGGGTTCAGTCTGTGTGTCTCGTCGTGATCGAGAAGCGGTAGGGCTGCGCGTTCGAGAGGCGTAGGCCGATAAGGGCGCACTGCAATGCACCCACGCAGCACTTTTGACCGATGTTTTCAATGCGGTCAGAAGTGCTGCGCCCTTGTTCGCGCGCCACACGCCATTGAGCCAACTCCCGATCTTGACGGAGAGTTACTATAAATGGACATAGAGTAACATGGCATCAGCAGTCCAGCCTGACATGTACTCGAAGGTGATCGCCAAGGCGTGGGCGGATGACGCCTACAGGCAGCGCCTCAGCAACGACCCGGGCGGTATCCTCGCCGACGCCGGCATCACCGCCCCAGCGGGCGTCGAGGTACGCGTAGTCGAGAACACCCCCACGGTCGTACATCTCGTGGTTCCCGCCGCGCCGGGTGACGGAGAGATCAGCGAGGAGGCAATCGGGCAAATCAGCGGCGGAACGGGTGGTCCTTGTATGAACTATGGGTGTGCTGTGTGATGAACGATGGGTGTTCTGTATGCACCCAGTAACAATCGACCTCGCAGTAACAATTGGCGTTGAGCAGATAGCGGAGCACCCAGAATCTTTGGCGTGGGCGACCGGTATGGCAAGTCACGTACTTTCTGGTGACGAGGTCGCTCTGCTGTCCGAAGGGGACAATCATGCCCTGCGCGGCAAGGTGTATGCCGCCATCTCGCCCCTGATCGACGGCATTCGCACTGCTGACGACATTGTGGCGACCGTGGATGGGATCCCCGCCGCAACCGCCCACTTCGCCCTTCTCAAACTTCAGAATCTCGGCCTGCTGGTGACAACCGGCGACCAGGTTTCTGTCGCGCCGCCAATCAAGGTCGTGGTGATCGGCCTGCCGGAGCTCGCCGGCAAAGACTTGTGCAGGCGCGTGCCGGATGTGCTGCCTCGGCACACCAGCCGGGCGGCCGGGCTCACGGTGGCACTGACCGATGACTACCTCCGGCCGGAGCTTTCTGCGCAGGCCGCCGCTTGCCTGGCCGCCGGCCGCATGTTCCTTCCGGTCCGGCCGGCGGGCCGACTCATTTACCTCGGTCCGCTGCTACTGCCCGGCTCGGAACCGCTGTGGCGACTGCTCATGGACCGGATCCAGCTCAACCGCCCGGCCGATGTCGCGGCGCTGAAACGCGGTGCAAGCTTTCCGCTGGTGCCTACCGACACGTCGGCCGGAATGCTGGACCTCGGGTTGGCGCTCGGCGGCGCGTTGGCGGCCCGCATTCTCGTCGGCGATGACCCGGCTGACATTGAGGAGTCGATGCTCACGGTCGACCGCGACAGCTTCGAGACCGTCCGCCACCCGGTCGCGCACCTCGCGGACCCGCAGCCGCACCAGATTCCAGAGTTCGGCGAGCCGCTCGCTCACATTGAGTTGCGGCCCGCGCGCAAGGGTTTCACCACCGATGGCGGCCACCGCGTGACGCGTCCTGAGGAAACGTTGGCGCGCCTGGTCCGGCTCGTCAGCCCAATCACCGGCATCGTCTCGCCGCCCATTCGGATTCCCGGCACCAACTTACCGGTGTACGCCGCCGCGTACGCAACCAATCTCCAGTCGCAGCCCACCGGACCCGCGCTGCGATCGGTGATGGTGGCCGCCGGCAAGGGGGCCAGCGACGCGCAGGCCCGGACCAGTTGTACCGCCGAGGCTGTCGAGCGGTACTCCTGCGCCTTTTTCGGCGACGAACCGCGCCGTCGAGCGCGGCTGGCAGATATTGCCGACATTGCGGTGGACCCGCGCGACCTGCTGCTGTTCAGCGACCTGCAGTATGCAGCCCGGAACGTCGACGCGGTCCCAGGATTCAATTACGTTCCGGTTCCCTTCGATCCCACGCGCGCCATTGAATGGACCCCGATGGTCTCGCTCGCCTCCGGACAGACCCGCTGGGTCGCCACCGCACATTGCTTCTTCGGTTACCGCGACCCCGATGATCTCAGTGAGACCTTTCAACTGGCCGACTCGAACGGCTGCGCCGCCGGCAACACTGTCGAAGAGGCCGTTCTGCAGGGCCTCTTGGAGCTCGTCGAGCGCGACGCCGTGGCCATCTGGTGGTACACAAGGGCGACCCGAGCCGAGGTGGACCTGGCGAGCTTCGCCGACCCGACCTTCTCGCGGCTGATGGAAACCTACGACGAGCGCGGGCAAGAACTGCATGTTCTCGACCTGACCGTCGACACCGGAGTACCGGTGGTCGCCGCGATCCGGTGGCGGCGCTGCGACGGCGGCGGTATTGACCTCGGGTTCGGCGCCCATCTCGATCCCCGCATCGCGGTGTCGCGGGCACTCTCCGAGCTCGAGCAATCAGAGTTCGACGTCGCTGACGTCCGCGCCAACATCTCCCCGGAAATCGCCGCCTGGCGGGCCACCGCCACCGTTGAGAACCAGCCCTACCTGCTGCCCTCCGGCGCTTCAATGGTGACCCGAAGTGACCTGGCGTCCCGCCAATTTGCCGATCTGCGCGACGAGGTGGACTGGTGCGTCAGCACTCTCGGGCGACTTGGACATGACGTGCTGATCTACCAACACACCCGGCCGGACGTGGGTTTCCCGGTCGTCCGCGTTGTCGCCCCAGGACTGCGGCATTTCTGGAAGCGGCTGGCACCGGGGCGCCTGTACGACATCCCGGTGCAGCTCGGCCTCGTCCCCCGGCGTCTTTCCGAGGACGAGCTCAACCCGATCGGCATGTTCCTGTGACTCTGCCGGCCCCATTGGAGCTTGGTTGGCGGGGCGTTCCGGGGATCTCCTTCCTCCGGGACGGCCCCACCGGCGTCCGAGTCGGGACAGGTGAGGCCCCACCGCTCGCACTGCAACTTCCGAGCCCGGCACTCGCCGACGCGCTGGCGCACATCCGCAGCGGGGTGGCCGAAGCGGATCTCTGCGCCCGGCTCGACCCGACGGAACTCGCACGGTTCCACTACACCGTCGAACGGCTGGTGGCCGCCGGACTGGTCGCGCTGGACATCCTGCACCGAGGTCGGCGGTTGGCGACCCTGATTCCCCGCCGGCGCGACTTCGCATTGCCGACCCGCAATCCTGTCGCCGGCGCCGAACTCACGCTCTCCCGGTTCGCCTACCTACGGCGGATCGACGCCGAGTTGGTCCTCGCCGCACCGGATGCAACATGCGAGGTCGTGCTGATCGACCGCCACGCGCGGGCGTGGGTGGCCGATTGTGTGCACCCCCAGCGTCTCGACGGCATCACGGAGGTCGAGCGCTCGGCCTTCCTCCAGCTGCTGCACGGCATCGGTCTGCTGGAACTCGACGGCACCGTTGAGTCCGACGCCACGCGCACCTGGGAATTCCACGATCGCCTTTTCCACCGCGCGGCCCGGTCGTACGACGACCACATCGTTCGCGGCGGAACGTACCGTTTCCGCGGAACGCTTGCTTCTCCGCCCGCCGTTCGGGACGCCTACCGCGGGCCGGTGCGCACGCTGCAACGGCCAACCCGCCGGGTTGCCGCGTTGTCGTTGGCGACCGTGATGGAGGTTCGCCGGTCCACCCGGGCGATGGCCGGCGAGCCGGTCAGCATCGAGGACGTGGGTGAGCTGCTGTTCCGGGTCGCCCGCACATCGGAAATGTCCGACGGTGCTGACCCGCTCATCCGGCGTCCGTATCCGTCCGGCGGCGCACGGCACGAACTCGAGTTCTACCTGGCCGTTGGCTCGTGCCGTGACCTCGAGCCCGGCTTCTACCACTACCGCGGCAACGAGCACACTCTGGTGGATCTCGGCGCACCTGAGGCATCCCGGGCAATGCTTGACGACTGTGCTATCGCGTGGGGGCAGCCCAATCTCCCCCCACAGGTGCTGGTGGCGATCAGTTCCCGATTGCCGCGACTGGCGTGGAAGTACCAGCGCATTGCCTACAAAATGAGCCTGTTGAATGCCGGCGCGGTGATCGCGAATCTGTACCTCGTCGCGACCGACATGGGGTTGGCCGGTTCGGCCGCGGGGTCGGGGAATCCGGAGCTCTTCGCGGCGGCCACCGGCGCCGATTCCTGGGCGGAGACGAGCATTGCCGAATTCGGCTTCGGCCGCGCCGGTGCCTGAGGTCGCCGCCGACATCGAACGCCACGTGCAGCACGCCCTCGATGGACTGCAGAACGCGGACGTCCGTGCCAACGCGCACTGGTTGCCGGGATTCGCCCCGCTGCTGGTGCAGGTCGAACGCCTGGAACGGGCGGCGGCCGCCGAGCTGCTCGAGCGGGTGGCTCTTGATCGGTCCGTGTTGGCGGACGTCTTCACGCCCTGGCCCGGCTGCACGCGGAGGTGCGGGCACTGACTGCCACCCGGGAAACGTCGTCGCCGATTGCGACTGGCCGGTGCTGGTCGATGCGGAGACACTGCTGCACCCGCAGCTGGACTCAACCCCGGCCGATTCGCTGCTGGCCACCGAGATCCTGCCGAGCACCGTGACGACCAGCCGCGGTCAGCAGGTGGTGTACGGAGGGTTCGACATGGCCGTCGCCGGCAGCGTTGGCCGGCCCCATCTGCACGGCTCTGCACAGCCACTCGCCGAATACCGATCCTGCTTCGACGACGGCGTCCGGCAGATGGGCATCCTGCTGGCGCGCAACGACCAGGACATCGACGC
>JBEVHL010000499.1:0-25708 GCA_040511255.1 Mycobacterium sp. | reverse complement strand
ACCGCGTTGGACAGCACCACATCGGTGTCGGGCTTGGGCGACCACTCCGTGACATCGCCGACGACGGCGTCGACTCCGCGCTCCCTGGCGGCCTCCACCATCTCCGGTGAGCTGTCGACCGCTTCGATCGCGGCGTCGGGCCAGCGCTGTCCCAAGCTGACCGTGAGGTTGCCCGGGCCGCAGCCCAGGTCGACCACCCGACGGGGGCTGTCGGCGTTGATCCGGGACAGCAGCTCGTAGAACGGCCGACCGCGATGGTCGGCGAAGGCCAGATAGACACCAGGGTCCCAGGAATTCGGCATAGTGACATCATTCATGAGCGATGAATGAATCTGACTCCGTCCACCAGATCTGGGCCACCCTCGGGCTGCCCGGCATCGTCGACGTGCACACCCACTTCATGCCGAAACCGGTGATGGACAAGGTCTGGCAGTACTTCGACTCCGCGGGCCCGCTGGTCGGCCGGGAATGGCCGATCGCCTACCGCACCGACGAGGCCGAGCGGGTGGCGACGCTGCGGCGGTTCGGCGCGGTGGCCTTCACCTCGCTGGTGTACCCGCACAAACCACAGATGGCCGCCTGGCTCAATCAGTGGGCGGCGGAGTTCGCCGCGGCCACCCCGGACTGCCTGCGCACGGCGACGTTCTATCCCGAGCCCGGTGCCACTGAGTACGTCACCGCCGCCATCGAGGGCGGTACCCGGGTGTTCAAGGCGCATATCCAGGTCGGCAACTACGCGCCGAACGACCCGTTGCTCGACCACGTATGGGGCGCGATCGAGGACGCCGGCACCCCGGTGGTCATCCACTGCGGATCCGGGCCCGCCCCCGGCAATTTCACCGGGCCTGCGCCGATCCGCACCCTGCTGGGCAGGTATCCACGGCTCGCCCTGGTCATCGCCCATATGGGGATGCCGGAGTACACCGATTTCCTCGATGTCTGCGACGACCACGACAACGTCCGGCTCGACACCACCATGGTGTTCACGCCGTTCGCGGACGAGACCATGCCGTTCCCGCGCGCCGCGGCCCCCCGCCTGCTCGACCTGGGTGAGCGGATCCTGTTCGGCAGCGACTTCCCCAACATCCCGTACGACTACGCCACCGCGATGCGCGCACTGACCGGTATCGACGGCATCGACGACGACTGGCTGCGGAACGTCTTCTATCGAAACGGCGCCCGATTGTTCGGGCTTTCTCCCAGCTAGTTCGCAGCACTCACGCAGGGCCGACGACAGGCTCGCCCGGCACAGTGTTCCGGTGACTGCCATCGCCGACAGCCCCACCATGCGCTCGAACACCACCGTTGGCCAGGCAGCGGGGACCGGGGCACCGCGCTGGAGCCGCATCGCGCTGGCCGTCCTGCTGATCGGTACCGGGGTGCTCTACCTGTGGAACCTGTCGGTCAACGGCTATGCCAACTCGTTCTACGCCGCGGCTGCGCAGTCCGGGGCGCAGAGCTGGTCGGCCTGGTTCTTCGGCTCGCTGGATCCCAACAACTTCGTCACCGTCGACAAACCGCCTGCCGCACTGTGGGTGACGGGGTTGTCGGTGCGGGTGTTCGGGATGAATCCCTGGGCGGTGCTGGCCCCGCAGGCGGTGATCGGCGTCGCCTCCGTCGCCGTACTGTTCGGGGCGGTCCGGCGAGCGGTACCCGATCCACGGCAGGGGGCGGTGGCGGGACTGCTGGCCGGCACGGTGCTCGCCCTGACACCCGCGGCGGTGCTGATCTTCCGGTACAACAACCCCGACGCCCTGATGGTCCTCTTGGTCACCGTCGCCGCGTACTGCCTGACGCGTGCGGTGCAGTCGGCGTCCTGGCGCTGGCTCGCCCTGGTGGGTGTCGCCTTCGGTTTCGCGTTCCTGACCAAGATGCTCGAAGGCCTGCTGGTGTTGCCTGCCTTCGCCGCCGCCTACCTGCTGTTCGCACCGACCCGGTGGTGGAACTGGTTGGGCCACTTGCTGATCGCGGGCATGGCACTGGTGGTGTCAGCCGGCTGGTGGGTGCTGACTGTGCAGTTGTGGCCGACCGACGCCAGGCCCTACGTCAGCAACTCGGCCGACAACAATGTGCTGACTCTGGCGTTCGGCTACAACGGGATGAACCGGATTGTCGGTAGCGACGCACCCCGCGGAAGGACGGCACCGAGCCAGTCCGGAGTGCACCGGCTGTTCACCACCGAGATGGGAAATGAGATCTCGTGGCTGCTGCCGGCCGCGTTGTTCGCCCTGGTGCTGGGCGGCTACCTCAGCCTGCGCGGCACGCTCAGCCGGACCGAAAAGGCAGCGTTGGTCACCTGGGGCGGCTGGATGGTGTTGTGCGCAGCGGTGTTCAGCTACATGGACGGGATGACCCATCCGTATTACACCGTGGCGCTGGCCCCGGCCATCGGTGCGTTGATGGGCCTCGGCGCCGTCTGGGCGTGGCGGCGCCGCACGTGCTGGGACGGCCGCGCGGCGCTGGCAGTGCTGATCGCCCTGTCCGCGGCCTGGGGGGTGCAGATGCTGCACAGCACCGGGTTCGGCCCGCAGTGGCTGCGGTGGGGCGTCGGCGCCGGCGCGGTCGCCGCGATCGGCATGCTGGCGGCCGGCTCGGTGTGGTTGCCCCGGCTGCTACCCGTGGGGGTGATCGTCGGCGTGCTGGCCGGGTTGGGTGGCACCGCTGCCTTCGCGGTCGGCACGGCGGCGACACCGCATGACGGTGCCAGTCCGAACGCCGTGCACACCGCGACGCTGTGGCCGACCGTCGGAAAGCGCTTCGGGGTACCGGTGCTGCGGATGGGTGACCTGCAGACCAACACCGCGCTCGGCCAGGCGCTGAGCGCCACCAGCACGCGCTGGTCGGCGGCCGTCGTCGGTTCTGAGCCGGCGGCGTCGCTGGAGGTGTCCTCCGGCACGGCGGTGATGGCCATCGGCGGCTGGAGTGACGATCCCATTCCGACCCTGGACCAGTTCATCGACGACGTGCGCGCCGGTCAGATCACGTATTTCGTGGACAACGGGCGCAGCCACGCCACGGCGCCGCAGGATCGGGCCATCGCAGACTGGGTGATCCATAACTATTCGGTGACCAACATCGGCGGTACCAGGGTCTACCGACTCCGGTAGCGGCCGGGGCCGCTAGCATCACGACGTGGTTGCGCCATTCGATGCCGTTGTCCCGGTTTCCGTTCCTGTGCCCGACGTCCCTGGCGGCGAGGCACATGAGGGCGGGCTGCCGGACCGCTCCGAGTTGTCAGTCGGCCAACGCGCGATCGTCGACGCCTCCGTGGTCGCCGACCTCGGACTGCGCACCGCGGTGGCCTCGTTGGTGGGGGCGGCGATGCTGCCCCCGGTCATCGCGGGCATCCTGCGCCGCAGCGACCTGGACGCCGAGCGCGAGAACCTGGCGTTCTACGCCGAGCTGGCAGCCCAGCACGACAGTGCGAAATCCTTTCCGGCCCCGACGGCCCCACCGAAGGTGTCCGCCAGGTCGGCCAGCCCCCTGGCCAACTGGATGGCGCACGGCCACGTCGAGCACATCAGGTTCACCAGCAGCTTCGAACCCGTCAACCCTGCGATGCGGGATCGGTGGAGCCGACTCGGGCGCAACAACGTCGTGCATGCGCAGCACTGGCGTCACGACGAGGACGGGCCCCGGCCCACCCTGTGCGTCATCCACGGCTTCCTCGGCTCGGCCTACATGTTCAACGGCCTGTTCTTCTCGTTGCCGTTCTTCTTCCGCGCGGGCTACGACATCATGCTGTACACGCTGCCGTTCCATGGCCGTCGCGCCGAGAAGTACTCCCCCTTCAGCGGATACGGCTGCTTCTCCAACGGAATGGCCGGCTTCGCCGAATCCATGGGACAGGCGGTGTACGACTTCCGTTCGGTGATGGACTATCTGGAGTACACCGGTGTCGAGCGGATCGCCCTGACCGGAATGTCATTGGGCGGCTACACCTCGTCCCTGGTGGCCTCCGCCGATGACCGCCTGGCCGCCGTCATCCCCAATGTTCCTGTCGTGACGCCGGAGTCGGCGTTCGACGACTGGTTCCCGGCCAACAAGCTGGTCTCCCTGGGCCGGCTCGCCGGCGGGATCAGTAAAGAGGAGTCGGTCGCGGCCACCGCGTACCACTCGCCGCTGACCTACACGCCGAAGATCGCCAAGGATCGGCGGCTGATCATCACCGGCCTCGGTGACCGGTTGGCCCCGCCGGACCAGGCTGAGGCGTTATGGGAGCACTGGGACCACTGTGCCCTGCACTGGTTCCCAGGCAATCACATTCTCCACGTCAGCCAGCCGGAGTACCTCCGCCGGATGACGCGGTTCATGCGACCCTTCATGTTCTGACCGGCACCCGGTTCGCCGGCCAGCTCAGCTCGGCCAGCACTTGGCCAGAAGTCGTTGGCGCCGACAGCTTTTCGGTCGACAACGGGTGCAGCGCGGCCAGCGCCGAACGTTGGCGACCGCGCTGCGCGATCAGACCGGGCAGCGGTGCTGCGTTGTCGGAAACCTCGCCGGTGCGCACCGCACACGCCACCGATACCTGCACCGCGTCGCCAACACCGGTCAATTCAAGGGCCGTCCACAATTCAGGCGACGGAGACGACCACACCGCCGCCAGCACCTCGGCCAGTGCCGCGCCGGACGCGACGCCGTATGCGGTGACATAGCCGTGCGTGCCGTCCTGCACCACTCGCCACTTCTCTGCGACATCGGGGCCGAGCAGATCCGGCACGTCGATATCGGATGTGCTGATGGCCCAGCCGTATTCGCGCAGATGGTCGGCGAGGCGCCGCAGTGCGATCTCGGCGGTGTCCCGCAGCGCGATGTCGGCCGACCGGGCCTGCAGCGCGGCCAGGTTCGCCACGGCGGACAGGGTCAGCCCGATCCAGGTGGTCCGGCCCGCGGCGGTGTCACGACTGGTCACCCGGATGGCGTCGCAGCGGATGCCGTAGCGATCGAGATACTCGGCGAGCAACGGCAACGGGAGCTCCGGTGACAGCTCGTCATCGCGTTCCGGCAGCACCCGCAGCACCACCGTGGTCAGCGCATCGGTCGGCCTGGCCCGGTGCCCGCGGCCGCTGAGCAGCGCCAGTCGGCGCCACAGGATGGTGGTGACGGGCAGGCCGCGCCACCAACTCAGCAGCACAATCGTGACGACCACGGCAATGCCCAGGACCCACCGCTCGCTCGCGGTTCGCCACGGGTAGGTCATCGCCGCAGGCACGATCAGCAACAGCCCCAACGTGATTCGGCCCGCCCCCGGCAGGACCCACCTCCCTCGACTCACTGGGCCCGGTCCTTTCGTCTATGTGCGCTGAACGCAGCGGCCGCTACTGCAAGCGCGAGTGCCGCAGTGCCGACGAGCGCGATGGTGCGGGGGTGGTGATTCTCGGCGGCGGGCGGCGGCGGCGCGGCGATCTGGGTGGCAGGAACGCTTTCGAACTCGGCCGACGCCGGCAGCTGCCAGGTCAGGGCGGCCACCGGATCGATCATGCCGGCGCCGATGAGGTTCGACGGGGTGCGGGCGCCATGGTGTGCACTGGCGGTCAGGCGCGTGATGACCTGCGCCGCAGTCAGTTCCGGATAGCGGCCACGGACCAGCGCGGCAGCGCCGGACACATAGGCCGCTGCGTAGCTCGTCCCGTTCAAGCTCGACAGGTCACCGCGCCCGTCGGGTGTGCCGTTGGCCAATCCGCCGCCTTCGCCGTTGCTCAGTGAGACGACGTTTTCCCCGGGTGCCGCGACGCCCAGCCACGGGCCTGCCATCGTGAACGCCGACGGTTGGCCGGTCGGCGTGACCGAGCCGACGGACAGCACATAGGGCTGCCACCACGACGGCGCCGAGACCGAGGTGACCTCGGCCCAGCTGCCGGAGTTGGATTCGCAGCCGGTGCCGCCGGCCAGCTCTGTCTGCGCTGTATTGCCCGCAGCGGCAACGATCACCGCATCTTTGTCCACCGCGGCGTACCGAAGTGCCGCCCCGAGTCCACTCTGGTCGACGGTGTTGTCCGCGGGCAGACAAAGCACGGTGGAGATGTTGATGACCCGGGCCCCCAGATCGGCGGCGTGCACGACGGCGCGCGCCAGCGAGGCGATATCGATCGCGGCCCGGGCCTGCTCCGGGTTCGCAGCTGGGGTGCGCGGGCCGTACGCCGCAGATGACTGCCGGATGGCCAACACCCGCGCGGCGGGCGCCACCCCGGAGAACGCATCGTCCTGGCCCGGTTGGCCGGCGATGATCCCGGCGACCAGCGTGCCGTGCCCGTCACAGTCGGTCAGGCCGTCGGTGCTGCCGACGTAGTCACCGCCGGCTTGGACGTTGGGCAGTCGTGGCCCCGGCGTGACACCGGTGTCGATGATGGCGACGGTCTGGCCTTCACCGCGCGAGAACCGCCACGCCCCAGCCAAATTCAGCATCGCCTGTGCCGGTGCGGCAGTGGCATCAGGTGCACCGAGCGTGCCGGGCAACACCCCGGTGGTGACGCACTGGGTGCGTTGGGTCATGGGCACCGCGGGTCCGGTGCTGCCGGTCGGGGCCTCGGCGGAGTCGTCGACCACGGGTGGCTCGATCGCCCACGCCGTCGGGCACGCCAGCAGCAGGGCCGTCAGCCCCACTGCCGTCGAACGGATGATCATCGATTGAGCACCCACGCGAAGATGCCGACGAGATAGGCCATCACGGGGATCAGCGAGGCATCGGCCGCGACGGCGACGAAGCCGACGAGCCTGCGCATCGGCAGCGAATAGCTCTCCGGTGCGGCCAATTTCGGGTTGGTCGCGACGACGATCCACCCCAGCACCAGCACGGCCAGCACACCGAGGGTCCACAGCGCCATCCCGTAGCGGTGCTGCGCGGTGAAGATGACCACCAGTGCGAGTGCCACCAGATACGGCTGCGCCAGCAGCCACGCCTTGCACGCCGCGGTGTCCCAGACCCGGGCGCGCAGCACGGCGGCGGCCGCGGTGGCGATCACCAGGTACCACCCCCAGAAGCCGGGCGATTCCGACCGGCCGGCGATCAGTAGCGAGCCGAGCCCAGCCAGCAGCACGGCCCCGGCGATGAAGCCGGTCTGATGGGCGTTGCCGACCCGGACCCGGCGGGGCAGGTCCTGCAGCACCTTCAGCGACGGCGCGGACGGCGCGGGGTCGCCCGGCGCGGGAATGACGGGCAACGGGAAACGAGCCCACAGCGCCGAGAGTTGCGCGGCCTGAATGGTGACCAACAGGGCCAGCACGATCAACCCGCAACCCAGGGTCAGCAGCGGCAGGTCCCAGATCACCCCCGCCGCGGCGGCCAGTAGGACACCCGCTCCCACCACCGTGGCGACGGTGAAGAAGGACAGCTCGCTGTCGAGGCCACCTTGGCCGAGGATCATGCAGATCAGTGCCCAGGCGGTCACTCCCGCCGCGGCAAGGAGCACCTGCGCAGCACCGAATTCGCCGGGCACGCCCAGCGCGAAGGCCGCCGCGATCGGGACGAGCGCGACAACCGACACCTCGGTCGCCGGCCGCTCTGCCCTGGCCCGCAGATACAGCGCCGCCAACACCGTCACCGCGGCCAGGGCGCTGACCGCGTACAGACCGCCGTCTTCGCCGGTCACCATCCGGTGGGCCACCGCGACGCCGGTGATGGCCAGCACCAGAGCAACCACACCTGCCCGCGCGATCGCCTGAATGTGCCTGGCACCCCACGGCGTCGACCGGGTCTGGGAGAAGATCACCGCGGCGTCCGCGATGTCCTCGACGATCCCCGGCGCCGCCGGTCCCACCGGAACCGGTTGCAGGACAAGCAAATCACCATCGACCACACCGACGGTGTCCAGGCTGGCGTCGAGACTGAACGGTGCCCCGCCTACCGGTGCCAGGCTGAGCCGTCGCGGCTGGCCGTCGCCGGTGAACAACAGCCGCTGTACCGCGGGCAGGATCTCGCGCAGCGGCAATTCGGCAGGCAACGCCAGCTCGGTCAGGCGGCTCTCGGCGAGGATCGCGACCCGTACGATCGGCAGGACCAGGGTCCCCGGGCTCTCAGTCATATGTCGGTTCCTTGATCAGATGTACAGAAGTCGCGGGATAGTCGCACGGCCGGAAACCATTGCCCGTCGGGAAGCGTCGAAGTCAGATCGGTCAGGGCCAGCGCGATCGCGAACGCCGTACCCGGTCTGAACGTCGAAATCCATTCCCCGTCCGGGGCTTTCGCTGGGCTGACCAGCACCCTGCCGTTATCGGTGTCGATGACGGCCATGCCGATCTCGGTAGTCGCCTGGACGCCCTCGCGACGCTGGCCGGCGACCACCTCCACGTAGGTCCGCGGACCGCTGAACACCGACTCCACCACGGGTCGGGCGGAGCCGGGTATGCCGAGGTAGTCCAGCACTCCCGCCAACTCGGCGCCGCCGCGTAGCTGTTCGTCCGCTCTGGCACCCACCCTGGCGGGCAGCGAGAATTCGGCAAACCGGGCAGGCACTCGATTCGTCAGTCCCGCAACGACGATCGGCACCAGGTCAGAAGGATCCTGGGTGTCCAGCGCCGTGAAGGTGATCAACCCGGCGCTGCGTAATGCGACGACCGTCCGCTCGTCGCGGCGGGCCACGTAGCCGCGCAACATGTCTGCTCGGTCAGATCGGTTTCCGACATAACGCAACTCGATCCAGCGGTCCGGGAAGCAGACCGCCCTGATCCACTCGGTAACCGATGCATCGATGCGTCCGGTGTCAGCGGAGATCACCCCGAGGCGGGTGAGCTCTTCGATCTGTCCGGCGGTGAACGCCGCTCGTTCGGAGAGGTCGCGGTACGGCGGCGTGATGGCCAGCACCCACGGAAATGAGCCGGCTCCCACCGTGTCCGCGATGAACCATGCCGCCTCGACAGTCAATTCAACGGCGTCAGGCGCCACCGATCAACCCCACTTGGCGCCTTCGGCCTGATCCCTGGCCATCATCGACATGGTGTTCTGCTCGTGGGTACCTGCCATGGCGCGGTAGGCGCGGACGAGTTCGTCCATGGCCTGGTTCCACTGGGTCTGCCAGGCCTGGTAGGTCATGGCGGTGTCACCCTGCCAGGAACCTGCCAGCGCGGCCTGCTCACTGGCGATATCGGCACCGATCGCCTGCAGTGCGCCGGAGTAGCCGGCCATCTCCCCCGCCTGTCCGAGCAACGCGGGGTAGTTGTACATGATCTGCGACATGATGTTTCGTCCTTTCAGCTCGTTCAGTGACTGCCGTAGGTACTGGCTGCGGCCGCGTCCTGCGCCACGTAGGTGCTGCTGGCGTCGCCGAGGTTGGCTTGGGCGACGTCGAGGAGCACGTTCACCTTGGCCGCCACCTCAAGGAAGCGGGCATGGGCGGCCTGGAACGCCGCCGATGACTCGCCGACGTGGAACGCCTGCGCGGATATCGCCGACTGCTCGGCCTGGCTGATGGTGCTGCGCATCAACGCCGTCTTGGCGCCGAACGCAGCCTCCGAGGCAATGATCTGGGGAATGTGAGCATCGAGAAGGCTCATGGTCGGGTCACTCCAATCTGGTTGGTAGAAACTGATTTCGGACAGGGCTACCGGCGGTCAGGTGGTTCCCCCTCCCCTGCCCAGTCGCTCGGCAGCATCGGCGCCGTCGGACCGTTGCCGAACGAGTCCTGCGTCAGCGTGGTCAACCCGGCGGCGGTGACTCCGCCCGTCGCGCCAAGTGCACCGGCACCCTGGTGCGAGGCCTGGGTGGTGGGGGCGCGCTGGTCGGTAGGTGGTGCCGTGGGCCCGTCGTTCATGTCCAGGAATTCGTCGCGATGACCGCGGTCCTTCACCGCAGCGCCGCGCCGTCGTCGTGCCCGGGACTTGGCCAGTGCGGATGCCAACGCCGCCGCGGTCGCGGTGGCGGCCACCTCCGACGCCGGCGCTTTGGCCGCGATACCGCCACCGACGGTCGGGGAAAATCCGCCATCGGGGTCCAGACCCGGTATCGCGTAGGGCACCGCGATGCCAGCGGCAGGTGCGGGCGCGGGGGCGGTGGCCGGCGCGGGCGACGGGGCCGGACTCGGGGCCGGTGCGGTGACTCCCGGCGCCGGCGCGGTCGGTGCGATGCTGGCGGCTGGGTAGGACGTCGGCTGATCGCGGGCCGGCACGGCGGCGGGTGCGTCGGCGGCGGGAACGTCGGGCGGCTTGATCAGTCCGAGCAGACCCAGGGCGATGATCGCCCCGGCCGCCAGCAGCGGCAGCAACAACGGCGAGGCCAGGGCCAGACCCCAGGTGGTCCAGCCGAGCGGCTGCAGGATCGCCTGATAGGCCAGCGCGGAGATCAGCGGTCCCCACGTCGCCCAGGCGGCAGACGGATTGGTCGCGAAATCGGTGAGGATCTGCTCGATGTTCCCCAGCGGGTCCTGTAGGAAGTTCCAGATCAGATCGCCGTCGGGCAGCGACTTGATGTACTGCTCCAGCCAGTCGACGATCGGGTCCGCGCTGTCCAGCGCGGCGCCGGCGTCTGCGGCCTGCGCCTGCGCGCCGGTCTGCGTGACACTGGCCGACGCCGTGCCCGTCTCGCCGACACCGGGAGTGAGGACGAACGGCGCCGGGCTGATCCGAGGCGCAGAGGCCAACGCGGCACCGGCGACGGCCTGGTAGGTGCCCATCGTGGTGGCGGCCTGCACCCACATCCGGGCGTAGTCGGCCTCGTTCACGGCGATCGGAATGGTGTTGATGCCAAAGAAATTGGTGCCCAGTAGCACGCCGTGCACGGTGTGGTTGACCGCCAGTTCGGCCAGCGTCGGCATGGCGGCCAGCGCCACCGTGTACGACGCCGCCGCGGTCTCCTGCTGGGCGGCGACGGCAGCGCTGTCGGCGCTGGCCTGCGTCAGCCAGGCCAGGTAGGGAGCATGCGCGGCGACGTACTGCTCGGCGCTGGGCCCCTCCCACGCGCCGGCTTGCACGGTACCCAGCAGTGCCGTCAATTCCGCTGCTGCACTGGCATATTCGGCGCTCAACGCACCCCACGCACCCGCTGACGCCAACAACGCCCCGGGGCCAGGGCCGCTGCTGAGCAGGGCCGAGTGCACCTCCGGGGGTGCGGCGAACCAGACGGGAGCGGTCATCGTCCGCCGCGCGCCTGTAGATACGAGGTGGCGGCCTGCTCATCGCCGGTGGCGTAGCTGGTGCCGGATTCGCCGATGCCGAGCCCGGACCGGCTGAGCTCTGCGATGCCCTGGGTGGCCACGGCGGCATGCTCGGTGCCCTGCGCGCTGAAACCCGCGGCGGTCTGCAGCGAGACCGGATCGGCGGCCGGCGGTATCACCGCGCTGATCAATGGGGCCGCCTGGGCGTGCGCGGCCGCCAGACGGGTGGCCAGCGCCTCGACGGCGGCGCTGGTGGCCGCCAGTCCTTCTGGCACGGCGCGAAGTGTCATCAGCGGTGCTCCCTTCCTGATTCTCGGTGTGACGTGCCGCTGTGCTCAGCGACCCGGGGATTGACGAGTTGCAGATACGTGGCGGAGTCGCTGTCGTCCAACAGCACTGCGCGACCTGCGGGTAGCCGGGTGAACCGGTGGCCGCGAATCTTGCCGCCGTCCTGCGGATTGCCCGACAACATCAAGGTGGTCGCCTGCAGGTCGTTCATCCGGCGCAGCAGTGGACTGGTCATCAGCGCGTGCGCCGAACCGGTGGCGCGCCCGGTGACGATCACCCGCAGGCCGAGATCGCCTGCCTGCGAGAGCAAGCCGATCAGTGGCGTCCATGGCCGATAGCCCACGTACTGGCCGCTCAACGCGGGGCTGTCCGGAATCTGGTCGACATCGTCGATCAGCAGATAGTGGGTGTGGCCCTGATAGGTCCAGCCGCTCATCTCACGGGCCGACATCCCCACCGGGGGGCGGCGTGCCTCGATCAGCGCCGACAGCCCGAGCATCGCCGGAACGATCCGGTCGATGTTCGCGGTGTACTCGTTGTCACCGAACAGCGGTTCATCGACCAGGTGCAGCCTGCGGTCCAACACGGTGAACGCCACCTGGTCCGGTGTGGAGTTCTCCCGGATCGTCCGGATGAGATGGCGGAGCAGGGTGGTCTTCCCAGATCTGGTGTCCCCGAGCACCATCAGCAGCGGCTGGGCGGCGAAGTCGAGCGCCACCGGCGTCAGATCCTCTTCGCGCTGGCCGACGACCACCTGCTCGTGGCCGTAGTAAAGCGGCGCCAACTCGGCGGGGTCGAGGTCGGTGGGCAGCAGGCGGACCTGGGGTGCGCGAGAATCCGGGTAGCGGGCATTGATCGTCGCGATCTGGTCGAGCTGCGGTGCGGCGAACAGAAAATGCTCGGCGGCCATGGTCAGACCGCGACCGGGCTGCTCATGGGGCACGCTCTCGGCCGGCCTGCGCAGCGCACCGATCACCCGCACGTTGCTGTCCCGCGCATCGGGCAGCCGCAGTTCGAGCCGCATCCCCAGGCCGTCGCGCATGGCCAGTGGAACTTCGAGCCAGTTCGGCGTGGTGATGACGACGTGGATGCCGTAGGCCTGACCGACATTGGCCAGTTCGGTCACCCTGGCCAGCAACGGGTTTCGCGTGTTGAACTGATCGGTGTTGTCGCGGCTGAACGCGTAGAGGTTGTCGATGACCAGAAAGACCTGACTGTGCGCCTGACCGTGGCCGGCCTGTTGCCGGGCAGTCAGCAGACCGTCGAGGTCACCGAAGGTCCGCCGGATCCGCTCGCCCTCCAGTGGCGAGGCGACACTGCCGACATGGGCCAGGCGTTCCAGGTCCCGTAGTTTCCCGCCGCCGTAGTCCAGACAGTAGAACGAGACGTCGCTCGGTGCATGCAGAGCCGCCGCGGACAGAATGAACGTCTGCAGGGCCGTCGACTTACCCGACTTGGGCCCACCGTGGATCAGCAGGTTGCCTGCCGCGGAGACAGCGTCGAAAACCAATGGATCCCTGCGCATCTCGAAGGGCCGGTCGATCTCGCCCAGCGGCCAGCGCAAGTGGTCTGCGGGGACTCCGGCGGTGGCCAGCACCGAGGTCAACGGCACGGGTTCGTCCAGCGGTGGTAGCCACAGCGGGGGTGCGTAGGGCCCGTATGCGGCGAGTTGATCGCCGATGGTGGCGATGAGTTTGCGCGGTGGCCCCGCCGGTTCGTCGTCCTGGTCCTCCACGGTCACGATGTCCAGATCGGGATTCACCGTGGCGGCAGTAAACAGGCGCGGTTCGGGAACCATGGGTACCACAAAGGATTTCAGTGCTCGGGGTGGTTCGTAGATGCCGTCGACATAGGTGCTGCGGAACTTGACCGGATCGGCACCGGGTGCGGGTACCAGGAAGCCGACGCCCTTGTGTTCCTTGCCTGATTCGATGTGATAGGCGTCCTCGACACCGATGATCTGCCGCGATACCGCCGGGCTGGCCACCTTGAGCCCGATCCGGTAGGAGGTGTTCTTGTCGATGTCCTTGATCTTGCCGACGTCGAGCGTCTGCGATGCGAACAGGATGTGGATGCGAAACGAGCGACCCTTGCGGGCAACGTAATCGAACAGTTCCGCGTATTCGGGATGGTCGGCGAGCATCAGCGTGAATTCGTCGGCGACGACGAACAGCGTGGGCAGCGGCGGTAGGTCAGCGGTACCCGCCGCGCCGGAATCCCGCGCGGCCTCGTATTCGGTGACGGAGTTGAAGGCGCTGCCCTGGATCCGGCGGCCGGACTCGCGCAGCAGCGTCTCGCGGCGCGCCACCTCGCCCCGCAGCGTGTCGGCGAACCGGTCGGCCAACGACTTCTTTTCGGCCATATTCGAGATGACCGCGACGACCTGCGGGAAGTGCCGGAAGATGTCCGCGCCGGCCTCACCCTTGAAGTCGGCGTAGATGACTATCAACCGCTCGGCGGAATGAGTGGTCAACAGCGCCAACAAGATCGACATCAGGGTCTGGGACTTGCCGGCACCGGTCATCCCGATCATCAGACCGTGCGGGCCCATCCCGCCCTCGGCCTCGTCTTTGAGATCGAAATAGAGCGGCTCACCGGTGGTGGTCACCCCGATCGGGACCCGCAGCTCGTCCTCGCGGCGCCGCGGTGCCCACAGCGTCGGCACGTCCAACTGGGACGCATCGGCAATGTCGAGCAGGGTGGTGAAGGTCGCACCCCGAGTGGCGGCCGAGCGCAGCCCGGCGTGGGTGGGGTTGGAGTCCCACCGGGACAGCCGCCGCGCCAGGTGCGCGGCGTCGGCAACCGACACGGTATCGGCACGGTCGACATGGGGTTGCCAACCATGTGTGAGCCAGCGTTCGATCCGGCCGCCGGTGATCTGCAGGATCGGTTTCTCCGGATCCGGGTACTGCTCACGGTGCGGCGGCGAATCGGACAGGTGCACAACGGTGACGCCCGCCCAGCCCGCGGAGAGCACCGAGCCCGCCAGGTCGTAGCCGGGATCGTCGACGATGATCAGCAGGTGGCGTAGCGACTGGTCGTCCGTGCCGGTGAAGAGGGGCCGGTCGGCCAGCGCCGGTCCGATCTTGGTGATCAGGTCGTCAGCACTGCTACTGAGGAAACGGGCCGGGCCGACGCCGTCGAACTCACCGGGAATATCGACATGCGGCAGCCACTTCAGCCAGGACCAGTCCGCCGCCTCCAGCTGCGGGCTGGCCAGCGCGACGCCGAGCACCGACGGGTCGTGCCAGGTGACCGCCTGGGCGAGCCAGGCCCGCACCGCGGCCCGCGTCTGGTCGGGGTCACCGACCACGGTGATGCGGGAAACCTTGGTCACGTCCATCCCGGTCGGTGCCCCACGGACGGTGCGCTGGGTGTCGAGCAGACCGCGAAGGGTGCTGTGCGACACCGGTTCCAGATCGATCTCGTCGACGGAATCTTTCACCCGCAGGGTGGTGTCCAGTGGGACGTCGTGCAGACCGGCGCGCAGCACCAGGAAATCGGAGTCATCCGGGTCGCGTTCCCATTGCCGCCGCGAGCCAGGCACCGCGGCCAGGTCGGCGGGATCGGGATGCGACCACTCGAGGGCTGCCCGCTGCGCGGTGGCTTGTGCGCGGATGTTGTCGCGCACCACCGACAGATACCTCAGGTAATCGGCGCGCTCGGCGTCAACCTCCTCGGTGCGCATCTTGTTGTCGGTGCCGCGGTACAGGGCGGTCGCCGCCAGCAGGAGTACGAACGGGAAGAACAACGTCTGCGGGGAGACCAACCGCATGCCGGTGGCCACCAGGGCGATGATCATCCCGACGATCAGGATGACGATCAGATACGGCAGCGCACGGCGCAGCAACGACGGCGGAATGACCCGCGGCAGCTCCGGCGGGGCCTCGATGGTGATGGTGGCCTTGCGGGACTGTGGCCGGGGCAGCCTGCGGCGTGTCTCGAAGATGAGCCTGCTCATCGGTTCTCCGTCCCGGCGTAGGCCGTCAGCGCGTCAGCCTTCGACAGCGCCGGCCCGGCCGAGAAGAGGGAAAGCACCGACCACGGCATGGGCGTCGCCGGTGCGGTCAAGCCAAGAGCAGCAATGGTTTTGGTGACCTGATCCGCATTCTGCCCACCCTCGATGCCGTACCGCACACCGGTGTCGGCCACCCAGAACAGCGATCCGGCGTCCGGTGAGGACGCCTCCTGCCCGACCGTCTGCACGAAGTAACCCGAGCCGGGCGGCACCGCCACCCGGTTCGCTGATCCGTTACGCCCGCCGCCGACCAGGTCGACAGTGTGCGCACCGTCCGCCAGCGGCAACGCCGAACCGGACAGCAAGGTCAATGAACTTGTGCTGGCATCGACAGGTTTGGTCCACTCCGCACAGGTGACGGGTGATGCCGCCGTGTCGACCAGCGACAGTCGCTGCGCGGGATAGGCCGCGGTATCGAGCAGCCGGGAAACGGGCAGCCTGGCGATATCGTCGGCGCCGAGCTCCGGCGGTTGCGCCAGACCGAAAGAGTTGGTGTTACGCAGGATCGCGGCCAGCACCGGTGACACCGGCTGCAGTCCGTCGGGTAACACGGCGTAGTACAGCAGTGCGTTGTCGGTGCCGTAGGCCACCACCACCGCGCCGACCGGGGCCGGTACCGGCAGATCGAACTGCGGCGGCGTGCCCGCTGCCGCAATGACGGGTGCGGTCAGCGGAGCGCTTTCCGGAACAGCATTGAACAGTCCCGGCGAAATGGGCCGCACCGCAGGGCTGTTCGACGCCAGGCCGAGTGCCGAGGTGACCGCGTGATCGGTCAGGTCGACCGGACTGCGGCGACCATCCCACAGCAGCCATGTTCTCGGACCGCTGGCGGCGCCGTTGTCGACCAGTACCGCGCTGGTGTCCGCCAACTCCGCGGCCCGCTCGCCGCCGTGCGCAGGTGCGCCCACTATGACGGTCACGCCCGACGCGGTGGCTCCGGTTCCGTCGCAGACCGTCCAGTCCGCATCGCGCGAGGTGTTCTGCACCATCCGCTCCGGCGCCCCGGGGATACCGACCGCACTGCCGCGCGGAAGCTTGTCCAGCTCAGTGCTTTTTACCTGTACTGGATTGACCGGCTCACCGGCGATCAGGCGGGCCGACGTCAGGTTGAGTACCGGATGTAGCTGATCGCCGACCCGGACATACAGCGCGGCGGTGTCCCGATCAGCCAGCACCGCGTTGTTCCCGACGGTGCCGTTCGGCCGGATCAGGGAGAACACGAAGCAACCGATCACACCGGTGATCAGGATCAGCACCCCCATCAGCACGGCCCGCGACTGGGTGCGCAGCGGGTCGACGAGCATCCGGGTGTCGTGCAAGGCCACGCCGGATGCGATGCGACGCATCAGGAATCGCCAGCCGGTCACCTGATGACGGGTGACGAAGCCACGCCGGTAGGTCACCCGGTCGGGGTTGTCGTTCGCCGGGGTCCTGGAGGTGAAGGAGCGGCGCTCCCCGTTGTCGCCCGGTGAGTTGTCGCTCATGCGGGCACCGTCAGGCCGAGGCCACGCAGCAGCGGCACCACGGCGCCGCGCACGTCGGCGGCGGTGATGGTCATCAGGTCCTCGTCGGTGAAGGTGTCGGCGCCAGGCTGCCCGGAATGCTCCCGGTGATCCAGCCGGAATTCGCGTTCCTCCTCTGAGCGTTCGACGACGTTGCGCACGAAGCGACCGTTGCCTGCGATGTCGAGGCTGCGGCGGTCGATACCGGCCGCATCGGGGCTCGACGAGGCGGCCAGCTGACCGAACAGGGTCTGCAGATCGTCGAGCGCGGCCTGTTCGAAAACGCTGTCGCGCTGCCCGGCCATCGCGTTGGCGATATCGACCAGCTCGGCCGCCGAATAGGACGGGAAGTCAATGCTTCTGGTGAAGCGGGACCGCAGGCCTTCGTTGGTGTCCAGGAAGCGATCCAGGTCGGCGCGGTACCCGGCGATGATGACCACCAGCCGGTCGCGGTCGTTCTCCATCCGGGCCAGCAGGGTGTCGATGGCGACCAGACCGAAGTCGTTCTTGGCGCCGGTGGCCACCAATGCGTAGGCCTCGTCGAGGAACAGCACACCGTCGAGTGCGCTGTCGATGATGGCGTTGGTCTTTGCCTCGGTCTCGCCGATGTGCTGGCCGATCAGATCGGCCCGGTGCACCTCTTTGACGGTTTCCTTCTTCAGCAGGCCCAGGCCGCAGTAGATCTTCGCGACCACGCGCGCGATGGTCGTCTTACCGGTTCCGGGTGGTCCGGCGAACACCAGATGGTGGGTGCGTTGGGCGACGGCCAGTCCGCGTTGCTGACGCAGCAGTGCCATCGCCACCGAGCTTTTCAGCCGCGCCACCTGGTTTTTCACCTCGTCCAGACCGATGAATTCGCCGAGTTGCACTTCCGCTTCGGCGAGCAGAGCGGCTTTGCGCTCGTGGGCATCGGGGTCGACGAAATCGGCGTCGCTGGGCTCGGTGTCCCGGTCCCACGGATCTTGGCGTGCCTCGATCCGCGCCGCGGTGGTGGTGACGATGCCGAATGACGGGTCGGACAGGGCGTGTTCGATCTGATCGTTCTCCGGATTGGCCGCGTAGAGATCCTGCAGGACCTCGCTTGCGGTCTCCTCGTCACCGTGCGCGCGCAGTGCCAGGGCCTTGGCAAAAGCGCCGTCGGTGGCGGCCACCGCCACCGGGCCGGTGGGGTCTTCCAGATAGGACAGCGCGGGCGCGTACATGCCGAGCCGGGCGAGGGCCGTGCCGAGCGTGATCTTGGCGGCGTGCGTGAAGACGGCGTCGAGGCCGTCGTCGTTGACGATCGGGGTGAGGAGCTTGACGACGTCCGACCATCGGTCGGCACGGAAGTTCAGGGCCACTGCCGCCCAGCGCGCGTTGGGCCAATTAGGCCGTCGGTCAATGATTTCCGCGATCAGCGAGTGCGCCTCGGGGAATCTGCCTGCCGCCACCAGGGCAGCCGCGTGGGCGAGATGGAAGTCGTCGGGACGGGTGGCCCGGAACTGCAGATACAACCCGGTGTCATAGGTGAAGCCCAGCGCGTCGGGGACGAGTTCGAGCCGGCGTTGCAATACGCCCGCGCTGTTCGCCGTGGCGGATGCTGCTTCGAGGACATGTGGCGAGAGGTCTCCGGCGGCGGCCAACCCGGTCCAGGCGTCGCACTGGTCGTGGGCGACCCGGGTGAGCGCCGCGAATCCGGATCGCGCCGCTGCCAGATCGGCAGGCCGGCGGCGGTCGTCCACCGTCAAGCCGAGCGCTCTGCAGCAGGTCGCGAAGCGACTCAGGACGTCGCTGTCGACGCGGCCCGGGGTCAGCGTGTTCATGGGTGTTGTGGGCAGGCGCAGCGATGCCGCAGCCACCGTCTCCTTCAGTTAAGTATGCCTAGGCTAACTTTGCTGAAGTTAGCATTGCATAAGCTAACTGTCGAGACGTCCCGAGCGATGTGCGCCCCGTCGCGGGGCTATCCTTTTACCGCACTGACCAGGGTGTTCGACCGCACCATCTCGGTGGCCTCGGAGTCGGCGGCGGGGAGGTCGCGCCCCATCCGAACCAAATACTCGCCGAGTGGGGTCCGTGTCGGCGTCCATCCCTGACGACCGAACCACGAATCGGCACGCTCGTACAGTTCGTTGTAGATCAGCGAGAAGAATGTGCCGTCGCCGCCCTCGGCTGCTTCGCGAGCCTTCATCAGCTCGAACACTTCGGCCGGCACTGGTTCGCCCTCTTCGATACCGACGTGACTGCCCGGGCACGCCAACCGGTCGACGCCGGCGAACAACTGGCCCTGCGCGGTGGCCGGCAGATAGATCATCAGCCCTTCGGCCAGGAACGCAGCGGGCCGGTCGGGATCGAAGCCACTGCTCACCAGTGCCTGCGGCCAGTCGTCGCGGAGGTCCACCGCGACATCCCGGCGCTCGGCTGTGGGCTGATCGCCCTGCTGGGCCAACACCTCTCGCTTGAAGTCGAGCACCCGCGGTTGATCCAATTCGTAGACGACGGTGCCCTTGGGCCACGGCAGTCGGTAGGCGCGGGAGTCCAGGCCGGCCGCCAGGATGACGATCTGCCGAACACCGGTGTCGGCGGCACGCGCGAAGTAGGTGTCGAAGTATCGGGTCCTGGCACCCTGGAAGTTGATGAAATGCGTGCCGAACTCCGAGTCCAGCTTGCTGTCGGGCGCCGTCCCGTCGAGCATGTCGGCCCAGCGGCCGCCGACGGCCCGGCAGAACACCTCGGCATAGGGATCGACGGCCAGTGGGTCAGGTTTGCGGGCCTCGAGCGCGCGAGCGGCAGCGACGAACAGCGCCGTCGAGCCCACGCTTGTGGTGATGTCCCAGGTGTCGTCGTCGCTGCGCATCCAGCCGAGGCTACGCGCGCAGCCTGCTAGACCAGGGGACGCCCGGTTTTGATCCGCCAGTCCAGATCACGCAGCAGCACGTTGAACGGGAACTGCCGCGCGAACCGCGGCAGCGTGTTGTTCACCTTGCCGATCACACCCATCAGCCGGTCGAACTTGCGCTGCCGCTCAGGGTCCCAGGGCAGCCGCATCTCGTCGCGAAACCGTTGCGGCAGAAAGCCTGTCGTGATCAGCAGGTTGAAGTTGTCGACCGCCTGCTGGATGGCCGTCGGCAGCTGGACCCCGCGGACCCGGCCTGCCGCGATCGGATAGAGGTACTCGCGGATGGCGTCGTCGATGTGGACCTCGTCGAGGGCGGCGCGCCAGTACTCGTCGAACGCGGCCCGGTCGGCCGGCCACATCTCGGCGGGCACCTGCAGCGTCGTCCCGAGTGACATGCCCTCGAGGTAGTGCCGGTCGGCCGTCTCGTCGTCCATCTCACCGATGAAGGTGCGATACACGTCGACCCCGCCCTTGTAGAGGCACGCCGCCACCCACATCTGCAGGTCCTTGTCGAAGGCGTTGTAGGCCACCGGGCTGTCGTCGGTGGAATACACCTGCGCGTGGGCGCCGTTCACGGCCCGACGGAAGGCCGACTTCTGCGCATCGGAGCCCATGGCGGCCACCGCCAGATAGGTGAATGTGGTGCGCGCCCGTTTGATCGGATGCCGATCGATGCGCCCGCTCTCGACCCGGGACTCCATCACGCCGTACCCCACCCCGGGGCGGGCGAGTTGCATGATCACGTTCGCTGACCCGGCGAGCAGTGCGACGCCCATCATGCCGTCGTCGATGCCTGCACCCCGGCGGGTGCGCAGCTGCCGGACCGAATCCCTGACCGTCATTGGTTACCCCTGCAGTAAATGTGAGAACGAACGTTCCCTGATATTGCCCCGCAGACCTGACAAGTGTCAATATGGACGGCGTGGCACAGGTCCGGACCTACCGCGGCGTCGAGGCGCCAGACCGGTATGCCCAGCGCAAGCGCCGTTTTCTCGATGCCGGGCTGGAGTTGCTCGGTGGCGAGACAGCACCGGATGAGGTGACGGTGCGGGCCGTCTGCCGCCAGTCAGGTCTGGCCGTGCGGTACTTCTACGAGGCCTTCGCCGACAAGGACACCTTCGTCGCCGAGGTGGTCGACTCGGTGACCGCTGGGCTGGCCGCCACCACCCAGGCCGCCGTCGCCGCCGCCCCGCTGCCCGAACAGAATCGCGCAGGCATCGCCAACATCGTGCAGACCATTGCCGCCGACCCGCGGATCGGCCGACTGCTGTTCAGCGCCCAATTGTCCAATGCGATCGTGCTGCGTAAACGCGCCGAGCACGGCGGGCTGTTCGCCATGCTCTCCGGCGAGCACATCCAGGCGGCACTGCGGGTGGCACAGAACAGTCGGGTCAAGGCCACCGCGCACTTCGTGGTCGGAGGTGTCGGTCAGACCATCAGCGCCTGGCTGGCCGGCGAGATCTCCATGCAGGCAAGCGAACTCGTGGATCAGCTGGCGTCAATTCTCGACGGGTTCGCCGACCCGACGCTGTATCTCCGTTAGCCCGCGACCACCGGCGCACGCCGGTCGGCGGCGGTGCGGGGCACCGTCTCGGCGTCCTGGGCGGTGAATTCTTTGGTCCAGCAAGCAAATTCGAGGGTGATCCCGTCGGGCGTCGTGGTTGAGCACCGGCCCCACCCGGACACCTTTGTCCTTGAGGCGTTGCCGGTAGGCGTCGAACTTGTCCTCCGGGACGTGGAATGCCAGGTGATTCATGGACCCGACGGCGCTGACGATCTCCCCGATGCCCGGGATGGCGGCGGGTGCCGAAATGCCGGGCACCCCGTCGGGCGCGGTGGCGAACCAGAAGAACGCTACGCAATCCCCGTTACCCGCGTCGAAGAAGAAATGCTGACCCATTCCGCCGGGCAGGTCCAGCGATTTGATCAGCGGCATGCCCAGCACGCCGGAATAGAAATCTTTCGTGCGCTGCATATCAGCGCAGACCAGGGCGACGTGATTGATGCCGCCCAGTTCGAATTCCGTATTGGTGTTGTGCGGCTTGATCATCTTCGCCACCTCCCTGGTCAAGAGCTATTTCTGAACCTAACATCCCAAGGATGGGTACCCCCGGCGTTATCCGCGAGTTCGTCGGTCTGTCCTCCCCCACCGCCAAGCGCAACGGTGCGGGCGGGCATCCGTGTCAGGGGCTCTATTACCGCGGGGTGGGCCGCAAACCGAAAGCCGCCGTCATCGCGACGCATTATCAGATCGACTTCTCCGAGCACTACCTCGCCGATTACCTGGCCACCAGGGGCATCGGCTTCCTCGGCTGGAACACTCGTTTTCGCGGTTTCGAGAGCACCTTCCTACTGGACCACGCTCTGGTCGACATCGGCGTCGGGGTGCGCTGGTTGCGGGAGACCGCCGGTATCGAGACGGTGATCCTGCTCGGCAATTCCGGCGGCGGGTCCCTGATGGCCGCCTACCAGGCCCAGGCTCACGCCGGCCGGCAGCAAGCACACCATGTCACGCCGCTGGAAGGGATGCGCCCCGCCGCCGGACTCAACGAACTGCCGACGGCCGACGGATACGTCTCGAGCGCCGCCCACCCGGGCCGTCCCGATGTGCTGACCGCCTGGATGGACGGTGCCGTCGTCGACGAAAACGACCCGGTGGCAACCGATTCCGACCTGGACCTGTTCGACGAGCGCAACGGGCCCCCGTTCAGTGCCGATTTCGTCGAGCGCTACCGGGCGGCGCAGATCGCCCGCAACCACGCCATCACCGATTGGGCCGCAACCGAACTGAAGCGGGTCCGCGCGGCCGGCTTCTCCGACCGGCCGTTCACCGTGATGCGCACCTGGGCCGATCCTAGGATGGTCGACCCGGCGATCGAGCCGACCAGACGCCAGCCGAACCAGTGCTACGCCGGGGTGCCGGTCAACGCCAACCGGTCGACCCACGGCATTGCCGCCGCCTGCACTTTGCGGAACTGGATCGGGATGTGGAGTCTGCGGCACGCCCAGACGCGGGCTGAACCGCACCTCGCCCGGATCGAGTGCCCGGCGCTGGTGATCAACGCCGACCAGGACACGGGTGTGTTCCCGTCGGATGCCAAACGCATCTACGACGCACTGGCCAGCAACGATAAGCAGCTGTGTTCGATTGACAGCGACCACTACTTCACCACGCCGGGGGCGCGCAGCGAACAGGCCGATACCATCGCCAAATGGATCACGAAAAGGTGGCGCTGAGAGTTCTCGCGCATTTCAAGCCTGGGAGCAAAGCTGTAGAACAGGTTGCCGCCGAATCGGATTGGCTCGACATCCGTTGGGTCCCAGAGGATGACGACGACGCCTTCTACCGCGAACTGCCCGAAGCAGAGGTCATCTGGCACGTGCTGCGGCCGCTGAGCGCCGAGGACCTGGAAAAGGCTCCCAAGCTGCGACTCGTGCACAAGCTGGGTACCGGAGTGAACACCATCGCCGTCGACGCCGCCACCGAACGTGGGATCGCGGTGGCCAACATGCCCGGGGCGAACGCGCCGTCGGTCGCCGAAGCCACTCTGCTGCTGATGCTGTCCGCCTTGCGTCGCCTGCCCCAACTGGACCGGGCGACGCGGGAGGGCCGGGGCTGGCCCGCCGACCCCGACCTCGGCGATACCGTCCGTGACCTGAACAGCTGCACCATCGGACTGGTCGGCTACGGCAATATCGCCAAGCGGGTGGAACAGACCGTGCGCAACATGGGCACCACGGTGATTCACACCAGCAGCACCCGCGACGACTTCCACGTCAACTGGGTTTCGCTCAACGAACTGCTCAAGCGCAGCGACGTCGTCTCGCTGCACCTGCCGCTGACCCCGGACACCGAAAAGATCATCGACGCCGAGGCGATCGCGAAGATGAAGCCGGGGGCGATTCTGGTGAACACCGCTCGCGGGGGGCTGGTCGACGAGGATGCGCTGGTCGACGCTCTGCGCAGTGGTCAATTGGCCGCCGCCGGCCTGGATGTCTTCGCCGAGGAGCCGGTCAGTGCTGACAATCCGCTGCTCAGCCTCGACAACGTGGTGCTCAGCCCCCACGTCAGCTGGTACACCGCCGACACGATGGCCCGGTATCTGACGGCCGGGATCAACAACTGCCGCCGGTTGGTCGACGGCCTGGCACCGTACTCCGTGGTCAACAAGCTGTAGCCCGCGAGTACGCTCTTTCCCAACCAACCGGTTAAGAGGGAAGGGCAACGTATGCCGATCGCCGTCAATTCCGAACATGTCGACCTCGCCGACTCGGTGCGCTCGCTGGTGGCACGCGTAGCGCCGTCTGAGGTGCTGCACGAGGCGCTCGAGACGCCGATCCCCAACCCGCCGCCCTACTGGCGCTCCGCCGCCGAGCAGGGACTGCAGGGGCTGCACCTCTCCGAGTCCGTCGGCGGACAGGGCTTCGGCGTCCTCGAGCTGGCGATCGTGCTGGCCGAGTTCGGCTACGGCGCGGTCCCGGGCCCCTTCGTGCCGTCGGCCATCGCCAGCGCACTGATCGCGGCGCACGATCCCGAGTCCAAGCTGCTCGCGGACCTGGCCTCGGGGTCGGCCATCGCCGCCTACGCGATCGATTCCGGCCTGACCGCCACCCGTACCGGCGAGACGCTGGTGATCCGTGGTGAGGTGCGCGCAGTGCCTGCGGCGGCGCAGGCGTCCATCCTGGTGCTGCCCGTGGCCGGCATCGATCCCGGAATCAGCGGCTCAGCCTGGGTGGTCCTCGATGCCGACGCCCTGGAGATCGAACCGGTGGCGAGTATCGACCCACTGCGGCCCGTCGCCCACGTGCGCGTGAACGCGGTCGAGGTCTCCGACGATCGCGTGCTGACCAACCTCGACCGGGACACCGCCCGTGCCCTGATGTCGACGCTGCTGTCCGCCGAGGCGGTCGGCGTCGCGCGCTGGGCCACCGACACCGCCACCGCGTACGCCAAGATCCGCGAGCAGTTCGGCAGGCCGATCGGTCAGTTCCAGGCCGTCAAGCACAAGTGCGCCGAGATGGTCGCCGTCACCGAGCGGGCCACCGCCGCGGTGTGGGATGCCGCCCGCGCGATTGATGAAGCGAGCCACGGCGATTCGAACTCCCACGCCCTGTTCGCCGCGGCCGTCGCCGCCACCCTGGCGCCTGCCGCGGCGCAACACTGCGCGCAGGACTGCATCCAGGTGCACGGCGGTATCGGCTTCACCTGGGAGCACGACACCAACGTCTACTACCGTCGGGCGCTACTGCTGGCCGCCTGCTTCGGCAAGGCGTCGGACTACCCGCAGCGGGTGGTCGACACCGCCACCACCACGGGTATGCGCGGTATCGACATCGACCTCGACCCGGACACCGAGAAGCTGCGCGAGGAGATTCGCGCGGAAGTCGCCGGGCTGAAAGCACTTCCACGCGACGAGCGCACCGTCGCGATCGCCGAGGGCGGCTGGGTGCAGCCGCACCTGCCCAAGCCGTGGGGCCGGTCCGCGGCGCCCATCGAGCAGATCATCATCGCCCAGGAGTTCCCGGCCGGTCGGGTCAAACGGCCGCCGATGGGTATCGCCGCGTGGATCATCCCGTCCATCGTGGCGTTCGGTAACGACGAGCAGCAGCAGCGCTTCCTGCCGCCGACGTTCCGCGGCGAAATGATCTGGTGCCAGCTGTTTTCCGAGCCCGGCGCCGGATCCGACCTGGCCAGCCTGACGACCAAGGCCGTCAAGGTCGACGGCGGTTGGCGGATCACCGGGCAGAAGATCTGGACCACCGGCGCGCAGTACTCGCAGTGGGGTGCGCTACTGGCCCGCACCGATCCGAGCGCGCCGAAACATAATGGCATCACCTACTTCCTGCTCGACAAGAAGAGCGAGGGCGTCGAGGTCAAGCCGCTGCGCGAGCTCACCGGCAACGCGATGTTCAACACCGTCTTCATCGACGATGTGTTCGT
>JBEVHL010000498.1:0-9475 GCA_040511255.1 Mycobacterium sp. | reverse complement strand
CAGCCGAACTCCAACTCGCATACGACCAAAAGCTCCGAGACGCCGTCGCGTCCTTCGACAGGAACCGCAGCGGCATCGAGCAGGCCAAGGGCATGTTGATGTTCATCTACGGCATCAGCTCTGGCGATGCGTTTCAACTGCTGAGCTCCCAGTCGCAGGCCACCAACGTCAAAGTCCGGTCGATCGCCGAACGGCTGGTCATCGAGTTTGTAGCGCTCCCTCCCGAGCAACGGGTGCCTGATCGGCAGGCATGCAACGAGGTGTTGTTCAAGGGTTCGCCACCTGGGCGACCGATGCCGCTGCCGGCCTGACCGCGTTACGGACTGTGACTGATCGTCGACTGAGGTGAGCTGTGCGGAACTTGGTTGTAGCCCATGCCAATACACGTTGCATAGTGTTCGGGCGTGCAGGGGATGCCATTGACGCTGGGCACTTGGCCACCGGAGTAATTGGGTCCGGTGTGGATGATGATGCCCTCCGGAGCATCCATGAAGCTGATCGGTTCGATGTCGAGAACGCACTGACCGGTGTAGCCGTCTACGGCCTGCCCGGCCGGACACTCGTCGGCCCGTGCGGTCGGCGGGACAGCTATCGGTAGCAATACCGCCGCGGCGACCACCGCCGAGAATGCGCGTCGTCTGCACCGATCCGCCATTGGATTTCGCCTGCCTCTCGGTGCTCAGGCTAGTCCGGTTAGCGGAGCACGGACACCCATTGCCCCTTGCGCGCGCTGGTGACGATCGCGTCGGCGACCAAGGCTTGCTCGAGGCCGTCGTCGAAGGTCGGGTAGTCAGGTTCGACGGGCGGGCCGCCGGTGCTGATCGCGCGGTAGACGGTGCGGTGTAGCGCCTTGAATGCGTCGGCGAACCCCTGCGCGTGGCCGGCCGGGTAATCGCCGGCGGGGCCATCACCCCCGCGGAGCAGAAGTTGGTTCGGCTCGTCGCGGTGCCCGATCCACAGTTCTTCGGGGTTCTCCGACGCCCAGTGCAGCGAGGCTTCTGACCCGCTGAGCTCCAACGCCAGCAGGTTCTTTCGGCCGGGGGACACCTGCGACACCGTCAGCACGCCCCGCGCCCCGCCTTCGAAGCGGATCAACACGCCCGCGATGTCCTCGGTGGTGACGGTGGTCGGCGCAGTGGGTCCGGTCGCGGCGGTGAAGGTGGCAGTTGAAGTCAGGGGACGCAACCGGGTGGGGATGGCGGTGGTGAGGTCGGCGACGACTGCCTCGACCCGGCGACCCCCGACGAAACCGGCGAGATCGAGCCAGTGCGAACCGATATCGGCCACCGCCCGCGGTGACCCGCCAAGCTCCGGATCGAGCCGCCAGTTCCAGTCGGTGTCCTTCGCCAGCCAGTCCTGCAGATAATTTCCGCTGATGAGCCGCACGTCGCCGACGTCTCTGGAGGCGACGCGCTGCCGTGCGCCCTGACAGTGTGGATAGAACCGGGAAATGAAACAGACGGCGTGCATGAGTCCGGAGGCGTGCGCGACGTCGCGGAGTTCGGCGGCCTGTGTCGAGGTCATCGCCAGTGGCTTCTCGCAGACCACATGCTTGCCCGCTTGCAACGCCGAGAGGGCGTGGTCGTAATGCAGATGGTTCGGTGAGCAGACGTGCACGGCGTCGACGCGGTCATCGTCGAGAAGGTCGGAGAACGTGGGGTACGGCGAAAGACCCAGTGCGCTGGCCTGTTCGGCGCTGCGAGCTGGGGAGGAACCCGCGACGCCAAGAATCGGGACGCCGATGCGCCGCAGCGCCTCGGCGTGTACCGCGGCCATGAATCCGGTCCCGACGATCGCGGCACTGGGCGTCATGTGCGGAACAGGAATCGTTCAACTTTGCCCACCCGCAGCACAATAGCGAAAGCGATTGCCACCACGACGATGAACAACGCCGAGGCCGCGCCGAGGTCCGGCGAGATCGCTCCACGCAAGCCCGAATAGATATAGACGGGCAGGGTTTGGTCGTCGACGGTGGTCAACACCTGGCTGACCACGAAATCGGTGATGCTGAGGACGAACACCACCAGCGCGCCGGTGATGATGCCCGGTGCCAGCAGCGGCAGCCGGACGAAGAGGAACTGTTCGACGGGATCGGCGCCCATGGTCGCCGCGGCGGGCAGGATATCGGAGCCGAGATCGTCCTGGGCGGCGCGAACCGTCCACAGCATGAAGGGAAACGACGTCACCGCAACCGCGATCGCGACAGCGGTGAGGTTGTTCCCGACACCGAGCTGGCTGTAGACATCGAAATAGGCGAACGCGGTGACGATGGTTGGTGAACTCAGCCCGAGCGACAGCACGATCGTGAAAAGCGCTGCGCTGTAACGCCCGACGGTTGGCAACGCGAGGGCGGCTGGCACTCCGCACAGCACATTGAGCACCACGCTCAGACCGGCAACGTAAAGGCTGTTGCCCAGGGCGGACCAGACGGCGTCGTTGCCGAGCATCGCGGTGTACCAGTGCAGGGTCAGCCCGTGCGGCGGAAAGGTCAGGACGCTGCCGTCGGACAACGACGCGACCAGCACCAGTGCGGTCGGAATGAGCAGGGGAAGCAGAGCACAGCCGGTCACGACGGCCGCCGTCCGTACGCGCCTCATCGCCGCCTCCTGCGTTTCCTGGGTCGCCCGAGGGCGAGGATCAGCACGGTGCCGAGGCTGACCGTCACCAGCAGCACGATGCCGATCGCGGCGCCCTGCGGTGGATTGCCCAGCGTCAGATAGCGACTCTGCAGGAAGTTGGAGACGAAGTTCTGCAGGCCGCGCCCGAGAATGGCCGGGTCGGCGAAGGCGGCCATCGCCAGGGCGAAGCCGGCGGCCAGGGCCGCCACGATGCCGGTGCGCAATTGGGGGAGCGTGATACGCAGGAACACCGTCCGCGGGGACGCGCCGAGAGTCATTGCTGCCGAGCTGAGTTCAGGGTCGATGCGTAGGACAGCGGGCAGCAGGACCACCACCACAGCGGGCAGCAGTGTCTGGACCATGCCGATCCCAATCGCCCACGGGGTGCCGAGCAGGCGTGGTGCGCCCAAGTCGAGGGTGGACGCGATCCACTCCAGAGGGCTGCCGGGCCCGAGAGCGGCGATCAGCCCGTAGGTGCGGGTGATGTCACCGGTGAGCAGCGGGACGAACAATCCGATCAACAGCAGCAGCCGCAGCCACCGTCGGGTGCAGCGCGTCATGGTGATGGCATACGGAACCCCAACGGCCACAGCGATAATCGGGGTGATGACGGCCATCAGAAGCGTCCGTCCGGCGACCGTGTGGAACTGCGGATCGCTGAACATCGTGACGTACTGGGCCAACGACCAGCCACCTTGGACGGCCAGGAAGCTGTCGTAAGCGTGCAGGCTGCTCCAGGCCAGTGCCACCAGACCAACCACCAGCGACCCCGCCAGTAGCAGGCCCGGTAGGAGGGGGAGTACTCGGCGAAGGCGCCCCGGAATGGTTTGCGCGACGACGGCCCGAGCGCTCACCGCCGCGTCGACAAGGCGCCAGGACGGGGCAGATGCGCACGAGGGCAACTGTTTCCACTGTTCGGCGACGGCTCGGCTGTGCATGCTCAGCTGCTCGCGACTATCGGGGCGTCGGCGGCGTTCCACGCCACCACCACGCGTTCGTCGACCTCGCGGAGCCGAGCAGGTTCGCGGGTGGGGACGTGCACCGCGGCGGTGGGGCCGCAATCGAGACGCACCTGATAGAACGTGCCGGTCCCGTCGAACGAGGCAAACTGGACCGTGCCAGGCAGGGCGTTGTCAAAGGCGTGGGCCTCGGGGAGGCCGAGCAGGCGAAGGCGTTCGGGGCGCAGAACGGCCACCGCGTCCCCGGCGGCGGCGGACTGGTCGACGGCCAGCTCGACGCCGCAGGTGCACAGCGTCTGGATCCCGTTGAGTGTGCTGACCTTTCCGTCCAGCAGCAGGGGGTCACCCAGGAAGGCGGCGACGAACGGGCTGCTCGGCTCGGCATACAACGACGGGCCCGCGCCACACTGCACGACGCGACCTTGCTCCATGACGGCGATGCGGTCGCTGACCATCAGCGCCTCGCGCTGATCGTGGGTGACGTTGACGATCGTCACGCCGAGCTCGCGGTGGATGCGGGTCAGTTCGAGCTGCATCGTTTCGCGGAGCCGGCGGTCGAGTGCGGACAGGGGTTCGTCGAGCAGCAGGATGCGGGGCTCGTAGACCAGTGCCCGGGCCAGGGCGACCCGCTGCATCTGGCCGCCGCTGAGCTCGCTGATGCTGCGGTCCTGAATATCTGGCAGCTGCACCAATGCCAGGGCGGCACGCACCCGTCGCTCGCTGTCCCTGCGGCCGACGCGACGCATCCGCAGGGGAAACGCCACATTGTCGCCGACACTGAGGTGAGGGAACAACGCCAGAGATTGGAAAACCACGCCCAGCTCGCGGGTGTAAGGCGGCTTTCCTGCCATGGACTCGCCGCCGATGAGCAGCTCGCCGCGGTCGGCGTCGAGCAGTCCGGCGATGATGCGGAGCAGGGTGCTCTTGCCTGAGCCCGACGGGCCCAGCAGAGTGAAGAACTCACCGTCGCGGATCTCCAGACACACGTCATCGAGCACCGTCACGCCGCTGTAGGTCTTGCTGACGTGGTCGATCCGGATGGCCGCCGGGCGGGCGCTGGGTGGCGCATCGCTGTCGGCGGTCACCACGGACGCGACCCTACTGACCGATGGCATTGTCGAACGCCTTTTGCCAGGCTTCGTCGTTCTTGGCCATCAGCGGGATGGGCGCCACGATGGCGTTGACGGCTTTGAGGTCGGCCGGTGACCGGGGAAACACCTTGGGGTCGGCGGTCATATAGTCCGGCACGGTGGCCTCCGGATTCACCGGGACCAGGCCGAGCTTGTCGGCGACCGCGGACTGCACGGCGGGGTCGAGAATGTAGTTGGCGAAGACCTGGGCGTAGTACGCGCTAGCGGCGGGGATGCCTTTGTGGATGTAGTAGGAATCACCGACCACGTACAAACCGTCTTTGGGTGCAACCATTTTGATCGGCGCACCCGCGGCCAGTGCCGAGATTCCGGAGCCGGTGTTGCTGATGGCGACCTTGACCGACCCGTTGGTCAGCGCGGTGACCACGTCGGAATTGGAGCCCAGTTGCGCCAGGTTCGGTTTGATCTCGGAGATCTTTGACCAGACCGGGGCCATGCCGTCGGGCGGATTGCTGGCCGGGTCGACGCCGAGGGACTGAGCGAAGCCGAACGCGGTGCTCGAATAGATCGAGTCGATGGCGACGCTTTGGCTCAGGTCGGGCTTGAACAGGTCGCTCCACGACTGGACCTGGTTGGGGTCGATCTTGTCGGTGCGCACGATGAACGGCACCGACAGCGTGTACGGGTTGAGGTAGGACCACGCCGCGCCCGTGCTGTCGGTGGGCTTGGCGACGTCGGCGGTCACCTTGGCCATGTTCGGCGCCAACTCCGGGTTGATCGGGATGGTCCAGCCTCGCGCGGCGTTGGTGTAAGCCCGCTGCTGGGCGTTGAAGCTGGCGTCGACACTGGGTGGCTGGCCAGCTCCGATCTCCTGGTTGAGCTTTGCGTAGCTGACCGCTTCGTCGGTGGTGTCCCAGACGATCGGGATGCCGGTGTCCTTGGTGAAGGCCGCGCCCGCGGTGTCGGCGTAGACCTTTTGTTCGTCACCGGCCCAGATCCGTATCACCAGGCGGTCGGGTTTGGTCGCCGGTTTGGCGGGCACCTCGGACCCGGTGGTGCCGGTGGCGTCGGTTTTCGTATCGCTGCTGCAGGCGATCAGGCTGCCTGCCGCGACGGTGGTACACAAGGTCGCCGCGATGAATCGTCGAATAGTTGTCACAGGTCAAACCTCACTTGACTATGCGTGGGCCAAAAGTGCTGGAGCGGTTGGGAATCAGTGCGGCAGCAATTGAGTGGCGTCCAGCGGCATCAGTGGCGCGAGGAAGCGGTATCCGAGAACCAGAGCGTTGGGCTCCTTGCCGAGCATTTCGACGATGTCGGCTTCGCCTTCGATCTTCGACATCGCCGACCTGGCGAACACTTCGTCTTCGTGTTCGATGTCGAGGTTGCCTTCGTAACCGGCATCGGTCAGAGCGGTGATGACGGCACGCCAGTCGACGACGCCCCACCCCGGCGCGCGGAACCGCCACCAGCCGTTGCCGAAGCCTTCCAGCTTGCCGAATGCTTGGCCGTAGAAGCCCATGTTGGCGCGCTTATGTTCGTTGATGTCAATGTCTTTGGCGTGGAAGTGCACGATCCGGTCGCCGAAGTCTCGGATCGCCTGTAGGTAATCGATGCCGAGGAAAACCAGGTGGGACGGGTCGATCTCCAGGCCGAGTGCCTTGGATGGCACGGCCTCGAACAGGGCCGCCCAGATCTCCGGGCTGTAGGCGATGTTCTCCCCGGTACGGGTCTTGTGATTGAGCATCGGGCAGTTCTCCATCCCGATGCGGATGCCCAGATCCTCTGCTTCAGCGGTGAATTCGGTGAAGTTCTTGGTGAACGGCTCCATGCAGTCCTCGACGGACAGGCCCGGGGTCTGGCCGGCGAAGGTGCACACGGTGGGCACCTGCATCCGGTCGGCGAGTTGCAGCACCTTGCGGAAGTATCGCTTGTATTCGGCGGCCTCTTCCTGGTCCGCCGCAAGGTAGTTCGGGTAGTAACCAAGAGCCGAGATCTGAATGTCCCGGGCCTCCAGGTCGGCGCGGATCTCCTTGATCCGTTCGTCGGTGATCTCGTCGGCGTTCAGTGAGGACTGCGGCCAGGCCGACAGTTCCATGGACGTGAACCCGGTGGTCTCGGCGAACTGAGCGATTTCGGGGGTGTAGTCGGTGTAGAAGCCGAGCCTCATGCGTTCTCCTTGCGCGGTACTTGCTGTGGTCACCGACGCTATGAGAACCTTCCGTCCATGTCTAGAACAACTTACGTCGAATCATGACAGATCGAGTCGCGTCGTCGGTGCATCTGTCCACGCTGCAACGCCAGGTGGTGGCCGCACTGCTCACGCACGGGCCGCTACCGCGCACCGAAGTGGCAAATCTGTTGGACGTCAGCCGTTCTCGACTGTCGCCCGAGGTGGGTCAGCTGCTGACGAAGCGGATCGCGCGGGAGACGCCTGCGCCCCTGTCGACGGGCGGGCGTCGCGGCTCGTGGCTGGAACTGGGCGGTGCCGAGTTCGGAGTAGTCGCCGGAGTGGACATCGATGTCAATGGCGTCTCGCTGGTCTTGATGCAACTCGATGGCGAAGTGCTCACCCGTCGCACCGTCGAGAACACCCACCCCGCCGAGCCTGCGACCACACTGCGAGCGATCGACCGTGTCCTCAAGGCCGAGATCACCAAGGGCGGCAACACTCTTCGAGCCATCGGGGTGTCCATCGCTGCTGACATAGATCGCTCCGGACAGGTCTCCGAACCCCCACCCACCATGCCGCAGTGGACCGGGGTGTCCATCAGCGACCACTTCGGCCGCCGATTCGGTGTGCCCGTCTATGTCGAGAACGACGTCAACGTGTTGGCGATCGCCGAAGGTGCGCGCGGCGGACCCGCTGCGGCGCACCAGACCTACGCGGTAGTGAAAGTGAGCAGCGGGGTCGGCTGCGGGTTGGTGGTCAACGGAGCACTGGCGCGCGGCGTCGACGGATACGCCGGCGATATCGGGCACGTCTGCATCGACCCGGGCGATCAGACGCTGTGCGCCTGCGGCAATCGGGGCTGTCTGGAAGCGGTGGTCTCCGCGCCCGCGCTGATCCGCGGCGCGGAAGCATTGGGGGGCAGCGGCGAGAGCCCGGCGTTGGCCGGCTTGCTGCGCGAGCACAACGCGCTGACCCTCGAATTGATCGGCGATGCCGCTCTACTCGAAGACCCCACAACGACGGCCATGCTGCGCTCGGCCGGCCGGCACGTGGGGTATGCGATCGCGGGCTTGGTCTCGATTCTGAATCCGGCCGCGGTCTTCATTTCGACAGGCATCCGGGGTGCCGAAGATCTGGTGTTGAGTGCGATCCGGCAGTGCGTCTACGAACGGGCCCGGCCCGCCGCCACCCGCGGGTTGGTGATCGGCACGTGCCAGCTAGGCCGGGACGACGGCGCGGTCGGTGCGGCGGAGTTCGCGTGCCGGGGGATGGTCACCACCCGCTGAGGCGAGTCGCTTCGACAACATCGTTGCCCAGTCGTGACCGAACCCACACGCCCTGCGTCCCACCCAGCGTGACCGGCGCGAATATCGTTGGTGGCATGGGTCGGGAGCCTTTTTTTCATAGCCATGCCGCGGAACTGACAGTTGAGGAATTCCTCGACGGCGCCGGCAACATCGCGCTGCCTGAGGGCCTCACCTTGATGACCAACCTGCAGCGCAACATCGCTGAACTCGGCGACACCCTGTGCTACCGCTATCTTGATTACTCACGCGGACAGGACAGCAACGCCATCGAGCTCACCTGGACCGGCTTCGGCATCAGGATGCGGGCGATCGCTGCGCGACTTCAGCAACTCAGCGCCCCTGGCGAGCGGGTAGCGATCCTCGCCCCGCAGGGGATCGACTACGTCGTCAGCTTTTTCGCCGCAATCGGTGCGGGCAATATCGCCGTCCCGCTGTTCGCACCCGAACTGCCCGGACACGTCGACCGACTCAACGCGGTGTTGACCGATGCCACGCCCACCGTCGTACTCACCACGACCGCCGTCGCCGAGTCCGTCACGGCCATCCTGCGCAAACTGCCACGGGCACAACGGCCCAGGGTGATCGCCGTCGATGCGATTCCCGACTCGGTGGGAGCAACGTTCGTCCCGGCCGCATTGGACTCCGAGGACATCGCCTACCTGCAGTACACCTCTGGCTCCACCCGCACACCCGCCGGTGTGGAGATCACCCACCGCGGGGCGTGCACGAACGTGCTGCAGATGGTGATGGCCGGCGGGCTGGACACCAACACCCGCAGCGTCAGCTGGCTTCCGCTCTATCACGACATGGGGCTGGTGATGACGATGGTCCCCGCGCTGTGCGGTGGGCAGATCACCTTGATGTCACCGATGGCGTTTGTCCGGCGCCCGCACCGCTGGATCGCCGCCCTGGCCGCTGAATCGGCCCACGGCCGCACCTTCGCGGCCGCGCCGAACTTCGCCTTCGAACTCGCCGCCCAGCGTGGCCTGCCGGCCGAGGGCGAAACCCTGGACCTGAGCAACGTGGTGGGCCTGATCAACGGCTCCGAGCCGGTCACCATGGCCGCGATCGAACGCTTCAACGCGGCGTTCGGGCCGTACGGCTTGCCGCCCACGGCCATCAAACCGTCCTACGGGATGGCCGAGGCCACCCTGTCCGTCTCCACCATCGCTACCGATGCCCGCGCGACTGCGATCACCGTGGACCGGGATCAGCTGGCGCAGGATCAGGCGGTGCTGGTGCCGGCCGAACATCCCAACGCGGTGCAGCTGGTCTCCTGCGGTCAGATCATGTCCAACCAGTGGGCGGTGATCACCGACGCCGAGCA
>JBEVHL010000497.1:0-20667 GCA_040511255.1 Mycobacterium sp. | reverse complement strand
AGCTCGCCGACAAGCAGGTGGTGATGCTGTCCGGCGCGGAGGCCAACGAGTTCTTCTTCCGCTCCAGCGACAGCGATCTCAACCAGGCCGAGGCGTATCCGTTCATGACGCCGATCTTCGGCGAGGGCGTGGTCTTCGACGCCGACCCCGAGCGCCGGGCCGAGATGCTGCACAACACCGCGCTGCGTGGTGAGCAGATGAAAGGCCATGCGGCCACCATCGAGAACGAAGTCAAGAAGATCATCGCCGACTGGGGCGACGAGGGTGAGATCGAACTCCTCGACTTCTTCTCCGAGCTGACCATCTACACCTCGACGGCCTGCCTGATCGGGCTGAAGTTCCGTGAGCAACTCGACAGTCGGTTCGCGCAGTACTACCACCAACTGGAACGCGGCACCGACCCCCTGTGCTACGTCGACCCCTATCTCGACATCGAAAGCTTCCGCATCCGCGACGAGTCACGCGTCAAACTCGTTGCGTTGGTGCAGGAAATCATGAACGGCCGCATCGCGAACCCACCCAAGGGCAAGGAAGATCGCGACCTGCTCGACGTGCTGGTGTCGATCAAGGACGACGAGGGCAACCCCCGCTTCACGGCCAACGAGGTCACCGGCATGTTCATCTCACTGATGTTCGCCGGGCACCACACCAGCTCGGGGACGTCGTCGTGGACGCTCATCGAATTGCTACGCCACCCTGACATGTACGCCCAGGTGCAGCAGGAACTGGACGACCTCTACTCCGACGGCCAGGAGGTGAGTTTCCATGCGCTGCGCCAGATCCCGAAGCTGGACAACTCGCTGAAGGAGACCCTGCGTCTGCATCCCCCGCTGATCATCTTGATGCGGGTGGCACAGGATGAGTTCGAAGTGGCCGGATTCCCCATCCACAAGGGTCAGATGGTGGCCGCATCGCCGGCGATCTCGAACCGGATTCCCGAGGACTTCCCCAACCCGGACGACTTCGAGCCCGGCCGCTACGAGAAGCCGCGGCAGGAGGATCTGATCAACCGGTGGACCTGGATCCCCTTCGGAGCGGGCAAGCACCGCTGCGTCGGCGCGGCGTTCGCGCAGATGCAGATCAAGGCGATCTTCTCGGTTCTGCTCCGCGACTACGAGTTTGAGATGTCGCAGCCGTCGGAGAGCTATCAGAACGATCACTCCAAAATGGTCGTGCAACTGGCCCAGCCTGCCAAGGTGCGCTATCGCCGGCGGATCAAGCACGGTTGATGAGCAAGAGGACTAGTAATGGGCTGCTACCGCGTTGAACTCGATGAGGACCTGTGTCAGGGCCACGCGATGTGCGAGCTGGAGGCTCCGGACGTGTTCGCGGTACCCAAACGCGGCGTCGTCGAGATCCTCGATTCAGAGCCACCCGACGACATCCGCGAGGACGTCGAGCGGGCGATCGAAATGTGTCCTACCCAAGCAATTTCCCTCAGAGAAAAGGACTGACTGTGGCGGATTCAAAGGCGAGTCGTGCAGAGCTCGAAGACTGGGTCGAGCGCTGGCTGCAGGCCAACAAGGACGGCGAGGTCGCGGGTGACTGGAAGTTGCTGGCCGAGTTCTACACCGATGACGCCACCTACGGCTGGAACATCGGGCCCAAGGAAGACGTGATGTGCATCGGCAAGGACGAGATCCGCGATGTCGCGCTGGGCTTGGAGATGGAAGGCCTGGAGAACTGGAACTACGAGTACCAGAAGGTGCTGATCGACGAGAAGCTCGGCGAGATCGTGGGCTTCTGGAAGCAGGTCGCCAACAAGGAAGATGGCACCCGCGACGAGATCTACGGCATCGGTGGCAGCTGGTTCCGACTCAATGACGATTTGAAGATCGAGTGGCAGCGGGACTTCTTCGACTTCGGCCACGTGCAGAAGGCGTTCGTCAAGCTCATCGAATCCGGCGACCTCACGCCCACCATGCAGAAGCGCATCGAACGCAGCATCGCCGGTGAGAAACTGCCCGGGTATTACCCGCTCGGACAGAGCCCCGTCCCCATCTGGTGACTCCCCACCGAGCAGTTGCTTGGGGGTGCGTGTGACGGAGCTAACTAATGGCTCTAGTCTGGCTTCACTGGCTCTAGCGGAAGGCACGTAGGAATGAAGACAAAAGGTGCTCTCATCTGGGAGTTCAACCAGCCGTGGTCGATCGAGGAGATCGAGATCGGTGACCCCGTCAAGGACGAGGTCAAGATCCAGATGGAAGCGTCGGGGATGTGCCATTCCGACCACCATCTGGTGACCGGAGATATCCCGATGATGGGCTTCCCCGTCCTCGGTGGCCACGAGGGCGCAGGCATCGTCACCGAGGTCGGACCGGGCGTCGAGGACCTCGAGGTCGGCGACCACGTGGTGCTGTCCTTCATCCCGTCGTGCGGTCGTTGTCCGTCGTGTCAGGCCGGCCTGCGCAACCTGTGCGATCTCGGCGCGGGCCTGCTCGGCGGCCTGGCGGTCTCCGACAACACCCACCGCATCACGGCCAAGGGCCAGCCCGTCTTCCCGATGACGCTGCTCGGCACCTTCAGCCCGTACATGGTGGTGCACAAGAGCTCGGTGGTGAAGATCGACAAGTCGATCCCCTTCGAGGTGGCCTGCCTGGTCGGCTGCGGTGTGACAACGGGCTACGGGTCTGCGGTCAAGGCAGGTGACATCCGACCCGGCGACGACGTGACGGTCATCGGTGTCGGTGGTGTCGGTATGTCGGCGGTGCAGGGTGCGGTCAACGCCGGCGCTCGCAACATCTTCGTCATCGAGCCGGTGGAGTGGAAGCGCGATGCCGCACTGAAGTTCGGTGCCACGCACGCCTATCCGGACACCGACACCGCCTTCGCGGGTATCGCGGAGGTCACCTGGGGACTGATGTCCAAGCAGGTCATCGTGACAGTCGGCGAGCTTAAGGGTGCGGATGTCGATACCTACGTCAACCTCACCTCCAAGGGCGGCACTACGGTGCTCACCGCCATCGGCAGTCTGATGGACACCAACGTGTCGTTGAACCTGGCGATGCTGACCCTGATGCAGAAGCGGATCCAGGGCACCATCTTCGGCGGCGGCAACCCGCATTTCGACATTCCTCAGCTGCTGTCGATGTACAAGGCGGGCAAGCTCAACCTCGACGACATGATCACCACGCAGTACAAGCTCGAGCAGATCAACGACGGCTATAAGGACATGCTGGAGGGCCGCAACATCCGCGGCGTCATCCGCTACACCGACGCCGATCGGTAACTCGTAAGTCGATAAACCCCGTGGGAGCACCCGCTCCTGCGGGGTTTATTGCGTCAGGTCGTACATCAGCACCCGGCCGACCTTTTCGGGCGTGAAATTGCGCTGCACCCACTGCTGAATCAGGGCGGCATCGTTGAGATGGCCCCACTTGTCCTGCTCCACGGGGTTGGTGACGATGAAGTAGTGGATGTGCTTGCCCAGGGCCCACCGGAGGAACTGGTCGGGACCGGGCGCGGGATCGGTGGAGTTGAACCCGCCGATCGGCATCACCGGGTGACCGCTGGCCAGCTGGTAGCCGGCCGCGCACATCGAGCCGACTGTCGCCGCCACCCAGCGGTAGTGGTCGGCGTTCTCGGTGAGTTTGGCGATGACGTCGGTTGGCGGTGCACCGGCGTCGAGCAGGCTGCAACCGGGAACCCGGTTCGGACGTCCGGGGGCACCACGCGGCCGCAGGAAAGCCGGACCCGTCGCCTCGATGATCTGCGCGGCGGGCGCCCCGGCGACCCGGGAAGCGTTCACCTGGATCCGCGACCGGAAGGTGGGGCCCGCAGAGGGCAGCGCCCCGGAGTTGCCCTGGATGAGCGTCGTCACCGAATACGTCGTCGGCGCCAGCAGCCCGAGCACCACCATCGCAGCGATGATGCCCGTCCGCACCGGGTCACGTTCGGCCCATCCGGTACGGCCAACGACAAGCCAAATCAGCACCGCCGCAGCCAGTCCCAGCACCAGCCATTTGAGCCACGGAAAGTACAGCGGGTAATAGCTCAGCGCGAAGTAGGCGGTGGCGGCCGTGCCGGTAACGGCTGCCACCAGGGTGGCCCGACCCCACAGCGACTGCCGGTGCTGCCAACACTCCACGGTGCCGATTCCGACCAGTGCACTGATCGCCGGGGCCAGTGCCACGGTGTAGTACGGGTGGAAGATGCCCGCCATGTAACTGAACACCCCGGCGGTGCACACCAGCCACAGCCCCCACATCAGCACCTGTGCCCGCATCGGGTCGGTGCGCGGCGCGCGGCGCCGCCAGGCCAACAGCACCACAACGAACAGCAGGGCAGCGGGTAGCAGCCAGGCGATCTGACCGGCCTGCTCCAGCTGGAAGAGTCGCCCGATCCCCGGCACGCCCCACAGATGCACGGATGCCGCAGTCTGATTCGCCGTGCCCAGCGCCAGGCCGGCGGTGCTACCGGGCTCGTCGCCGGACAGCCGCCCTAATCCGTTGTAGCCCAACGTCAATTCGATGACCGAGTTGTGGGTGGTGCCCCCGATCCACGGTCGATCATCGGCCGGCCACAGCCCCACCAGCAGCACCCACCAACCAGCCGAGGCCACTGCGGCCCCCACTCCCAACACCAGTTGCCACAGTCGCGTGCGCAGCCGAGGTGGGCCGGCCACCAGGTAGGCCACCCCGAACGCGGGCAGGACCAACATCACCTGCAGCTGCTTGGTCAAATACCCCAGGCCGACGCAGACCCCGGCCAGCACCAGCCAGCGCGTGCGCCCGTCGTCAACAGCCCGCAGCACCGCCCACGCGGCCGCGATCATCAACAGCACCAGCAGCGCGTCGGGGTTGTTGTACCGGAAGATGGTCGCAGCAATCGGCGTCACGGCGAACGCCAAACCCGTTGCCAGACCGGCCGCTTCACCACATCGTCGGCGGACGGTGTCCCACAGCAGGCCGACGGAGGCGACGCCCATCAGGGCCTGCGGCGCCAGGATGCTCCAAGAGCTCAGCCCGAACACCCGTACCGCCAACGCCATCGGCCACAGCGACAGCGGCGGTTTGTCGACGGTGATCGAGTTTGCTGCATCCGATGAGCCGAACAGGAACGCCTTCCACGACTGCGAACCTGCTTGTGCAGCAGCGGAATAGAACGAGTTTGCCCATCCCGAGACCGACAACCCCCAGAGGTAGAGCACAGCTGTGCCCGCGAGCAACGCCAGCAGAGCCCACGGGTGGGTCAGCCGCGGACCGCCGGTACGGCCGGGCACCCGCGGCGCGGTGTCCAGCGCCGGGGACTCCGTCGTCGTCATGGGCGCGCTCAGGTGCGCTTGTGCGCGCCGAAAACCCGACGCAACGCGACGAATCGTGCCAGCGTGGCCACCAGATTGGCCACCACCAGAACGGACAGTTCGGCGACCTTGCCGACTGATGGATCGAAGCGGTGCAGCACGAACAACGACCCGCTGGTAACCGCGAGCCCGAACGCGAACACCAGCAAGCCGTGCAGATGATGCCGGGCGGCGTCACCGCGGCCGCGGATCCCGAAGGTGAAGGCCCGGTTTGCGGCGGTGTTCCCGATTGCGGTCAACAGCAGCGCCGCCAGGTTGGCCGCCTGCGCGCCGACGGCGGGATGCAACACCAGATACAGCAGCGCGTAGGCCAGCGTGCTGGCGATACCGATCAGCCCGAATCGAACGAGCTGCCCGACCATGCCGCGGGGCACGCCCGCCACGAGTGGTTCCCGGCCCAGGCTGGCGCGCAACTCGCGCACCGGCAGCGCACCAGTGGCCAGGGCACGGCCGATTCGCCAGCAGCCCCGCAGGTCTTCGACGGCGGTGCGGACGATATCGACGCGGGAGTCCGGGTCGTCGATCCAGTCGACCGGCACCTCGTGGATGCGCAGCCCGGCCCGCTCGGCGATGACCAGCAGTTCGGTGTCGAAGAACCAGCCGGTGTCGGCCACCAACGGCAGGAGTTCACGGGCGACGTCGGCGCGCAACGCCTTGAACCCGCACTGCGCGTCGGAGAACCGGGCGCCCAGCACGCCGCGGAGCATGAGGTTGTAACCGCGCGAGACGAATTCGCGCTTGGGGCCGCGGACCACCCGCGAGGACGGGATCAGGCGCGAACCGATCGCGATGTCGGAGTGCCCGGAGACCAGTGGGGCGACCAGCGGCATCAAGGCCGCCAGATCGGTGGACAGGTCGACGTCCATGTAGGCGACGACATCGGCAGGCGAGGCCATCCACGCGGTCCAGAGGGCCCCGCCACGTCCCTTGGCGTCGAGGTGGATGACGTCGACATCCGGCAGTTCAGTCGCCAGTTGCCGGGCGACCTCGAGGGTGCCGTCGGTACTTGCGTTGTCCGCCACCGTGATTCGCGACCGATACGGCACCTCGTCGACCAAGAAACGGTGCAGCCTGCGCACCGCGCCGGGCAGGTCCGTCTCCTCGTTGAAGACCGGGATGACGATGTCCAGGACGTAGTGCCTGGTGTCGATCTCACGCTGAGCCGCCGAACTGTTTTGGGCGCCAGAAGTCGGCAGGGCCAGTTCGGTCATGATCTTTACGGTCGCGCGGGAAGCTGCCACGGCACTGCAGCACACCTGTGTGGTTGCTGTGAGTTCACTTGGGCGCCATATGCTTGATCGTCATGGCCACCCTTTTCACCAAGATCATCAACCGGGAGATCCCGGGCCGCTTCGTCTACGAGGACGACGAGTTCGTCGCGTTCCTGACGATCGCACCTTTCACCCAGGGCCACACGCTGGTGGTGCCTCGCGCCGAGCTCGACCAGTGGCAGGACCTCGATCCCGCGGCCTTCGGCCGGATCATGGCGTTGTCGCAGCGCATCGGTCAGGCCCTGCTGCGTGCGTTCGACGCGCCCCGCACCGGCCTGCTGATCGCCGGACTCGAGGTGCCGCACCTGCATGTGCACGTCTTCCCGGCCTACACCCTTGGCGATTTCGATATCAGCGGCGCGAACCAGAACCCGACGCCGGAATCACTGGACGAGGCTCAGGCCAAGATCACGGCGGCGCTCAGCGAGCTTTGAGGCCGCTGTCCAGCTCCAGATCGGGAGCGTGCACCTCGGCGAATCTGGGCAGGTTGACGCGGAAGCGGCAGCCGCGGCCGGGGGCCGTCGTCACCACGACCGTGCCGCCGTGCGCGAAGACCAGCGAGTCGACAATCGAAAGCCCCAGGCCGGTGCCGCCACTGGACCGGGCGCGCGACGAGTCGGTGCGGAAGAACCGTTCGAACACCCGGTGCGCATCGTCTTGCGTCATGCCGGGGCCTTCGTCGGCGACCTCCAGGATGGCCGTGTCCTCATAGGTGCCCACCCGCACGGTGATGCCCGCCGATTCGGGCGTGTGCTGCAGTGCGTTGGCCACCAGATTGCCGAGCACCTGTCGCAGCCTGGCCTCGTCGCCGATCACCTCAGGCGTGCCGGGACCGTCGAACACCTCCATCGCGATCTTGCGGGCGGGGGCAATCGACTGGGCATCGTGCACCGCATCGGTGGCCAGGTGCAGCAGGTCCACCCGGCGCTGCTCCAACGGCCGCTGCGCATCGAGACGGGCCAGTAGGAGCAGATCCTCGACCAGCAGACCCATCCGGCGAGACTCGCTCTCGATGCGTGACATCAGCATCTCGACATCCCGGGCCGCGCCCTGGCGGTACAACTCGGCAAAGCCGCGGATGGTGGTCAACGGCGTACGCAGCTCGTGACTGGCGTCGGTGATGAACCGGCGCATCCGATCCTCGGACGTACGGGCCTGCTCGGCCGAGGACTCCGACGAGGCCATGGCCTGCTGGATCTGCGCCAACATCCCGTTCAGCGCCAGGGACAACCGGCCCACCTCGGTGCGCGGATCACGTTGCGGGACACGGCTGTCCAGCTTTCCGGCGGCGATCGCCGCGGCCGTCTGTTCCACTTCGGCCAGTGGCCGCAGGCTGCGGTGCACCACGGCGTACCCGGCGACGGCGAGCACCAGAAGTACCGCGGCGCCGATGCCGGCCTGCGCGTAGATGAGTGACCGCACGGTGGACTGCACGTCGGACAGATCGATCGCGACGGTGGTCAGCTCGCCGTGCGGACCGCGCACCGAGACCGCCCGCCACTCGACGTGCGAGCCGTCGATCGAGCCGACCGTGGTGGGTTCCGGGCCGACGTCATTGTTGTCCGGCAGCTTCGGGTCGGCGTCGCGGTCGTTGACCGCCATCCAGACCCGGCCGTCCTCGCCGACACCGCGCACGTAGAAATTCGACGGCGGCCGACCCGGGTTGGGGCCCTCGTTGGGCGGCGGAGGCATCCGTCGCGGCGCCTGCGCCCAACCCCGCGATGCGTCGACGAGCGTCTGGTCGATCCGACTGACCAGGCTGTGATCGAGGATCGTGGTGACCGCGATTCCGGAGGCGAGCAGGCCGAAGGCCACCAGCACCAGGGTGGCCGCGACCAGGCTCACCCGGAGCGGGATACCGCGTCGCCGATGGTCGGGCATGTGTCTATTGTCCGCCAGTCGGGTTCGGTTGGGCCGTTATCGCGGTTCGCGAAGGCCGTTAACGCGGTTCGCGAAGGACATAGCCCACGCCGCGCAGTGTGTGCAGCAGGCGCTTTTCGCCGGTGTCGATCTTGCGACGCAGGTATGAGACGTAGGACTCGACAACGTTGACGTCGCCACCGAAGTCGTACCGCCACACGTGGTCCAGAATCTTCGGCTTGCTCAGCACGGTGCCCGCATTGATGACGAAGTAGCGCAGCAGGGTGAACTCGGTCGGCGACAGGGACACCGGCTCGCCGGCCTTCCACACCTCGTGGGTGTCTTCGTCGAGTTCGATGTCGGCAAAGGTCAGCCGGGCAGTCCGCGGCTCTTCGACGCCTCGGCCGGTGCGCCGCAGGATGACTCGCAGCCGCGCCACCACCTCCTCGAGGCTGAACGGCTTGGTGACATAGTCGTCGCCGCCGAGCGTCAGGCCCGCGATCTTGTCCTGCAGGGTGTCACGGGCGGTGAGGAACAACGCCGGAGCGTCGATCCCGTCGGCCCGCAGCCGGCGAAGCACCCCGAACCCGTCCATCCCTGGCATCATCACGTCGAGGATCACGGCGTCGGGCTTGATCTCCCGGGCCCGGTCCAGTGCAGCGGGGCCGTTGGCGGCGGTGTGCACCTCGAAGCCCTGGAATTTGAGACTCACGGACAGTAGTTCGACGATGTTTGCCTCGTCGTCAACCACCAGCACGCGTGCTTCCGGTTTGGTCTCTGTAATCACTGGGGCGGCCATAGTCAATCAATCTCCTCCCAATTGCTTGCGTTTAGGCTGGATAAGTCCTGTGCACTTCCTGTGAGTCGGTTTCCAGGTTGCTCGGAGGCTTGCGCCCTGCCTTGGCCGTGTTCCCTCCCGGTGACGTGCCCCGATACGCCCGGTCCCGGCAAACCTCCCGTCCTAGACTTGCCCGCATGAACCTGGGCAAAAGCCTCGTGACGCTGGCAACCGCTCCGGCGCGGATCGGCCTGGCCGCCGCCGAAGCCGGTCTCGGGGTCGCCGAAGGGGCATTGGGCCTGGTCAAGCAGTCGCTTGGGGAAACCGGCGCGCCTACCGGGGCGAATTCGGTGATGAACATGTTCGGGCTGAACGACCAGTTTGCTCGCGCAAACCGCATCGCCGGGCTGATCGACGACGACGCTCCCCTGGGCCGGGCCCTGGCACCCGACGGTCCGATCGACCGACTGATGCGACCCGGCGGCCTGCTCGATCGGGTGACGGCGCCGGGCGGCCTGCTGGACCGACTGACCGCAGAAGGTGGCGGCCTGGAACGCGCATTGGCTCCCGGCGGGCTGGTCGACCAACTGCTGGACGAGGACGGCCTGGTCGAACGCCTGCTGGCCGAGGACGGTTTGGCCGACCGGTTGTTGGCCGAGGGCGGTCTGGTCGAGAAGCTGACCGCACGCAACGGTCCCCTGGAACAGCTGGCCGACGTGGCCGACACGTTGAACCGGTTGGCACCGGGACTCGAAGCGCTGGCCCCGACAATCGACCTCCTGCTCGACGCCGTCACTACTTTGAGTCAGGTGGTGAACCCGCTGAGCAATATCGCCGACCGCATTCCGCTGCCGCGCCAGTTCGGCCGCCGCCCGTCCGCCCGGCCGGTTCCGTCCCAGCGGATCGTCGAGCACGACGAGTGATCGGCCGGCAGGTACCTGGAGCCCCCGGTCGGGATTGAACCGACGACCTTCGCTTTACAAGAGCGGTGCTCTACCACTGAGCTACGGAGGCGAATGCTGCGCAAGTGAGGGTATCAGCGCCGCCGCCTCAGAGGTCCGGATGCAGGCCGCGAACCGGGCTGGCCGCTTCCAACAGCGACGCCAATTCCAAGATGGTCGACTCGGCCGACCAGGCGGACACCAGCTGGACGTTGATCGGTAGGCCTTCCCCGCTGGTGCCGAACCTCATGGACAGCGCGGGCAGGCCGGTGATGTTGAACGGCACCGTGGCGGCCATGACGTAGGAGGCGTCCACGGTCTGACCGTTGATGACGAATTCGGTGGCGCCGTGTTCATGCGCCGGGATGGGCAGCACCGGGCAGACCAAGGCGTCGTATCGCTGGAAATACTCGGCGAATCCATCCCTGAGGCGGTCGGCTGCCTGCTCTGCGTCGACGAAGGCGGCCATCGACGTGTCGGGGGTGGCCAGCAGGTTTCTGGAGGTCTTGAAGATCTGGTCGGGGCCGAGCCCGGCCGTTGCCTCAGCGAAGGCGGGTTTGAGTTCCATCACGTGCAGCCGACCGAACACCTCGAGCGCGAAATCTCGCTCGAGTGCCGGGATCCGGACGGCTTCCACCACACAACCGGCGCCATGGAGCGCCTGCGCCGCCGCCTGCACGGTCGCTGCCACCTGTGGGTCGATCGGTCCGAAGCCGGGCTCGACAAGCCAGCCGACCCGTAGCGGTCGGTCCGGCGAGGCCACTCTGCCCGCATCGAATTGTCCTGTGCTGCTGGCGAAGGCGTCGCCGCCGTCGGGGCCGGCGAGGACCGAATAGGCCAGCGCGATGTCGCGGACGCTGCGTGCCATCGGGCCGACGTGCCAGAAGCGCCGTGGTGCTCGCGGCCAGACGCCGGTCATCGGGACGCGTCCGTGCGTCGCCTTGAGCCCGATGATCCCGGTCTGTGCCGCCGGGCCTCGTACGGAGATCGCGAGGTCGGTGCCGAGTCCCAGTGGCGACATGCCCGCCGCGATGGCGGCCGACTCGCCGCCACTCGATCCGCCGGGGGTGCGGTCGAGATTCCACGGGTTGTTGGACCGGCCGCTGAGCAGGTTGTCGCTCTCGGTCGAGTAGGAGAATTCCGGCAGATTCGTCTTGGCGAAGACAATCGCGCCGGCCTTCTTCATCCGCGCGACGCTGACGGCGTCGACTTCTGGGACGCGTCCCTTGAAGATCGGTGTGCCGCGCTGGGTCGCAATGCCCGCGGTGTCGATCGAATCCTTCACCGAGATCGGCACCCCGTGCAGGGGGCCGAGCTCGTCGCCGGCCAGCACGGCCGCCTCGGCCGTACGCGCTGCGTCGAGTGCATTGCCTGCCACGCTGACGATCGCGTTGATCTGGGGGTCGATGGCCGAGATGCGATCCAGGTGCGCCTGCATGACCTCGACCGGCGACACCTGCCGGGTGCGGATCAGTTGAGCCAGTGTGGATGCGTCGGAATAGATGATTTCTGCGCTCATGATTGTCCTTTTCTGCCTACCTGCCGATTGGTAGGGAACCCTACCTGCCGCTTGGTAGGTTGTCTACCTGCCGATAGGTAGGTAGCGTTGGTGAGCGTGACCAGTGTCGACAGCGCCAACACCCGCGAGCGAATTCTGGCCACCGCCAGGAGCGTCGCGCAGACGCGCGGCTACGGCGGGTTGAGTTTTCGCGATCTGGCGCAGGACGTCGGCATCAAGGCCGCGAGCGTCTATCACTACTTCCCCACGAAAGCCGAGCTCGGCGCAGCCGTCGCCCAGCGCTACTGGGAGGATTCCGCCGCCGTGTTGGAGACCCTGTCGGCGAGCACCGATCCGATCGATGCCTTGCGGCAGTACCCGGGAACGTTCCGCGCGGCGCTGGAGAACGACAACCGCATGTGCCTGTGCAGCTACATGGCCGCCGAATACGACGACCTTCCCGCACCCGTGCAAGAACAAGTCCAGACGTTCGCCGACGTCAATGTGGCGTGGCTGAGCCGGATGTTGGTTGCGGCGGCAGTGGTCGGTTCCGAAGACAGCGAAGCACGGGCGCGTGCCATCTTCGCGGCGGTCGCCGGTGCCCAGCTGATTGCGCGGAGCCGTTCCGACATCTCGCTGTACGACACGTTGATCGAGAGCTATCAGGCGGCCGGTCTATTGCCTTCGTGACACCGCGGCCGCTGTGTGAGAGCGAGTGACCGCCGCCCGTTTGACTTCAGCGGTCAATATGTCAAAGGTCGAACCGATCGATCAGCAGCACGACGTGAAGGGCATTTGGTGGTTGCGGACATTCCCGACACGGTGACCGAGAGCGGTTCGGGTCTCGAGGCCCCCGTGGCACCGCGAGTACGCCAGGCATTCGCCCTGCTCGAACGTCTGGCGCCCGGGCTCGGAGCGCGATTGGCGATCGAGCTCTGGTGCACTCCGCCTGCGATCGAAATGAGCCTGCGGATGCCGCCCGGCGTCCCTGCCGGCGAGCCCATCGAGGCGTGGTGGCAAGGACATCGGGTCGCCGGTCAGTCCTGGGGCGCCGGGCCGAGCGTCTACCTGGTCCACGGTTGGGGCGGCTGCCAGGCCCACCTCGGGGTGTTCGTCAAACCCCTCGTCGATGCCGGGCACCGCGTCGTGGCGGTCGATCTCCCCAGTCACAACGGCTCCGCCGCCGGTGTCCTGGCGCCTGGACGCACCACCATCGTGGAATGCGCCGAAGCGGTCCGCGCCGTGGTGGCCGCCCACGGGCCGGCCAAGGCGATCGTGGCGCATTCCCTCGGCGCCAAAGCCGCGGCACTGGCGGTGGCCAGGGGCGCAGCCGCAGAGCGCCTGGTGTTCCTGGCCCCGATGGGTGACTTCGCCCTGTACCTCGACCTGTTCGCCGTCCGGTACGGCTTCGGACCCCGCATCCGACAGCGCCTGCATCGACGGTTGGACCGCCGCCTGGGTACACCCCTGTACGACACCGACATCTCGGCGATCGCGGCCAGTGCCACCAACCCGCCGCTGTTGCTCGTCCATGATCCCGACGATCTGGACAGCCCGTACGCGGCGAGTACGCAGATTGCCGACACGTGGCCCGGCGCGAGCCTGGTCACCACCAAAGGGCTCGGCCGCCTGGCGCACTACCGGATTCTGCGGCACCGCCCGGCCATCAACGCCGCCATCGACTTCATCACCGAACCGGGCGCTATCTCACGGTGAAGGTGAGGTCGCAGATGCCCTCGATGCCGCTGGTGACGGTCTGGCCGCGGTCGATGGGGCCCACGCCCGACGGTGTGCCCGTCATGATCAAATCCCCTGGTTCCAGCGCGACCGAGGCGGACAGCTGTGCGATGACGTCGGCGACGGGCCAGATCTGGTCGGCCAGGTCGCCGTCCTGACGCAGTTCGCCGTCCACGGCCAGCCAGATCCGGCCCGATTGTCCGCTGGCCTCGGCGGCGGGGGCCAGCGGCGAAAGTGGACCGGAGGCGTCGAATCCCTTGGCCAGATCCCAGGGCCGCCTGGTGGCTTTCGCCTGATCCTGCAGGTCTCGCCGGGTGAGGTCGACACCCACCCCATACCCCCAAACATGTTGCAGGGCAGCATCAGCCGATGTGCCCACCACGGCGGAGCCGATGGCGACCACGAGTTCGATCTCGTGGTGCAGGTTGTGTGTCAGGGGTGGATAGGGCACGACGCCGGACGGACCACCGCGGTATCCCTCGACCGCCGTGAAGACGGCGTCGGCCGGCTTGGTGAAATAGAACGGCGGCTCGCGGTCGGGGTCTGACCCCATCTCGCGGGCATGGTCGGCGTAGTTCCGTCCGACGCAGTAGACCCGGCGAACCGGGAAGCGGTCATCTGATCCGGCGACCGCAAGGGTCGGCACTGACACGGTGAACATCGGTCCACCCTTTCATCTCCCCTGCCGACAGCTTTATTGCAGCTAGCCGGTAGAGAAGTTGGTCGCCAGCAGTAACGACACGTGACCCCGTGCCGGGGACCGTGGGTGTATGTACGCGGTTGGACGATGAACCTCGGCCTGCACCGGAGTCGGGAGCGGCGCCGCACCGCTGACCCCGCCGCCTCCGACCGCGCACGGATCGCACACTTCGTGGCCCAGCTTTCCGCAGAGCAGCGCGCGGTGCTGACCCGTTGTTTCTTCCGAGGCTGGACGACCAACCAAACCGCCACCGACCTCGGAATGGCCGACTACGCCGTCAAGTCATCACTGCATGATGCGTTGTGGATCATGTTGGCGCGCAATGCAAATACCGGGAGGCCGTAGCTAGGGCGCCACCTCGGCGCGATCTCCCAGCCAGATCCCAGCCGGCGCGCAGGGCAGCCCGACATCCTTGAGGGTGAGGATGCCCGCTGGTGCAGTGGCGACGTTGCGGGCGGCACTGACTGCGGGCATCGCGGTCATGGTGTCCCATTCGTGGTTGCCCCAGTGCTCGGGCGGGATGAACCGGATGCGGGTCTGCACTTCGGGTTCACCCTTGATGACGATGTGGTAGTGGTCGTCGTCAAACACCCAGTCCCCGTTGAGTTTTTTGGTCAGATACCAGGCCACGTTGGACTGGACGACGGTCTTGCCATTGACCTTGCCGTTCCAGCCCGCCCGGATGGCGGCGATGGTGTCCTTCTTCATGGCCAACCAGCCCAGGTCGACGTCCTCCGACGCGGTCTGGTGCTCGACGAAGAACTCCAGATCGTCGAGCTCGTAGTGCAATGCGACGGCCATCCGCTCGACGGAGTCGCGGAAGGTGCTCAGCCACAGCTTCACCATCTCCAGCACGCCGGGTGACGCTTCGGGCAGCGAAAAGCCAAGCGCCTGCCAGGTTTCGGCCGATTCGTATACCGAGACGTCGGCGGATTCGAAGATCGACACCTGTTGGACGTCACGGCAGATGGCGGTCATCGCCGTCACCATCGTGTTGATCCACCCGGGGTTGATGCCGGTGATGTAGAGCGAACTGTCGCCCCGCTGGCACGCCTCGGTGAGCTTGTCCTTGGTCTCGCCCTGGATCCCGCCGACGTTGAGGAACAGGTTGGTGCTGATGACGTCGAGGCCACTTTCGAGCAGGCGGACCGCGTGATCGAGATCAGCCATGAACGGGTTGTAGAAAACCGTGTCAGCACCCAGGGCGATGAGCGCGTCGATGTCGGTGGTCGCGAGCACCCCGGTGTCCGGTCGGCCGCACAGCGGTCCGGCGTCGACGCCGGCCTTGTCCTCCGAGTAGGCGTAGACGCCCACCAGTTCCAACCTGGGGTCGTCGAGAATGCCTCGTAGACTTAACTTTCCGACCTTGCCAGTAGTCCATTGAATGACGCGCAGCTTGCTCATCGGTTCCTTCGGATAGACGCCCGTCGGCTGATCGGCTTCGCCGAGCCGCGCTAATACTAGACACTAATTCTCGTAATGGTTGCGGTTTTGGCTGGCCCGGCATCGGTCCGGCCCTACGCTGCCTATATGGACCAAGCGCCGCGCCGTGGTCGACCCCGCAGCCAGGCGACACACGACGCGATTCTCGAAGCGGTGCGCGACATGCTGATCTCCGGCGGGTACGCCGACGTCGCCATGGACCGGGTGGCCAGCCTCGCCGGAGTGGGGAAACAGAGCCTGTACCGTCGCTGGCCGTCGAAGGCGCCGCTGGTTGCCGAGGCCGTCCTGGACGCCTACGCACAGCACGGTCCGTTCGCCTTCCCCGATACCGGCGACGTCGAGGCCGATCTGCGTACCTGGCTGCGCGGCCAGGCCGCCTACCTCGGCTCGGCGCGCAACGTCGCCCTCAGTCGCGCACTCGCGGTGGCCGCCGCCGACAACCCGATGGACGGCAACGCGCTCTACGACCAGCTGGCCGGCCCGCATCATGAGGCCCTGCTGGCTCGACTCCGTACCGCCGCCCAGGCCGGCGACATCCGCCGGGACGCCAACCTGGAAGCGGTCGCCGAGGCAGTCATCGGCACGACCGTCTACCGCATCCTCACCCATGTCCGGACCGTGGAGGAAACCATCAAACACTTCGATGGACTCATCGATGCCCTGTTCCTGGGACTCCGGGCGCAGCAATGAGGCATCCGTTGACCTCACCGCTGGGGCGGCTGGGGGTACAGACCTTCGAAGACGGCGCGCAGCGGTGCAGCGCGAGTATCCCCGTTGCCCGCCTGGTCAACCCCCTCACCGGTATCCCCACCGTGGCGACGATGGCCATGATCGTCGACCATGTCGGCGGCCTGCTCAACCACCGCCGATGCGGACCCGACGAGTACACGGTGTCCAGTGAGCTGTCACTCGAACTGACCCCTGAGGCCGCGGCCCTGATCGATGCCGCCCCCGACACTCCGGTGCTGACCACCAGCCGTCCGCTCGGTACCAAGAATGCTTCGGCACTGGCGGCGTGTGAACTCGCGCTGGACGGACACCTCGTGGGCACTGCCTCGGTGCGCTCGTTCTACATCAGGGCACCCGGGAATGTCGCAGGAGAGTGGGCGGTGGAACCCGCGGACGAGGACCGGCCCGAGACTCTCGCCGATCAGATGTCGGTCCGGGTTGCCGAAGGTGGCGGAACGTCAGTACTCGTCCAATCGCCCGATCCGGCGATCAACAACGCCATGGGCATCGTGCACGGCGGGATATCGGCCACCGCGCTGGAATTGGTGGCCTCCGCGGCACTCAACAACTCGCGGGTGGGCAGCCCCCTGCACACGGCGTCGCTCCGGGTGAACTACCTACGGCCGTTCCGCAGTGGAGCCGACGCCCGGTACGTCGGAACCGCGCTGCGGGCCGGCCGAAGCACCGGCGTCAGTGATGCCCAGGCCATCGGCGCCGACGGTGCGGTGGCAATCGCCGCCCGACTCACCGCCTACCTATAGACGCTGCGGGTCAACGAATTGGGTTACGCCCCTTGCCCTTCGGCGCTGGGAGCGGACGCATTGATCTTGTGGATGAAGTTGGTGGCCACCGTGCGGACCGGGACGTTGGTGGTCTGGGACTGTTCCCGCAGCAGGTCGAAGGCTTGATCGGCGTCGATGCCGTGGATCGCCATCAGAATGCCCTTGGCCTGTTCGATGGGGGCGCGGGTGACCAGGGCCCGCTTGATGCTGTCCGCGACGTCGCGGGCCGAACTGAACCGGGCGAAGTCCCCGATGGTGCGGGACACCGTCGCGGTGAGGAGGTCGAGGACCTCCGCGTCGAGGGAATCGAACGCAGACCGGGTCCGGCCGTACAGATTGAACGAGCCCAGCGCGTGCTCATCGGTGAACAGGGGTGCCGCCAGGAAGCTGTGAATCCCTTCCTGGGCTGCCGCCGCAGCGAAGCGTGGCCAGCGCACCGCCGCCTCACCGGCGTCGACCAGCACGGTGGTGCCGGTACGCGAGGCCAGCAGGCACGGTCCCTCGCCGGCGTCGTACTGTTCGCTGTCCACCCGCAGGGTGCGGTGGTCGGTATGGACGGCGGTATAGGTCTGACCAGCCAGATCGATGGTGATCCCGGTGCTGTCGGCACCGTCGATCACCTCGTGAGCGATCTCGGCGACCCGCTGCAGCAGCGTCAACAGGTCGTCCTCGTCGGTAATGGTGCGGCCCGCGCTGACCAGCATCTGCCCCAACACCGTCGGGGACAGCTGGTTGCGGGTGGCCGCCTCGATGACCACGTCGGCCGCCTCCACCACGCCGATGTCCTCCGAGCCGGCCGACGGTAGCGACTCATCCACCCGCGGGTCACCGTAATCCATTGATCCAGTGTTCCACGCGCACGAGCGGGAGGAAACGAGCCTACCTGAGTCACCGACACACTGCTGTCGAGGTCAGTCTCAATATGTTTCTCTGCCAACGCCTTTGGGAGATACCCGGGAAAGTTGAGCATCGAGGCCCGACGGTGTTGGCGGTCGGTGTCGCCGGGGTGACGTTGTTCACTCGAATGGGCGGTCCGGTGGCGACAGTCGCATAGTGGTAGCCGATGGGGGCTGACGAAAGTGATACTCGGCCCCCGTAATTCGCGAAACGTTTTCCTGCCAATCAGCTGTGAACGACCGGGCCGGGGAACAAAGCGTGTCGCGACGAAGTTTGTGGCACATGTGCCGCGGGCTCGACCCGGCGGCTGGCTGAGCGCAATGGGGCGTCGCCAAGCAGACCTCTTCAGATACGGACGGATGAACTGATGCGCCAAGGCCCCCTCGCCGGACGCTATCCGGCGGTGGCCGCCATGGTCTCGCTGGCACTGATCCCCTACCTGGCACTCTCGGCGGCCCTCGACCCGCTGGTGCCGATCATCACCGAACAGCTGCACATGAGCGAACAAGCGCTGAGCCTGAGCTCGGGGCTGGGCAACGCGGCCTATGCCGTCGGCACTGTGCTGGCCGTTCAGTTCGCCCAGCACCTCCCCCAGCGACGGATGCTGCTCGCCTACGCGGTGGTGCTGGTGATCGGTTCGGTGCTGGCCGCGGCGGCGCAGAACCAAGGCATGTTCATCGCCGGACACATCCTGCAGGGCCTGTCCACCAGCATGCTCTTGATCGCTGCGGCTCCCCCGCTGACGATCGGCTTCCCGAAGGAAAAGCTGCGCTACACAGCCGTGATCATGAACATGTGCGTGTTCGGCGCGGTCGCCATCGGCCCGTTCGTCGGCGGCGTGCAGGCCGAGGCGCACGCCTGGCGACCCCTGTTCTGGATTGTCGCCGCGATCGCGCTGCTGGCGCTGATCATGGCCGCGCTGACCTTCGACGACGCCCCGCCCGCCGACCTCGACGCCCCGCGCGACCTGTGGGCCATCGCGCTCGCGGCCGCCGGCTGCGGCGCCGGCTTCATCGGCGCCTCGCAGCTCACCAGTCACGGATTCACCGACGCGGCGGTGACGGTGCCGATGTTTGGCGGTCTGGCCCTGATCGTCGTTCTGATCGTCTACCAATTCAGGGCGCGTCGCCCGCTCCTGACCATCCGTACCCTGCTGACCAGCTCGATCCCTGTGGCCGGCGTCGGGGTCGCGCTGTTTGCCGCCGCCGCCTCGGTGGCCGCGACCGCGCTGACCGCCAACGTGCTGCTGCAGACGTTCAGCCCGGTCCACGTCGGCCTGCTGTACCTACCCGAACTCGGCGGCGCCATCGTGATGGCATTCGTCTTCGGCATCGTCATCACCAAGAAAGCCATGCACTACCTGCCGCTGGTCGGCATGGGCTTGCTCGCGGCGGGCATCGTGGTGTTCCGACTGGCCATCCCCGGCAACCAGCCGCTGGTCCTGCTCGGCGCGGGCCTGACCGGGCTCGCCCTCGGTGCGACGGTGGCCCCGGCCCTGTTCGTCGCCGGCTTCTCCCTGCAATCGGCGAGCCTGCAGCGAGTCTTCGCCATCATCGAACTGTTGCGGGCGGTCGCCGCGTTCATGGTCGCGCCGATCTTCGCTCACTTCGCCGTGACGGTGTCGACTGATCTCACCATCGGCACGGGGTATGCGCTGTGGATCGGATTCGGGCTCGCCATCGCCGGTGCCGTCTTCGGTGTCGCGATCTACCTGCTCGGTGGGGCCCGACCGCAACGGCCCAACCTCGACGAGTTCATCGACGGCGACTCGCCGGCCTGGTACTCGCCGCCGCTGTTGGCGCGGCTGCGCTCCGGCCTACCGCCTCCCCCGGCCGCCCCGGCCGACCGCGCGCCCAGCCTGGTGCCGTCGGATCGGCGCGTCTCGGCCGACTCGTCCGGCCCGGTGCTGTTCGCCTATGACGGATCCGACCTCGCGGCATCGGCCATCACGCATGCTGCTGAGCAGCTCACACCCGGAAGAGACGCGGTGGTCGTGTGTGTCTGGCAACCCGTCGAAGTCGGTTTCACCCCGACCGGCACGCAGCACTTCAACGCCGACCGGGCTCCTGAAGTACGGCAGGCTGCCGAACAGACCGCCGCCCACGGGGCGACACTCGCAGAGCGTGCAGGTTTCTCGGCGCGCAGTGTCGCCGTGGAGGCCTCGCCGACCTGGCAGGGCATCGTCGCGGCTGCGGACGAACACCACGCCAGCTTGATCGTGCTCGGGCCGCACCGCCGCAGTGGGTTGCTGGGGCATTTCCAGGGCAGTGTCGCGGCCGCGGTCGTTGCGCACTCCGCCGCTCCGGTGCTTCTCGTTCCCCCGGCCATTGAGCAACTCCTGACCGAGGTGAACAGCCTCGACGAGTCGGCGGCGACGAGCCGGCGCTGAGCCCGGGTTTATCGGCCGCCTGAGGTGGTAACTCTTCCGGTGGGCGCGACCAACCTCTAGTCGCGCAGAACTCAGAGTCGGAGGAGCTCGTTTCATGCGATTCACCAAAGTCATCGCCAGTGCTGCAGTTGTCGGCGGTCTCACCGCAGGTGCGCTAGGTGTGGGCGCGGCTGTGGCCGGTGCCGAGCCGGCCCCGGTGCCACTGCCCCCGGCCGGACCCGATGCCGGCGCGCCGCCCGCGTGGGCGCCGCCGAAGCCGGTTCAGCCGCTGTGGGCCAGCGGATCACCTCAGGTGTGGGACGACGGCTGGCAGCACTGGGGCGTCTGGCTCAACGGGGTG